>NZ_CP125298.1:0-300000 GCF_030412785.1 Paraburkholderia sabiae
GCGAAGGCCGGGACTCGAGAGCCCGCCCACGTGAAGCACGTTTTCGTCAAGGCGGCTGCACGCGTGAATAACCGCGCCGGGAACAGCCACCAGCGGACCCGCAGACGCGAACGCCAGATGCCTGCCTTTCGCGATGCGCGTCGCGCTCAGGCGTTTCTCTCACGGTTCGGCCCGGCAGCACTTTGCTTTGCCCAGACATCGAATGAAAGCGGCAAGTCATCGTGCCGCACTCTAGGAACGCTTCGCCACATGGTACGGTTGGACCGGAACTGCCTCAATCGTTATGGCTATGCAATAAGGATAGCTACCATTGCTGGTGCGCCTACAGTCTACGTTGGTCAACTTGACAAAGCCGTATAAACAGAGGCGACCTCATTCGAGTCTGGAAGACAGCGCGCCGGATGAGGCATACTTCGCGACGCTGCCTGCGATTACATGGGCAGCATGATTGCCCCGGTGGTTCCACTTTAAAATCCCGGGATCCTGTCCGAACAAGCCGTACGACCTCTTGAAGCCGACGCGGCTTTTGTTTTCGAAGGGCATCCCGCGCGGTGATGAGGTGTATCTCAACGGTCTGCAAAGCGTACGAATGTCACCCGGAGTGTTAAATGTTCCTCACATTGTATTTTCCTCTGATAGGATCGCTATCGTTGCAGAGTCTTCCCGAGAGTTTCCTTACTGCCATGAGCGAGGGAAATCTGCGGCACGCAGCGGCTCAAATTGGTCGCTCGGCGAGCATCCGCCGCACGCCGCAACTGCTGCGGATGCATGCCGACATGCAGTTGATGCTTGGCATTTGCGATGAGCCAGAAGACCAGTATCGCGCCGTCGAGAAGGCGATGTGCGCGCCGCGCCGAGTGATTAATGCCGCGTCGTGCCGCAACGCCGGATGGCAAGCGGTATTCCGTTATCGGCTGGCGACCGCGTTGTCGTGCTTCGCTCGGGCTATAGAGGAGGCCGAAAACGACCCCAATCTGAACGTCGAACTGCGGTTGGCTATTGCGGGCATCCTGCACCTCCTCGGTTACCCGAACAATTGCGCACGTGAGCTGGCCGAACTTGAAGCTGCAACTACGGAACTACCATCGAGCCTGTGGCGGCAGATTCTCGCCACGTTGCACTTCGACGTCGCCGTGCAACGCGAACTGCGTGGTTCGCCGCTCCTGGACAATCACGCGTACTGGCAATCTGGATTGGATGACATGACGCCGCGCAGCATCGGAGTCAAGGCTGACGTGCGCTCCCTTCGTGACGAAACGGATATGCGCGAATGCAAGGTGCTTGATGTCCGTACGCCGCTGCTGCGTCAACGTATCGATTATCTGCGCAGTTTGCGGACGCTTGCAAAGGGCGCGCGAGTTGAATTAGACGGTATCGAGACGCACCTCAACTGGGCCCGGCACCAAGGCCTCGTCGACTATCTGAGCACGACGCGGGTAGAAGCGGCACTGGCCTCGCTGGCAGCCGACGCGCCTGAACTCGCGGAAAGAGTACTTGAACCGCTCCGTAGAATTAACTACGCGGGTTCAACGGGACATCGTCAGCTTGAATATCTGTATTCGCTCGCTCGGACGCAGCAGGCACTCGGACGCCACCGCGAGGCCGTGGATTTGCTCGGACGCTACGCGCTGACTGCGGCGAAATGTCTCCGCGACGACTCGCAGATACACGTCTCGTATCGTGCTATCGCCAGCAGTCGTGACCGATATCTGGACGACGTCGCTGTGCGTTTGCCGGCACGCTATCGCCGCGCATATCGCTATATGCAGCAAAACATCAACCGATCCCACCTCTCGGTGCGCGAACTCGCCGCCGAGATTGGGGTAACGGAACGCGCATTGCAACTGGCATTCAAGAAATCGCTTGGCCTCTCGCCGAAGCAGCTAATCAGACGTTTGCGAATGGAAGGTGTCCGTGAAGACTTGCGGAACGACTCGATCGGTGGTCGTCGTGAAATCCTCTCTACGGCAAATAAGTGGGGGGTGCGAACTTACACGGCGCTCGTTCGCAGCTATCACAAGCAGTTTGACGAATCCCCTTCGGACGCCTTGAGCCGGAGGCGCACACCGAACACCTAAAAGCTCTTCCCGGTCCAACCTGTAAGCCATCGTACAATTCGTTGTTTGCGCCCCTCGATGGCGCAAACGGCTCTGGTTCAAATAGCGGGGGGCGAATCGGTTAAGGTGTCGGGCTGAACGAGTTGAGAACCGACGATGAGCAAGCTGAAGAGCTTGGACGAACTGTTTGCAGGCCGTCACTTTGACCGCGATGTGATCATTCTGTGTGTTCGCTGGTACCTGCGCTACAAGCTTAGCTTGCGCGATCTGGTCGAAATGATGGCGGAACGGGGTCTCCGTTGGCCCACACGACGATCCTGCGCTGGGTGCGGCGCTTTTCGCCGGAGTTCGTCAAACGGTGGAATCGCGTCGGCAGGCCCACCGGCCAGTCCTAGCGTGTTGACGAGACTTGTCTCAAGCTGCGTGGCAAGTGGGTCTATCTTTATCGGGCGGTGGATCCCGGGGGGCAGACGGTGGACGTCACGCTCCGTGCAAAGCGCGACGTGGAGGCGGCAAAAGCCTTTTTCAGGAAGGCAATCAGACATCAGGGCCAGCCACCGAAGAGCATCACGCTTGACGGCCATGCGGTCGCACCGCGCCGTGCGCGAGATGAAGGTCGATGGCTTGCTGGCTGAGGACACGAAGATCCGATCCTCGAAATATCTCAATAATCTGGTAGAGCAGGACCACCGCAACATCAAGTCCCGGACGAAAGTGATGCTTGGCTGCTGCGTTAATCTGACAGAGCCGTTCATTCGCCTCCGCAATGATCGTTTCGCTATTGCTTTGGACGACTCTTGCAGCAATGGGGCACCATGTTCTTCGGTAATCCAGTTATCACCGGCGCTGCATTCTAGTAGTCGTTGTGGGCGCCCGCCATAAAGGCAGAACGGATTTGATCCGAAGACCTTAAACCGTAAGCGCGAACTAAGAGCCGCTAACACAAGTCATCAAGTGCGACGCGTGTCGCCGTCCGCTGGACGTAAATCGGCAATGTAGTGGATGGCAAGCTCTTCTCTGCCTTGTGACATTCAAGAACCTGAATATGGGAATTTGAAGCCGTGACCTGCTGTACGACCAGCAGTTGCCTACCCGGACGCGCGCGATCGGTAACGGTCGGGTGCGCAGCTCCGGGGACAACGTACCCTCCGTTAAGGCGGGGTTCACCCGGGCAACCGGGAAGGAATCGACACTGCCAGCCGCCGTGCGGTGTGGGGGCCAGGCAAGCTCCGCGTGCACAACGTACGTGAGCTGCTGTGCTGACAGAATCTTCGTTATTGTGAAAGAGCCCAAGCTGCTGTTGGCTCTGACCAAAAGGTATATGGCTGGTTGCGCCTTTTTGATGTGGGCGCACGTCGTCAAAACGCCATCGGGGAAGAGGCAGGCGCTAAACAGAGAGGCCCAGAAGTGCTCGGGACGGTGGAGATGGGAACGCGGGAACGCCGATTTCCGGCCATCGTTTCGCGTCAAGGAAACGGCGGCGGGTAAACCGCGAGGAATACTGTTGGGAAAGCGGGAGTGAGAACGCGCAAGAAGCGAAGGGTTGCCTGTAACGGGCAATATTGGGGTTCAAGATTGGCCTCGACTTGAAAGGGTGCTGAGGTGCGTGTGGTGCGGCTGTCGTGAGTCCGCATCTGGGGTTCACCGAAGGGAAGCTTGTGAGAGGCCGGTCGGTCTACGGCGTGCTGGAGCGGCGCGAGCTGGAAAGTTGAATGGGGTGCCGGAATGTGGCGCCGCGTGAGGATCGTTTGGCGGTTGCGAATAGTTTGTGAGAAGGCAGGAAATACGTGGCGCGCTGCGCGCAATACGAGAAAACCAAATGTCGCATTTGACAAAAGCTTTTTTGACGCCGCAGGACGCGCACATTGACTATTCCATGCACCGTGTTGACCGCAGCACCGGCACAGGAGATCGGGCCGATGTCGGATTTTTGGAACGACGGCGTGAAGTTGATCGCGACTGCCCTCGGTGGGATCGGCACGTTTTGGGTCGGTGGCCGAATGTGGCGGCAGATCGACCGGCGTCGCCAAGCGGAAAGCGAAGGAGGCGCGGAGATCGTCAAGGCCGACGCGGCCGGCCAGGTCGAAGCGATCGCCTGCTTCGAGCGTCTGGCGACGCTGGCAGAGGAGAGGGCTGGGCGGGCTGAGACGCGCGAGCTTCTGGCTGTGAAGCGCGCCGATCGCGCCGAAGAGCTTATGCGCGCCGCCGAGCGCTCCGCTGAGGAGGCGGAATTGCGAGCGCGCAGCGCCGAGGCGGAGGTCGAAGATTTGAAGCGCCCTATCACCCGACTGGACGTGGTGATCGGCGATCGGGGAGCGACTGATGAGGCAAATTTGTGACTGGACTTGGCGGATCTTCATTGCCCGCTTGCTCCGCGGCTCCAGTCGCGTGCGGGCCATCGGCTATCCGATTGCATCGCGCAGCCGGACATGGCAGCGTTCGCGGCCGCGCAATTCTGGGGCTGAACGCACTTTCGCTTCGCCGTGATCGCGGCATCACCTTAGGAGAGCAACTTGAACTCGACCCAGTTATTGAAATTCGTCGCCTGCGTGCTGGCATTCGGCGCGTGGGTGGCGCTGGTGATGATGGGCAAAGCCAACCCCGATCAGCTGGTTGCGGCGTTAGCGCTGACCATCACGGGCCTCGGTGTCCACGGGGCCAGTACGTCTACACCCGGCGCCGCAGCCACCGCGCCCCTGTCGGCCCTGGAACTGCCACCCGAGCCTCCGTCATATCCGGCGGCCTCCGCCGTCGCGCCCACGACGTCCGCGCCCGGCGCCGCAGCGACCACGTTGCTGTCGCCGGCAGACCTGCAATCCGAGCCGCGGATATATCCGGAGGTGTCCGCCGTCGCAGCGCCAACCGCGGCACAAGTTCCGCTGGTTGCACCAACGACCTTTCTAGCCGCTGCGGCTGCTCAGCCGACGTTCCAGTGATCCTTCGCTCGCGCTGCTCGCGTCCAGTGCAATGTCCGGATGCGCGTCGCACCGGTATGCCGGGATGGCTTGCTATGAAATCGAACCGATCACCCAAAGCGGCGGCATCGCGACCAGTCGCTGCATGTCAGGGTTGTGGAAAAGCAAAACCATGGTGACCGTTGACGCGAGCTTCGCGCGCGCTCGGCAAGCGGCGATTACAGCATCTCGCTCCGGGAGACCGACGTTCAGGTTTTTCAGGGGCAAGGGGCAGCCGCCAGCGCAGTCGTGACGGCAATGAAAAACCCTCAGGTAAAAAATCCCTCATGAAACGCAATTCTATGCTGCTCGCGGCAGGGCTTCTTGCGGCTGTCGCTCTCGTCGGTTGCAAGTCGCTTCCGACGCAAACACCCGCGCAGATCGCGGCGAATGTCTGCCTAGGCGTCCAGCCCGAGATTAACGTGCTCACGAAGTCGGGCGTCTTTACTCACGGCACACAGGCCACGCTGACCAAGCAGGTGCAGCCGACCGTGCCTGTAGTGGTGATTGTCACCGGCATTGATACCGTATTGTCATTGCAACCCGCGACGACGGCGCCGACGACGGCGAGCGCGGAATCATGACCAAACGAATTCGCGTCGCATTGAGCGGATCCGGCTTTCGCCTAGGCGCGCATCTCGGCGCGCTGCAGGCGATCGTCGATGCCGGGTATGAAATCGTCGAGCTGGCGGGCACATCGGGAGGCTCGATAGTCGCGGCGATGTTCGCCGGAGGTATGAAGCTGACGGACATGCGTGAGCTCTGCATGAGACTCGACTGGTCGTCAATAATGCGGTTCTCGCCGTGGGCCGTGTTGCGCCACCAGGCACTCTGCGGGGGGAAAGCGCTGGAGGCGTTCCTTGAGCGCGGAACGGGCGGCCGGACGTTCATCAACTCACCGCTCGATCTGAAGATCATCGCGGCGGATCTGCTGACGGAGCGCGAGTTCCTGTTCAGCCGCGCGACGACGCCTACGGTCCCGATCGCCGTCGCAGCGCGCGCGAGCGCGTCGATTCCTGTGGTCTTTCCGCCAGTTGCGTGCTCCGGCGCGTTGCTTGTTGACGGCGGCACCTGCGACAACGTGCCAGCCAGCGACCTGACGGTCGACGACGTGCCGCGCGTGGGCATTTACCTGGTGTCCGACGACACTGCACTGCGCCCGGGCAATCACGGCCTGTGCACCCTTGCCCCGCGGATCATCGACCTGATGCTTGCGGCAAACGAGGCGGCGCACGTCGAGCTGGACGTGAAGAACGGAGTGACCATCGTGCGAGTGCAAACGGGCTATGCAAGTTCGTTCGACAGAAACATGGCGCCAGCGGTGCGCAGGCGGCTATACAACGACGGCTATGCCGCAACGAAGGCTGCAATCGGCGCGATGCCCGTCGCTCAAACGACTCCCTCAGGTACTATCTTTTCAACCAGCCGGCCGATGTCGCCCTAGCAGGCTGTTGAAATACCTCCCGCGCACGTCATCCGCGCGGGAGGGGTAAACGTTGAAATGAAGAATCGAACAACACTGAGACTGAAGCGATGCGCGGAGCGGACGGCTATACAGAATCGATGTTCACGATGTCCAGGCTCGACGACTTCGTTCCGGCCAATCACCCGTTGCGACCGATTCGGCTGTGGTTGAACGAAGCGCTCACTCGCATGGATTCGGTCTTTTCACGCATGTACGAGAGCGACGCGAAGGGCGGACGCCCAAGTATCGCGCCGGAGAAGCTGATTCGCGCACTGCTGTTGCAAGTGCTGTATTCGATTCGCAGCGAACGCATGCTGATGGAGAAAATCTCCTACACCATGCTGTTCCGCTGGTTCGTCGGTCTGGCGATTGAACCGCCCCGGGAATCGTGGAGGCTGGTTGGTTTAAGTTGATGCGGGTTCAACGGCAGCTGTTTCAAGTTGCCGATAGTAGTTTGCCTCAGCTTCAGCGGGCGGGATATAGCCGAGGAGTTCCATCAGTCGATGATGATTGAACCAGGCCACCCATTCCAGCGTTGCCAGTTCAACGGATTCTCGCGTTTTCCAGGTGCGGCGATGAATCAGTTCAGCCTTATACAAGCCGTTGATCGTTTCGGCCAAGGCGTTGTCATAGCTGTCGCCCCGGCTGCCGACCGACGGTTCGATGCCCGCTTCGGCCAGCCGTTCGCTATAACGAATGCTGACGTATTGGGACCCTCTGTCCGAATGGTGTATCAAGGTCCCGTCGTCGCCCGGGCGTCGCGCGTAAAGCGCCTGTTCAAGTGCATCCAGAACGAAGTCCGTGGTCATCGAGGTACTGACGCGCCAGCCGACAATACGGCGAGCGAACACGTCGATCCCGAAGGCCACGTACAGCCAGCCCTGCCACGTCGAAACGTAGGTGAAATCCGAAACCCAGAGCTGGTTCGGCCGTGCCGCCTTGAACTGGCGATTGACCCGATCCAGTGGACGCGGGGCTATGGCATCAGGAACAGTCGTGCGAACACGCTTACCTCGCATCACGCCGCGCAAACCCAGTTGCTTCATCAACCGTTCGACCGTGCAGCGCGCCACCGCGATACGCTCCCGGTTCATCTGCTTCCAGACTTTATCGGCGCCGTAGACCTGCATGTTGGCCCGCCACACGCGCTCGATCTCCGGCCGCAGACGTTCGTCTCGGATTGCGCGAACAGAGCGCCGCGACGGATCCCGAAGCTGTGCGGCATGGCGTCGGTAGCCCGACGGGGCAATCCGCAAGACCTTGCAGATCGGCTCGACCCCGAAGGTGTCGCGATGCTGATCGATAAAGGCCTTCAGGACTTGAAACGGCGGTCGAGCTCCGCCTGGGCGAAAAATGCGCTCGCGACCTTGAGAATCTCGTTGGCACGACGCAACTCCTTGACTTCGCGCTCCAGGGCCTTGAGGCGCTCGCGCTCGTCTGAGGTCACGCCATCGCGCTCACCGTGGTCGACCTGGTCGCGCTTGACCCACTCGTGCAGTGTCTGCCGTGTGCAGCCGATCATCGGAGCAATCGATTCGACCGCCGCCCACATCGACGGATGTTCGCTACGCTGCTCGCGCACCAGGCGCACTGCGCGCTCTCGGACTTCCGGGGAAAACTTCGTTACCTTCTTGTTCATGGCTCCATTCTCTCAAGAGTTGGAGCCTCCACAAAATCCGGGGCGGTTCACCTTGTGGGTAGTGCTGTACCGCTTTCCAACGGCCGTTCAATGGGTGGCAATGCCCTGTTATGCGCCTCTCAAAAGAATCTATTATGGTCAAAATGACGAAGAACCAGCTAATTGACGCGATTGCTGAAGGAACGCAGATTCGTCGCCTTGTCCGGGGTGTTATTGTTTGAGCTGCGTCTGGTTCAGGACATCGATGTCTCAAGTCGAACAGTAAAACTCATCTATGGCGGCTATAGGCGCGTTGTTCTTTGAGGAACTCTCGCGCAATATCGTTGGCACGTCGGTTGCTTAAGATGCGTAGAACTCTGTGACGAGCATCTCGCTTCGCGAGGCGCTGCCAAAAAGTTCGGATTAGACGTTCTCCACCAGTCCAAATAGCATCGGATGCGGAGCGAACGCCATCAGAACTTGAGGGGCCTATGTTTGCATCGCGATGGGAAAATAGCCGATCCACCACCGTTGGCGATTCCAGAAAAAATGCGAAATGCGAAGAGCGCAAAACAGAGCTCGTCCGTGCTTAAGCGGATGTGGCCCAGGAATAACGCTGACTTGTTGGAGTAGATGATTCCGAAGAACCTGGTCGCTGCTACGGACTAAACTGCTGAAGGTGTATCTGCCGCTCGCGGGGCGACGTTGATTTGATCTGGTTATCCATTGTGAAGAGGGTGCTATGCAGGAGACCGTCGACAGCAAGATCGGACTAGATGCTACTTCGGGCGACAATCGGAAAGCCGAGAGTTCGTTTTTGAAGTTCCGCGGGATAGATCATATTGCCATTGCAGTACTCGATCTTGAGGCGTCAATTCTGTTCTTTCAGGACGTGCTGGGCTTTGAATTGAAGGGCCGTTCTCACGTTAAGGGACGGTCGACAGGGATGCTCTATGCTAACCTCGAGAGCGGCGGCATCAGGTTTGTTCTGTGTCAGGGTACTGAGCCAACCTCTCAGGTCTCAGAGCTGGTGCGGCGTAACGGTGTCGGAGTTGCTCACATTGCTCTTGAGGTCGACAATGTAGATGCTGCCGTGCAGACCCTAAAGTCTCGTGGTCTGGGATTTGATACGACCGTCGTTCGTTGTCCTGGACTGGCGCAGGCCTTCTCGAGTCGCTCCATTGAAACGGGCCTTAGCTTCGAATTCATTCACCGAGATGGAGAAAGTGGCCTCCTCGAATCGAACGTTCAGCAGCTCTTTGGTCAGCTTGAACAGTCGGGCAAATATTGACGGAAGAGGTGGGACCTCCAGTTGTGCGCGTGCTCCAACATCTTCATCGCCCAGCCGCGCTTGTTGCCGGTGGGAGGCTAGCCGCAAGGTGCGCCCAGGTAGCGAGCGATATGGGCGACGTTATTCGCGCGGCCTTGTGTGCAGATCCCATTTTGGGGGATTGGGCTCGTCGCGGTAAGATCCGGCGTGTCGCAAGTGTTGAAGAGCTATCGACCTTGCTGAATGCTCAAGTGGTGGACTGGATATTTTCGGGTTGTAATCCATTCGCATTGGCCGCGGATGTGTTGGGGCGAGTTCGTCAAGGCGCGTCCAAGTGTCGCGAAGGCCCGTTAGCGCGGTGTGCGGGAACTGCGGCAACTTCTTCGGTGCTGTTGGTCCAAGATGCCGAATGTGCCGTCAGGTGGCATCGCATCTATGGTGGTGCGGACACCGGTCACCGGGTTGTTCAATCCCACGTGTTGATCACGCCAACCGATACCGCGTCAACTCTTGACCTCAAATGCTGCGAGGGTGGAGTCAAGGTATTCCGCGAACGTCTGACCGTTTTGGCGAGTGGAGAGGAGCTCAGTGCCTGTCCGCAGGCGCTAGATACGCCGACGCGAGTTTCCCGAACGTCGACGTCCGGATGTGGCGGGCTGCACTGCGAGGGGATCGACCCGCGCCAGATCTCTCGGGGACAACGACCGCCTGGACTTTAGGTCGTATCATTCCAATCGTTCTATGTGTGAAGGCTGTTGTCGCGATCAGGTGCTTGGAGGTGTCGTCTAACCGCTCGGGCTTATCGGCGGGCTCTCACTCCTTAAAATCACCCGGCAATTGGCATGTGGCGACAGGTACGAGGATGTTGATGCTTGGTTCGACGGCTAAAATGGTCGGCCAGTGGATGCGCGGCCACTGGCGAGGAATTCCGGCATGGATATAGGCAACCGCTTACCGATCTTAAGCAAAGCTGAGGCGCGGAGCACAACAGTTGCCCATGAATTGTTGGCATCTCGTGAAGAGTTCTGGCGACAGCGACTAGAGCAGTTCAAGATAGTTCAGCTTCCGTTTTCGTCGTCAGAAGGCAACGCTCCGGCGACATGGCAATCGACCGCTTGGCTCATGCCGGGTGCGTTGGCTGAGCTATCTCCCAGTGATCGCGCGGAATTCTTGCTAACTGCTTGGGTGGTCTATCTCGCCCGCATCACCGGGGAAGCAGAGCTTCAACTGGGATGGACTCCCGTGCCGAATGGATCGCGAGCCGGCGTGAATGCGCTCGAGGTGCTTGTCGCGTCTGTCGTGCCGATGGCAATTACCATCGACCTCGATAACAATTTCGCAGAGGCGCGCACGGCGGTCGCGGCCGAATTCGCTCAGCTGAACGCGCAGGATACCTTTGCGCGGGATCTTATTGCGCGATGCCCGACGTTGAGCGGTGTGGAGGCGCTACGATTGCGCCGTCCCTGGCCGGTTGGCGTTACGCTTACGGGAGAGAGCTGTTCTGCTGCTGAAGAGTCGGTTTCGAGCTCCAGTTCTGAGATAGCTCGCTCCGGTGAGTTGGTAACGCTCGAGATTTGCGCTCTGGATGGGAGCTTCCGATGGCACTTTGATGCAAGTCGCCTCGAGCCTAATCAGTTCGAGCGTATGACACAGCATTTGCAGAATTTGTTGTGTGCTGTGATGACCGATGCGCAGCAGTCGTTGGGGTGCATCGGGCTGCTGTCGTCCGATGAGCGCACCTGCCTCTTGGAGGATCTGAACCGGACGGCGACGCCTTATCCTTCGGACCGGTGTATCCATGAGCTGTTCGAGGCGCAGGTGCGTAAGACGCCGGATGCGGTAGCCGTGGTCCATGCTGACGCGCGCTTAAAATATGGCGAGCTCAATACCCGGGCGAACAGGCTCGCATATCATCTCATCGCGCTTGGGGTGAAGCCGGGCGAGCGCGTTGCGATAGTGCTTGATCGAGGCATTGCTCTTGTTGTCGCACAACTGGCAGTTCTGAAGGCGGGTGGGGTCTATGTACCGATTGATCGGGGCGGTCCAGTTGGGCGACGAAGCTGGATTATGACCGACTGTGCTGTGCGCCTCATCCTTGTAGGTGACGAGAATGAGGGCGGGCTTGAGATTCCGATTCCTATTCTGGCCATTGATCCGATCATGGCTGGAACAGGGTGTAGTACCGATCCTGGCCTGGCATTGACCGCCGAGGCTCCGGCCTACGTGATGTACACCTCCGGGTCGACCGGCCTTCCGAAGGCCGTGGTTGTTCCTCATCGTGCTGTCAACCGTCTCGTCATCAACAACGGCTATGCGGAGCTCACCTCGAGTGATCGCGTGGCCTGGGTAGGCAGTCCCGCCTTTAGCATCAGTACGCTGGAAGTTTGGGCACCACTGCTGCACGGTTCCAGCCTAATTGTGATTCCACACACAGCTGTACTGCAGCCCGAGGTGCTGCGCACTCTGGTTCGGCGGCACCGCATCACCATGCTGCATTTGACTGCCGGGTTGTTCAGCCGGAGCGTTGATGAGTTAGGCCCGGTGCTGGCGAGTTTGCGATTTCTACTAGTTGGTGGTGGCGCGGTTGATGCGGCGGCCGTGGCCCGGGTTTTGAGCCAAAGCCGACCGCAACATCTCTTGCACTGCTACGGTTCAACTGAGACGTCGACCTTTGCGACGGTCTGCGAGATCACCGCCATTGATCAGACAGTCCGACGACTCCCCATCGGCCGTCCGATTGCGAACACGCGGGTGTATCTGCTTGACGGACACGGTGCGCCGGTTCCGTTTGGCGCGGTCGGGGAGCTCTACGTCGGCGGGGCGGGGGTGGCGCGCGGTTATCTGAACCGGCCCGAGCTGACCGCGGAGCGGTTCATCGCCAGTCCCTTTGTCGAGGGCGACCGGCTGTACCGCACAGGCGATCTGGCGCGGTATCTGCCGGACGGCAATCTTGAGTTTTTGGGCCGCAACGACGATCAGGTGAAGATCCGCGGCTTCCGCATCGAGCCGGGGGAGATTGCGGCGCGGCTCATCGAGCACGCCTGGGTGCGCGATGCGGTGGTGGTGGCGCAGCAGGACGGTGCCGGCGAGAAGCGGCTGGTGGCCTATGTGGTGTGTGCGCCCGAGGCCGGCTCGGACGAGGGTGATGGAGGCGGGCTTGCGGGCGTCTTGCAGGCGCACTTAAGTGCGCGGCTGCCGGACTACATGGTGCCGAGCGCGTTTGTGCGGCTGGCGGCGCTGCCGCTGACGGTGAATGGCAAGCTCGATCGCAAGGCGCTGCCGGCGCCGGACGATGAGGCGTATGCGCATCGCGCCTATGAGGCGCCGCAAGGCGAGGTCGAGATCACGCTGGCACAGATCTGGGCCGAGCTTCTCGGTGTGGAGCGGGTCGGACGCCACGACCACTTCTTTGCGCTCGGCGGGCACTCGCTATTGGCGG
This sequence comes from Paraburkholderia sabiae, assembly GCF_030412785.1. NCBI lineage: Bacteria > Pseudomonadati > Pseudomonadota > Betaproteobacteria > Burkholderiales > Burkholderiaceae > Paraburkholderia > Paraburkholderia sabiae. Next base: position 12,804 of record NZ_CP125298.1, read on the forward strand.
TGCAGCTGATGGAGCGGCTGCGGCGGCGGTCACTGCGCATCGAGGTGCGCACCTTGCTCGTCAAGCCGGTGCTGGCGGACCTGGCTGCAAGCCTCAGTAGCCATCACGAGATGGCGGTCCCGGCCAACCTGATCAGCGAACAGAGTCCGGCGATCACGCCAGAGATGCTGCCGCTGATTGAGCTGAAGCAGGGCGAGATCGACCGGATCGTCGCCACAGTGCCCGGCGGCGTCGGCAACATCCAGGACATTTATGACTTGTCGCCACTGCAGGACGGCATCCTGTTCCATCATCTGTTGGCGACAAAGGGCGATCCGTACCTGCTGGTCTCGCAGATGGCGTTTGCGGACCGTGACCTGCTCGAGCGCTATCTTGCCGCGGTTCAGCGGGTGGTGGATCGGCACGATATCCTGCGGACGTCGTTTGTCTGGGAAGGGCTGTCGCGCCCGGCCCAGGTGGTGTGGCGGAACGCGCTGCTGGAGGTGAGCGAGGTCGAGCTGGACGGGTCTTGTGGTCCGGGCGACGCGCAGCTGAAGCATCGGTTTGATCCGCGCCAGCACCGCATCGAGCTTGGCCGGGCGCCCTTGTTGCGGTTTGTGATTGCGCGCGAGCCCGGCAGCGCGCGCTGGCTGCTGCTGGAGCTGCAGCATCATCTGATCGGGGATCACACCACGCTGGAGCTGATGCATGCCGAGGTCCGGGCCGTGCTGGAGGGACGCGAGCATGAGCTGGCCGAGCCGCAGCCATTCCGCAACCTGATAGCGCAGGCGCGGCTGGGTGTGGGAGAGCCGGCGCATGAGCAGTTCTTCCGGGAGATGCTCTCGGAGATTGACGGGCCGACGCTGCCGTTCGGGCTGGGCGAGGTGCGCGGCGACGGCAGCGGGGTGGACGAGGCGCGGCGGCAGTTGCCGCAGGCGCTTAACGACCGGCTGCGGGTGCAGGCGCGGCGGCTGGGGGTGAGCCTGGCGAGCCTGTGCCATCTGGCCTGGGGCCAGGTGGTGGCGCGCAGCAGCGACCGCGAGCAGGTGGTGTTCGGCACGGTGCTGTTCGGGCGCATGCATGGTGGCAGCGGCGCGGACCGCGCGATGGGGCTGTTCATCAACACGCTGCCGCTGCGGCTTGACCTGGACGGGACCGGGGTCGAGGCGAGCGTGCGGACCACCCACGCGCGGCTGGCCGAGCTGCTCGTACATGAGCATGCCTCGCTGGCGCTGGCGCAACGCTGCAGCGGCGTTGCGGCGCCGGCGCCACTGTTCAGCGCGCTGTTGAACTACCGCCACAATACGCCGGCGGCGGTCTCCGCCTCTGCAGCCGATGTGCTGTCCGGCATGGAATGGCTGGGTGCGCAGGAGCGCACCAACTATCCGCTGAGCCTGTCGGTGGAGGACTGCGAAGAAGCACTGGGCCTGACGGCGCAGGTGAGCGGGCCGGTTTCTGCGGATCGGGTCTGCGGCTACATGCAGCACACGCTCGCGCAGCTGGCGGAGGCGCTGGAGCGGGCGCCGAACACGCCGGTGCGGGAGCTGGGGATCCTGCCGGGGCAGGAGCGCCGGTATCTGCTGGAGGAGCTGAACCGCACGGAGGCGGTGTATCCGTCGGAGCGGTGCATCCACGAGCTGTTCGAGGCGCAGGTGCGCCGCTCGCCGGAGGCGGTGGCGCTGGTGCATGAGAACGAGAGACTGAGCTATGGCGAGCTCAACGCGCGGGCCAACCAGCTGGCGCACCATCTGGTCGGGCTTGGGGTGACGCCGGACCAGCCGGTGGCGATCTGCGTTGCGCGCAGCGTGGCGATGGTGGTCGGGCTGTTGGCGATCCTCAAGGCGGGTGGCGCCTATCTGCCGCTGGATCCGGCCTATCCGTCGGCGCGGTTGCGCCAGATGCTCGAGGATGCGGCGCCGCCGCTGCTGCTGGCCGATGCGGCCGGCCGTGCCGCGCTGGGGGCCGACGCGCTGCTCGATCTGACGGTGGTCGATCTAGAGACGGCGACGCCGGAGTGGGCGAACCTGCCGGTCTCCGATCCGGACCCGCGCGAGCTCGGCCTGACCTCGCGCCATCTCGCTTATGTGATCTACACCTCCGGATCCACCGGCGCGCCCAAGGGCGTCATGATTGAGCATGCGAGCACGGTGAACCTGCTGCATTGGAGCAGCGACGTGTTTACGGCATCAGAGATCAGCCGCACGCTGTTTGCCACCTCGATCAGTTTCGATCTGTCCGTCTATGAGTGCTTCGTTCCGCTTTCGCAAGGAAGCACGTTTTACCTTGTCGAGAATGCGCTGGCGCTGGCCGGGAGGTCTTTGGATATCTCTTTGATCAACACAGTGCCCTCGGCGATCGCCGCTCTGGTCGACAGGAAAGCAGTGCCGCCTTCGACCAGCGTCGTCAATTTGGCGGGCGAGTGGCTGACGGCGGAATTGATTGAGAAGATCTTTGCGAGCAGTCGGGTCCAGAAGATTTGTAATCTGTATGCGCCTTCTGAAACCACCACGTACTCAACCTTGATCTGCGTGCGAAGGGGGGACGTTGTCGTTGAGACGATTGGCCGTCCGATTGCGAACACGCGGGTGTATCTGCTTGACGGACACGGTGCGCCGGTTCCGTTTGGCGCGGTCGGGGAGCTCTACGTCGGCGGGGCGGGGGTGGTGCGCGGTTATCTGAACCGGCCCGAGCTGACCGCGGAGCGGTTCATCGCCAGTCCCTTTGTCGAGGGCGACCGGCTGTACCGCACAGGCGATCTGGCGCGGTATCTGCCGGACGGCAATCTTGAGTTTTTGGGCCGCAACGATGACCAGGTGAAGATCCGCGGCTTCCGCATCGAGCCGGGGGAGATTGCGGCGCGGCTCATCGAGCATGCCTGGGTGCGCGATGCGGTGGTGGTGGCGCAGCAGGACGGTGCCGGCGAGAAGCGGCTGGTGGCCTATGTGGTGTGTGCGCCCGAGGCCGGCTCGGACGAGGGTGATGGAGGCGGGCTTGCGGGCGTCTTGCAGGCGCACTTAAGTGCGCGGCTGCCGGACTACATGGTGCCGAGCGCGTTTGTGCGGCTGGCGGCGCTGCCGCTGACGGTGAATGGCAAGCTCGATCGCAAGGCGCTGCCGGCGCCGGACGATGAGGCGTATGCGCATCGCGCCTATGAGGCGCCGCAAGGCGAGGTCGAGATCACGCTGGCACAGATCTGGGCCGAGCTTCTCGGTGTGGAGCGGGTCGGACGCCACGACCACTTCTTTGCGCTCGGCGGGCACTCGCTATTGGCGGTGCAGCTGTTGAGCCGGGTCTCGCTGGCCATTGGCTTCACACTGCCGTTGACCACGCTGTTTGCCAAACCGGTGCTGGCCGATCTGGCCGCGAGTATCATGGATGGGTTGAGCCGCTCCGGCGCGCAAGACCTGCCAGCCATTGTGGCGGTATCGCGTGAAGCGCCGCTTGTGCTGTCGTTTGCGCAGCAGCGGCTGTGGTTTTTGGCGCAGCTGGATCAGAGCAGTACGAACTATCACATTCTGCTCGGGTGGCGGCTCAAGGGTGGGCTCGACCGCAGCGCCTGGCAGCGCAGCCTTGACCGTGTGTTGGCGCGTCATGAGGCGCTGCGCAGCGTGTTTGTCGCGCCGGAGGGCAAGCCCTGGGTGGAGGTTCTGCCGGAGGATGCGGGGCTGCCGGTTGTGGAGCACGATCTGCGGGAGAGATCGGATGCCGAAGCGGCACTTTTGGACCTGTGTGACGAAGAGGGGCGCACGCCATTCGATCTTGCGCGCGGTCCGCTGATCCGCGGACGATTGGTGCGGATGTCGGACGAGGAACACGTCTTCCTGCTGACCCAGCATCACATCGTCTCGGACGGCTGGTCGATGGGCGTGCTGCTGCGTGAACTTAGCCAGCTCTACCGGGCATTCGAGGCTGGGCACGACGATCCTCTGCCGCCGCTTGCGATCCAGTATCTGGATTACGCCGCCTGGCAACGCCAATGGCTGTCGGGGGAACGGCTGCAGAAGCAGGCGCAATATTGGCGCAACAATCTATCTGGCGCACCGGCCCGTCTGGCCTTGCCGACAGATCGGCCTCGGCCGGCAGAGCAGTTGTTTGCCGGGGCCAGTGTGACGGTCGTGATCGATGCGGATCTGACGCGGGAACTGAAGCGGCTGAGCCTGCAGCATGGCACGACGTTGTTCATGACGATACTGGCGGCCTGGGCGGCGGTGCTGTCTCGTCTGTCGGGGCAGGACGATCTTGTGATTGGCGTGCCGAGCGCCAATCGGGGGCACCGCGAGATCGAAGGGCTGATCGGGTTCTTCGTCAACACGCTGGCGCTTCGGCTGGACCTGTCGGGTAGGCCGCGCGTGTCGGAGCTTCTGGAGCGGACACGGCGCACGGTGCTGGCTGCGCAGGAGCATCAGGACCTGCCGTTCGAGCAGGTGGTGGAGATCGTGCGGCCGCCCCGGGCTCTTGATCATACGCCATTATTCCAGGTGATGCTGGCCTGGGAGAACAATGCGGTTACGTCATTGGACCTGCCGGGGCTGAGCGTCGAAACTACCGGGGAGGCGTTCGATCAGGTCAAGTTCGATCTGGAGCTGAGCCTTGGCGAGCATGGCGAGGAGATCGCCGGAACGTTGGGTTATGCCACGGCGCTGTTTGATCAGGCGACCATCGAGCGGCAACGAGGCTATCTGCTGGCGCTGCTGCGGGCGATGGCTGCCGATGCTCAGCAAACGGTCCACCGGATTGAGCTGCTGTCGACTGCCGAGCGCACGTATCTGCTGGAGGAGCTGAACCGGACGGCGGTGACGTATCCTGAGCAGCAGTGCATCCATGAGCTGTTTGAGGCCCAGGTGCGCCAGGCGCCGGATGCGGTGGCGGTGGTCTATCAGGACCAGCGCGTAAGCTATGGCGAGCTCAATGCGCGGGCCAACCAGCTGGCGAATCATCTGATCGGGCTTGGGGTGACGCCGGACCAGCCGGTGGCGATCTGCGTTGCGCGCAGTGTGGCGATGGTGGTCGGGCTGTTGGCGATCCTCAAGGCGGGTGGCGCCTATCTGCCGCTGGATCCGGCCTATCCGTCGGCGCGGTTGCGCCAGATGCTCGAGGATGCGGCGCCGCCGCTGCTGCTGGCCGATGCGGCCGGCCGTGCCGCGCTGGGGGCCGATGCGCTGCTCGATCTGACGGTGGTCGATCTAGAGACGGCGACGCCGGAGTGGGCGAACCTGCCGGTCTCCGATCCGGACCCGCGTGAGCTCGGCCTGACCTCGCGCCATCTCGCCTATGTGATCTACACCTCCGGATCCACCGGCGCGCCCAAGGGGGCACAGAATGAGCATCGGGCTATCGTTAATCGCCTGATCTGGATGCAAAACGCCTATGGTCTCAAGGCAACTGATGTCGTGTTGCAGAAGACGCCATTTGGCTTCGATGTCTCGGCCTGGGAGTTCTTCTGGACGTTGCTTGAAGGGGCGACCCTGGTGCTGGCGCCTCCGGATGCGCACAGAGATCCCGCTGCATTGGTTGACTTGATCATCGGCGAGCGCATCACGACGGTTCACTTCGTGCCATCCATACTGGTCAGTTTTATGGATGCGAAGAGTGTTGACCGCTGCACGTCGCTGCGGCGTGTTTTATGCAGCGGCGAGGCGCTTCCTGCCGCCAGTGTGCATAAGGTTCGGCGCCTCTTGCCTTGGACAGGCCTGCACAATCTGTACGGTCCGACCGAAGCTGCGATCGACGTGACAGCGTGGAGTTGTCCGGATGAGTTTGATGGCGCCATTGTCCCGATCGGCCATCCGATTGCGAACACGCGGGTGTATCTGCTTGACGGGCACGGTGCGCCGGTTCCGTTTGGCGCGGTCGGGGAGCTCTATGTCGGCGGGGCGGGGGTAGCACGGGGGTATCTGAACCGGCCCGAGCTGACCGCGGGGCGGTTCATCGCCAGTCCCTTTGTCGAGGGCGACCGGCTGTACCGCACTGGCGATCTGGCGCGGTATCTGCCGGACGGCAATCTTGAGTTTTTGGGCCGCAACGACGATCAGGTGAAGATCCGCGGCTTCCGCATCGAGCCGGGGGAGATTGCGGCGCGGCTCATCGAGCACGCCTGGGTGCGCGATGCGGTGGTGGCGCAGCAGGACGGTGCCGGCGAGAAGCGGCTGGTGGCCTATGTGGTGTGTGCGCCCGAGGCCGGCTCGGACGAGGGTGATGGAGGCGGGCTTGCGGGCGTCTTGCAGGCGCACTTAAGTGCGCGGCTGCCGGACTACATGGTGCCGAGCGCGTTTGTGCGGCTGGCGGCGCTGCCGCTGACAGTGAATGGCAAGCTCGATCGCAAGGCGCTGCCGGCGCCGGACGATGAGGCGTATGCGCATCGCGCCTATGAGGCGCCGCAAGGCGAGGTCGAGATCACGCTGGCACAGATCTGGGCCGAGCTTCTCGGTGTGGAGCGGGTCGGACGCCACGACCACTTCTTTGCGCTCGGCGGGCACTCGCTATTGGCGGTGCAGCTGATCAGTCGAGCACAAAAAGCAGGGCTGACGTTTAGCGCTGCCGACCTCTTCCAAGCCCCTGTTCTGAGGGAGCTCGCATCGAAGATTCATTTGAAGCGACAGCCCAGCAGTCCGCAAGTGATTCCCGTTCTGGAAACGGGATCACAGCCACCTCTCTTCTTTGTTCCCACAGGATTGGGCGATTGTTCCTATGTCCCCGCCCTTGTGAAGGAAATGGACGTCGACTGTCCGGTCTATGCTTTGCCATGGCCGCATTTCGACGACGAACGTCCACTAACTCTTGAGGCACTAGCGGCGGAAGTAATGCTAGCAGTTAGAGAGATCCAGCCACATGGACCGTATCGCTTTGCTGGATACTCATCAGGGGCAATCTTGGCTTACGCGATTGCGCAGCACTTAGTGAATCTGAATGAAGCTGTGTCATTCATGGCCTTCATGGATGCTGCGTTACCTGCAAATCGACGAAGCTTATCGCCGACCCAAATGGCACGGGAAGTGCTGCTGGATTCTGTGGAATTCTTGGAAGATGACAGCTTCCAGGTCTTAGAACGATTTGCTGCAAACAGCTCGATTGGTCAACTGATTCAAAAGGCACAGCAAATTGGGGCGATACCCCAGGACCGTGATCTAGAAAGCCTTCTTCTGACGTATGAAAAGGCCGCGCAGTTCCAAAGGGCACTGGACTTGTATGAAGCTCCATCTCTTGGAATCGAGATCAACCAGTTTTATGTCAACGGACCTGTCCGCAGCCGTCGTGCACGAGGTTCAATAGGTCAGGACGCAAGTTCGCCGTTGCGGGGGTGGGGCAGGGTTTTACGTGCTGAAGCCATTCACGCCGTGTCCGTTCCGGGTGACCACACGACGATGATGAACACCCCAGAAAACCGCCGAGTTCTGGCTCGATGCCTTTCGATAGCCTTGAACAATTCACCAGACCGTCGGCGGCAATCGCAGGCGCCGCCGAGGGTTGTGGTGCAAATAGGGTTCTGTCGCGCCAAGGTGCCGGGTTAAAATTTGCGTTCGATCCTGAATGACGAACAGCATGGGCCAGACGAAGAAGACACCACGCGCGACGTTGCCTCCGGGCATCGGCAAAGTTCTCAAGCGACTGCACTATCCGTTGGACGTGATCGTGCTGTTGTCAAACGCAATCTCATGCATGGACGCCCCCGGTTTGCCAAGCTTTCATGATGCGATGTATCGAAGGTCATGATTGCAGCCATGCATCCGGACTTTGTTGCCGTGCGCAGGCCGGCTGTCCCTGATGGAATATGCTGACGGGGTCCCGATCAAGTTGGCGAGCTTGGCGCTCCTTGAGATTTGTCGGGTTTGACCCGTCACGGTCTGACCTGTGTTGCCATCACGTCATGATTGCCCAGGCAATCGGTGGAAGTGTCCTTCTTTTGTGGCGAGATTGTTGCCGTCGGGGATTACACGTTCAGCCGGCAGCTTGATAACCGAGCTGGTATGACCGCCCGTGAGCCAGCAACGCCCATACGATCCGGGCGTTCTTGTTGGCCAGCGCGACTGCTACCACATTGGGATTGCGACGCTGTAGCAGGCGAGGCAGCCAACCTTCTTGATCGTTCCTGCGTTGAACAGCCCGGATGACGGCACGCGCCCCGTGGATCAACAAGGTTCGCAAATAAGTGTCGCCCCTCTTACTGATGCCGAGCAGAATATTTTTTCCGCCGCTTGAATTCTGTTTGGGTACCAGGCCGAGCCATGCAGCGAGCTGGCGCCCGCTGGTGAAGCCTTTGGCATCACCGACCGAAGCTACTAATGCAGTTGCCGTAATCGGCCCAATGCCGGGCACCTGCGCGAGCTTGAGACTCGCGTCATTGTCGCGATGCCATCTTTGGATCTGTGCCTCCAGATCCCGGACCTGTCGATCGAGCTCCTTCAGATGTTCCATCAAACGTTGAATCAGCAACCGGAACGATCCGGTCAGGTCGTTAGCCGCATCTTCAACTAAAGCTGGCACGCGACGGGCGATGTGAGCAATGCCCTGTGGAACGACGAGCCCAAATTCGCTAAGCAGTCCGCGGATCTGGTTCGCCTGTGCCGTACGGGCTTTTACGAAGCCCTGACGTACGCGATGTAGCGACAACACTGATTGCTGCTCGACATTCTTGATCGGCACAAATCGCATGTTGGGCCGCGCGACTGCCTCGCAAATGGCTTCGGCGTCGGCCGCGTCGTTCTTGTTCGTCTTGACGTACGGTTTCACGAACTGTGGTGCGATTAGGCGAACGGTGTGTCCCATGCCCTGAAGCTTTCGGGCCCAGTAGTGAGCGCTCCCGCAGGCTTCTATCCCGATCACACAGGCTGGCAGGTTCGCGAAGAACGGCAGCATCTGATCCCGCTTGAGCACCTTCTTCAAGACCGCTCTGCCATGCTCATTTACGCCATGCACAGCAAACACAGATTTAGCCAGATCGATGCCAATTGTCGTAATCTTCATGATGGGCGCTCCCCTCGGGTTAGGTGGTTGCTTCGACACTTCCACTCTGGCACATTGATGCCGTATCGGGTGGGGGCGTCCATCCCATTAAGTTGATACAGCTTCGGACGCAAACGCAATCGTAATTTGATACACCCGCTCATGCGGTCAATGACTGGAGGCTGCCTCCTTCGAACTGCGTTTGCGTTTGATGTCGTCCGCGTCGTTTAGGTGCGGCGGTGGGATGCGGTTGATCATGCCGGCCTGTCGTTTTTCCTTCAGCCTGTACGAGTCGCCGGAGATCGGCACGACGTGTGCGTGATGAAGCAGCCGGTCGAGGAGCGCCGCCGTGAGCGTTGCGTCGTCAGCGAAGGTCTGGTCCCACTGGCCGAACGGCAGATTGCTGGTCAGGATGAGACTACCGGTTTCGTACCGCTTGGCGACCACCTGGAAGAGCAGGTTCGCCTGCTCCCGGTCCATGGGCAGGTATCCCATCTCGTCGATGATGAGAAGCTTGTAGGGCTTCGTAATTCGCTTGATGGTTTCCTCAAGCTGGTTGCGGCGCAACGCTGTCGTCAATTGCATCAGCAGATCGGCGGCGGTGATGAAGCGGGTGCGAAACCCGGCCTGCGTTGCACGATATCCAAGCGCGACAGCAAGATGGGTTTTACCAACGCCACTGGGTCCGAGAAGCACGACATTCTCGGCACGCTCCACAAAGGCAAGACTGCCGAGTTCGAGAACCAGTGCTTTCGGCACGCCGAGCGCGAATTCGAAGTCGAACTCATCAAGCGTCTTGATTGCCGGGAAGCCAGCCAGACGCGTCAGCATCCGGCGCATTCGCTCCGCGCGTGCCATCGCTTCATCCTTCAAGGCCTGTTCGAGGAAGTCGAGATAGCCGAGCTCGCGCTTCGCGGCCATCTGGCCGAGATGCGCAATCTGTGTTGGCAAGTGCAGCAGGTTGAGCTGCTTGCTGCGTATTTCGGACCAAGGTGACCGGCCGTTTCGGGATCGTGACCGGCGATTTCGGCAACGTGACCGGCCGTTTCGGGAACGTGACCGAACGGACCGGACGACAGGACTGGCGTTGCGCATGACATCAACCACGCGAGCTATGCTCGCCGGCTTTTGCCGGAGAGAGCATGCCCGCGCACCGGATGAACATGCGCATGATCAAGGACGTTTTACGACTTAAGTTCGACGGCGGCTTCTCGCATGATCGAATCGCCGCGTCGCTGGGCATTTCCAAGGGCGTGGTCACGAAGTACGTCGGACTGGCGGGTGCCGCCGGGCTGGATTGGGCGATCGCCTGTGATATGGACGAAGGCGAGCTCGAGCGACGGCTTCTTGGCAAACCCACCGGACCCGCGGCCTATGCACAGCCCGACTACGGTCGCATTCATCAAGAGCTGCGCCGCAAGGGCGTGACGCTGACGTTGTTGTGGGAGGAATATCAGGCGGAGTTCGCGAATCGGAAGACTTACCGTTACACGCAGTTCTGCGAGCACTATAAGGCGTTCGCGAAACGGCTGAAGCGCTCCATGCGGCAGATCCACCGTGCTGGCGAGAAACTATTCGTCGACTTCGCCGGTCCCACGTTGCCGTTGACCACAGGGCGCCGCGCGCACATCTTCGTGGCCGCCATGGGCGCATCGAGCTATACATTCGCATGCGCCACGCCGGCCGAGACGATGGAGGACTGGCTGAGTGGTATCGCCCGCGCGCTGACCTTCTACGGCGGCGTTCCCCAGCTGATCGTGCCGGACAACCCGCGCGCGATGATCGCCGATCCCGATCGCTATGAGCCTCGCGCCGGCGACACCGTGCTGGACTTCGCGCGTCACTACGGCACCTCATTTCTGCCTGCACGCGTTTATCGCCCGCAGGATAAGCCGAAGGTTGAAGTGGCGGTTCAGGTGGTCGAACGTTGGATCATGGCGCGCCTGCGTCATCGCCAGTTCGAGTCGGTCCAGTCGGTGGACGACGCGATCCGCCCGCTACTGTCACCGTGCGGCACTATGGAGCCATTTCGAGGGCGGCATAAAGGCGCCACCTGAGGGGCGGCGTAATGGCGCCACCTCACGTGCGGCGTAAAGGAGCCACCCGAAAGGCGGCGCATAGGCGCCAGCAGCACCAGGGCTAGAGCGCGATTCGAACTTTTCAAGTCGGTACGCTCCGTTCTATTTGAACGGAGCGTCCATGGCCAACAGGAGGTTCGAATTGTTCGAGTACCGCCAAGTCCTTGTCCGCATGCGGCAAGGCGATTCCGACCGCGACATCGCTCGCGGCGGCTTGATGGGACGCAAGAAGCTGACGACTGTGCGGCGCCAGGCCGAGGCACGGGGATGGCTCGATCCCGCCCAGCCGCTGCCGGATGACGCAGTGATCGCTGGCGTTTTTGGTCGCTCGCCGCACTTGCCGCACACCTGCGTGTCGACGGCAGAGCCGTTTCGTGAACAGATCCGAAGCTGGGCGGCCGCCGGCGTGCAGGGCACCACGATCCATGCCGCCCTTCAGCGCAATCACGGCTACACCGGCAGCTATGACGCCGTGAAGCGCATGCTGCGTCGCCTGGCCGCCGAGCGTCATCCGGTCGGCACGACGACGATCCTCGAATTTGCGCCAGCGGACGCCGCCCAGGTTGACTTTGGCGCCGGGCCGGTGCTCAGGCACGAGTCAGGCCTTCCGCTCAAGACGTGGATCTTTGTGATGACGCTCTGCTGGTCGCGTCACCAGTACGCGGAGATCGTCCTGGACCAGACGGTCGAGACGTGGTTGGCCTGCCACCGGCGGGCGTTTGAATGGTTCGGCGGTTGCCCTGGCCGGGTCATCATAGACAACGCGAAGTGCGCGATCATCAAGGCCTGCCGTTATGAACCCGCAGTCCAGCGCTCCTATGCCGCGCTAGCCGAGGGATATGGATTCCGGATCGACGCATGTCCACCGCACGACCCGGCCAAGAAGGGAATCGTTGAATCCGGAGTCAAATACGTCAAGAAGTCCTTCGTACCACTACGCGAGTTCCGGGATCTGACCGACGCCAACCGGCAATTGCGCGAGTGGGTCTCCCAGCAGGCGGGCACCCGCGAGCACGGCACGACCCGCGACCAGCCACTCGCGCGCTTTGCGATCGAACGCCCGCTGCTCACGCGGCTGCCTGACGTGCCGCCGGTGCTGGCAGTGTGGAGCGAGGTGAAGGTGCATACCGACGGCCACGTCGTCTACAAGAACGTGCTCTATTCAGTGCCCTTCACGCTGGTGGGCAAGCAGTTGTGGCTGAAGGCCACCGACACGGTCGTGCAGGCGTTCCACCGCCACGAGCTCGTCGCGACCCATCCGCGACTACGCAAGCCTGGCGACCGCCATACGGTGCGTGATCATCAGCCGCCAGAGGCGCAGGCATGGCTTGAACATGACCCGCAGTGGTGTCTGGCGCGTGCAAAGGACATCGGGCCTGCCTGCCACGCAGTGATCCTCGCAATGTTCAACGACAAGGTGCTCGTCAACCTGAGGGGCGCGCAGGGCCTTGTGCGTTTGCGCGAGAAGTACGGTGATGTGCGCCTGAACGCCGCCTGCGAGCGCGCACTCGCGTTCGCGAACCCGAAGTATCGCACCGTCAAGACCATTCTCGACAAGGGACTCGATAGCGAGCAGGCAGCCACACAAACACCGGCACCATCCGACACGTACCTGAACGGCGGTCGCTTCGGCCGTGATCTCCAGTCCATCCTTCTGCACTGAGTGTCATGAATCCAAGTCCCGAACTGAACACCATCCTCAAGCAGTTGCGCCTGTCCGGGGTCCTCGACTCGCTTGAGCAGCGCAACCGGCAGGCAATCGAGGGGCAACTCGCTTACACCGAGTTCCTTGCCATGCTTCTGCATGACGAGGTCGCACGACGCGACCAGAAGAAGTTCGGCGCGCGGATCACCCGCGCCGGCTTCGCGCTAGGCAAGACGCTCGAGACCTTCGACTTCGACCGGCTGCCAAAGCTAAACCGGGCGCACGTTCACGACCTCGCCACCGGCCGCTACATCGACGAGAAGGTCTGCGTCCTGATGGTCGGCCAGACAGGCGTCGGCAAATCGCATCTGGCGCAGGCGCTCGGGCATTGCGCCGTACGCCAGGGTTGCGACGTACTGTTCATCACGCAGACGGATCTGCTCAAGAAGCTGCACGCAGCGCGCGCCACGGATCTCTATGAACGCAAGTTCCAGCAGTTCGTGCGTGTGCCGCTGCTTATCGTTGACGACTTCGCGCTCAAGCCACTTCGCGCACCTCATGACGAAGACTTCCATGACCTGATTGCCGCCAGGTATGAGCGGGCAGCCTCGATCCTGACTTCAAACCTGGACTTCAGTGAATGGGGTGAGGCTTTCCCTGACAACCGCATTCTCGGAGCCGCCACGCTCGACCGCCTTCGTCATGGTGCCTATCGTGTCGTCATAGAAGGCGAGAGCTTCCGCAAGCCAAAGCCGATGCCTGAAAGCAGCGAAAATGCGGTTGCTAAAAACGGTAAAAGACCGCAATCTTGAAACTGTTCGAATCCGCGTTTTACCCCGTTTCTGCTGGCGCCATTACGCCGCCCATCCCCGGCTCCATTACGCCGCCCCGTGACAGCTACTGAAGAACTTGAACGAGCGCCCGTTTCAGAAGCTGCCTGGATGCCGCGCCAGCGCGTTCACCGAATTAGACGCGCCGGCCCTACAGCCACTGCCGGTGCAGCCGTATGAGCTCGCGCGGTTCAAGGCAGTGACGGTCCACATCGACTACCACATCGAGATCGATAAACATCGCTACAGCGTCCCGCACGCGCTTGTCGGACTCAAGCTCGATGCGCGCATCACTGCGGGTGCTGTCGAGTTGTTGCATCGCGGTCGCCGTGTGGCCAGCCATGCTCGCAATGATCGCGTAGGAGGCTACACCACCGCCGTCGAGCACATGCCGGCGGCACACCGCGCCCATCTCGAATGGACTCCGCAGCGGCTTATCCACTGGGGTCAGCAGATTGGCGGCGCCACCGGCGCGCTCGTCGCGCGGCTTCTGCAGGAACAGCGCCATCCCGAGCACGGCTATCGGGCGTGCCTCGGCTTACTCTCACTCTCACGTCGCTATGGTCGCGACCGCCTCGAAGCGGCGTGTGCGTTGGCGCTCGAATTGGGTGTGCATCGTTACCGCCACGTGCGCGACATCCTTATCAACAACCGCGACCGCGCGGCAGCGACCACGCCTGTCGAATGGGTCAGTCCGAGTCACGCGCATGTACGCGGCTCCAGCTACTACCAATAAAGAGAACCCGCCATGATGATGCATCAAACCTTGACGCAACTACGCACCCTGAAGTTGGATGGGTTCGCTGACGGATTGGAAGAGCAGCTGACGCAGCCCGGCACGGCGGCTCTGAGCTTCGAGGAACGCCTGTCGTTGCTGGTCGACCGGGAAGCAAGTTGGCGCGATGATCGTCGCCGCACCCGACTGCTCAAGCAAGCGCGCCTGAAGTATCCGCAGGCCGCCATCGAAGATCTCGACACCCGCGCTGGTCGAGGCGTGGACCCGCGTTCGCTCACAAGCCTGGCTCTCGGCGACTGGGTCGAATCTGGATACAGCCTGCTCATTAGCGGCCCAACCGGCGCAGGTAAATCATGGCTCGCTTGCGCCCTCGCGCAGTATGCCTGCCGACGCGGGCACTCCGCGTTGTACCTACGTGTGCCGCGCCTCGGCGAGGAACTGCGCGTCCTCCACGGCAACGGCGGCTTCACCAAATGGCTGCTGCAGGTTGCTCGCGTTGATGTTCTTCTGCTGGACGATTGGGGAATGGCTCCGCTCGACGCGATGGTCCGAAACGATTTGCTCGAGATGATTGACGACCGATCTGCCGGCAAAGCCACGATCGTGACCAGCCAGCTACCAATCGAACACTGGCATGGCTGGATAGGCACGAGACGATCGCCGACGCAATGCTCGATCGCCTTATGCAGCGACATCACCGCATCAAACTGACGGGCGAATCTCTTAGAAAACCATCTCCGAAACCAAGCGTGCTCGAACCAGAACTCGACCAGAACTAGCGAGGAAATCTACAATCGAAACCGCGCAACGCCCGACCTTGCCGAATCGGTCACGTTCCCGAAATCGGCGGTCACGTTCGCCGAAATACGCACTTGCACAACACCGTCAGTCGTTCGAGTTGTGGCGTCATGCGCTTACCTCCTGTGCGCGGCTGAACGCGTCGTAGACCGACAATGGGTGCTGCAGCGGTTTGTTCCACTCCGAGGTCGCGTACCGTGATGCTGGTTTCGGCTGCTGATGTGGCGTCGCACCGGTTCTAACCGATCGTCCCACGTAGGGTGCCGGTAGTGGCAGAAGATGCGGCCGCTCCTCAAGCAACACTTCGGCCGGAATCCGTTTGGTCGTGCCGTGCACACGGACGTTGGCGACGTCGCGCAACCACAGTCTGACGCGCTCATTGCACAGGCCGCAGTCGGCTGTGAGCCCTGCCTGTTTGAGCATTGAAACCAACGGGACCCAGAAGCTGTAGCGCAGATATCCGTTCATACGCTCGACCTTGCCCTTCGTCTTCGCGCGGTATGGCTTGCACACGCGAGGTACGAACCCATGGTGTTTGGCGAAGTCAGCGAATCCCGGATGATATCGGTGCTGCTTCTTGCCATAGGCATCACGTTTCAGAATCACCGTCTTCATATTGTCGTACACGATCTCTCTGGCGACGCCGCCAAATGCCTCGAATGCCCGCACGTGGCAAGCCAGCAGCGTTTCGATACGCATGTCAGTGACAAACTCCGCGTAGCTGACGCGGCTGTAGCCCAACGTCGCAACGAACGCCGCGAGCATGCCGAGTTTGTGCCCCGGCTTACGAAACTCAATCCAGTCCATCTGCATCTGATGTCCCGGCTCTGTTTCGAATCTGACTACCGGGTCGGGACGTGCAGCGGGTCGAAGCTTCTGCAGGTACTCCTGCACCCGGCGTAAGCCGCCCGTGTATCCGCGCTCCTCAATCTCCCGCTTGAGTACCGTCGCTGGAATCCAGTCCGGTTTCGCTGCTTCAACGCGGTCCTGCAGATATCCCTTGAACGGCGCAAGCTTGCCGGCGACTGGCTGGCGGGCCTTGCGTTGTGGCGGCCCCGATTCCAGATACTTCCTGATTGTGTTGACTGCCATACCGGTCTCGACAGCGATGTCCCGGAGGCTGTTTCCCTGGCGACGCAGAATCTCGATTTCCATGTACTCCTCGTAGCTGATCACGGGCCGCTCAAAGGGAGCAACCCTACAACGAGGCGTATCAATTCCTAACTGCGTTGCTGTATCAATTTACAACTGCGCGCGACACTGTGCGTACGCTGGTATGTGGCTTACTCGTTGAGCCTGCGAAATCTCGAGGAGATGATGGCAGAGCGAGGCATCGAGGTCGACCATTCGAGCGTGCACCGCTGGGTTATGAAGCTCGTACCGCTGTTTGAGAAGGCGTTTCGCCGCCACAAGCTCCCGGTGGGCAAGAGCTGGAGGATGGACGAGACGTACGTCAAGGTCAAAGGCCAATGGAAGTATTTGTACCGCGCTGTCGACAAGCAGGGCAACACAGTCGATTTCCTGCTGCGTGCCCATCGGGACAAGGCCGCTGCGCGCCGCTACTTTGAGAAGTCGACTGACCAGAACGGCGAGCCCGAGACAATTACCGTGGACAAGAGCGGTGCGAATCTGGCTGCGCTCGAAGCTCTCAACGCCGGGCGCGACACGCCGATCAAGATCCGCCAGAACAAGTATCTGAACAACATCATCGAGCAGGACCACCGAGCGATCAAACGCATCATCAAACCGATGAGGGGATTCAAGGACTTTCGCTGTGCCCGCATCATTCTGTCTGGCATCGAAGTGATGCATATGATCCGCAAGGGACAGATGCAAGACGATCGCGTCGACCGAACGGTTGCCGAGCAGTTCTACTTGCTGGCTATGTAAGCAATCCTATGTACATTCACTCATTTGATCTGCCATCGTTATCGCGACAGAACCATTTAACCTTGCGTCAGCCCGCTGATGGCGTGTGCTATTATCTGTGATACAGCGGCGCCCGTGAGGGCGACCGTTGATCACTCGCCCGCGCGAGGGCCGGTAATACTCGCGCAACCACAGCACGAACTGGCAGTCGGGGAAGACCGGCACAGACGCCGACTTTGCAAAGGTCGGCGTTCGTGTTTCTGGAGTCTGAGTAAACGTTAGAATCGCCGCACCCCAATCGCCCCGGATGCAACGCCATGACCCTTCTGAAAAAGCGCCTCGCGGCAACGGACAAGAAACTCGATGAGCTGAAGGAAGCCCGCAAAGCCGCCCAGAAGGCAAGCCAACAGGCGTACAGGCAGACGAAGGCGGATCGTGAGCGCAAGACCCAACTCGCCGGCGAAGCGATCCTGCGACGTGTCGATCGCGGCGAGTTCGACGAAGCCGAATTCCGGCAGATGATGGACGAGTATTTGTCCCGGGAGGCAGATCGCGCACTGTTCGATCTGGAATGACGGGATGTGGGCATACGGGAATCTCGACGGCTAGTACTCACGGGTACACGCATGACTCGGGGACAATGTGGTTCGCCAGACCTTCGTTGCAAGAGACTTGCATGCGTAATTCGTGGAAGCTGGACACGCGTTTCGCGTGAAGGTGGACGGCTGATTCGCGCGAAGCTGGACAGTTGGAGCGCAGCGACGCGGGGTTTTCGATTTTTACTCTGATCGGGGTTTGTCGGTCAAACTCTTTTTGTGTTTGCGCATCGACTCGCCGCTGAGATTGACGCGATAGGTGTTGTGCACGAGTCGATCGAGAATGGCGTCGGCGAGCGTCGGATCCCCGAGTACCGCGTGCCAGTTCTCAATTGGAATCTGTAATGCGCTGAACAATCTTATGCGGAGTCCGCTGGCACGAACCCCGCTACCGTCAGCGTCCAACGGTCTTCCGTCGATGCGTAATATGCGCCGTGTTCAACGACGCAATTAACCTGTCTGTCGCCTTGAACCGACCAGAGCGTAGCTTCGGCGCCACGACAGATTCGAGTGCCTCCAGTTTCACGGTCTGATCGATCCGTGTGTACATTTCAGTCGTCTGCATGCTCGCATGACCGAGCCATAGGGAGACTTTTCGCAGGTCTTTTGTCGCCTGCAGGACCGTAAGCGCTGAGGTATGCCGCAGCACATGCGGTGATACACGTTTTCGTGAGATGGATGGGCAAGCCTTCGACGCGACGGCGGCATGCTTTCGTAACACATGCTGGAAGCCGGATCGGGTCATAGCTTCTCCCCGAGCATTGATGAACACTTCCGGTGTACTGACGGTGCCTCTTACGGATAACCACGCCTTTAATGCAGAAGCCGTCTCTTTCCACAGAGGAAGGCATCGTTGTCTCCGACCCTTTCCGTGAACGACAACACTCGCATATGGCTGCATGGCCAAGTCACTAAGGCGCAATCCAACGAGTTCGGATGCGCGCAAGGCCCCGGCGAAGCAAACGTGAAGCATGGCACGGTCTCGAACCCCGAACCAGCCGGACGGAATTGGGGCATCCAATATTGCCTGCATTTCCTGCTGAGTCAGATGGCTCACCAGACGGCTCTCAGTCCGCTTCAGCGGAAGCGCCGTAAGGGTCCGATGAAGTCAGGTTGAGGTTCGCGGCCTGCGCATAGGAGCATCGTGTCCATCATAAAGTGAACTGAACCCCAGAAGTTGGACGGTGGGTGAACGAATTTCAAGCGAATCGAATCCTGTACTCGACGGGACTGAGGCCCTTGAGCTTCAGCTTGATACGATCATGATTGTAGTACCGGATGTAGGTAAGCGCCCGGTGAAGGCACGGGAGCGAGCTGGCTAGCTGTGATCGGGCAAGGCGGGAGCCCAGCAGTGAGGAAGCAACTGCTCGATGTCAGAAGCGCGATGTGTTGGCAGGCGCGTGAGCACGCCCTTCAGATAGGTGAGCGGATCGTGCCAGTTCAACTGTGCCGAGCGGATCAGGCTCATGATGGCAGCGGCACGTTCGCCGGCGCGAAGCGAGCCCGCGAACAACCAGTTCCGGCGATTGTACTAGACCGTGTTATGAACTTCGAAGTACTGGCACTGCATGCACGAGCATAAGCATGGCAAAGACAACGAAATGAAGCCCAGCCAATGTTTCAGGTAATCGCTCATAGTCGCGCGCGAGGCGGCGAAAACGGTTGAGCCAGCCGAAGCTGCGCTCGACCACCCAGCGCCGGGGCAGCAGCACGAAGCCTTTTTTCGCTTCCTGCAGTTTGATGACCTGCAGCTCAATGCCCTCATTGCGTGCAGCGTGAGCAGCATCTTCACCTGTGTAGCCCTGATCTGCGAAGGCCACCTTGACCGTCTCTCCCGTAACGTCCTGCACCTGACGCGCGAGTTCGCCTACCTGCGCGCGCTCCTGTTCATTCGCCGGTGTCACATGTACCGCAAGCAAATGTCCCAGCGTGTCGACCGCGATATGGACTTTGCTGCCACGCTTGCGTTTGTAGCCGTCATAGCCCGCACGTGGACCACTCTCGCAAGTGGATTGCATCGTCCGCCCATCCAGAATCACGGCGCTGGGCTGGCCCTGCCGACCTTGCGCAACACGGATGATCGAGCGTAAATCGCAGACCATGTTCTCAAAACAACCTGCCTGCAGCCACCGCTGGGTCTGCTGGTACACCATCTCCCACGCAGGAAAGTTGTTGGGCATCATTCTCCACGGCGCACCGGCACGCACGATCCAGCGTAACGCGTTGAACATTTCGCGCAGTTCGTATTTGCGCTGCGGGGCCGCTTCATTCATCAATGTCAGATACGGCGCCACGAAACTCCACTCTTCGTCGGACACGTCTGTTGGGTAAGGCCTGCGCATTTCTTTTGTCATGCGCCCAGGATACCAGGTTATACAAAAAGTTCATAACACCGTCTAAACCGCTGACGCGGTAGGGGGAGGAGTGCGAGAGCCGATGGCTGACGTTCATTGTGGCGGTGAACTGACGCAGGATCCCAACGAGGGGACGCAGATACCTCCAGGAGCAGTATGTGGATGCCCAACCGGGCTCCACCACTGCTCTCAGGAGGTCAGTCATGACGCCGCTGTGCCAACGCATGTTGCACGACATGGAGATCCGCAATCTCGCCGATAACACACAGAAGTCCTATCTGATTCAGGTATCCAGTTTCGCCCGTCATTTTCGCCGTTCGCCCGAACTGCTGGGTCCCGAGGAGATGCGAGCCTGGCTCATCTACCTCCGCGAAGAACGCAAGCTCGCACCCGCCAGTCTCAGCCCGGCGATTGGCGCACTGCGCTTCCTCTACCGCGTGACGCTCAAACGTGACTGGAGTGACGAGGATTTCCCATTGCCGAGGAAGCCGGTCCGCTTGCCGGTTGTCCTCAGCCTGGAGGAGATCACCACCTTCTTCGACTCGATCCCCAGCCTGAAGCATCGGACCATCCTGATGGTTGCCTACGCAGCCGGTCTGCGCGTGTCGGAAGTCGTCCACCTGAAGGTCACGGACATCGACAGCAAGCGCATGGTCATTCGTGTGAACCAGGGGAAGAACCGTAAGGACCGCTACATAATGCTCTCGCCGAGGCCGCTCGAGATCCTGAGACTGTACTGGCAGGACGCCCACCCGAGGGAGTGGCTGTTCCCGGGCGACATACCTGGACACCCCATCACGCGAGGCGCCGTCTCGCGAATCTGCGCTCTCGCACGCCAACGATGTGGCATCCAGAAGCCGATAACACCGCATTCCTTGAGGCATGCGTTCGCAACTCATCTGCTAGAGAACGGCACCGACGTGCGCAGGATCCAGCTGCTCATGGGCCACAGGTCCCTTGCGACCACTTCGCGCTACTTGAGAATCGCGACCAGCACCGTGTGTGCCACGGCGAGTCCCTTCGATCTGCTGCCGCACCCTGCACCGATTCCATCGCCGCCGCCCGCGCCCGAGTACTTCTGAAGCCGGCGATGCGTCCGGCGCTCGAGGTGGCGGACGTCTTTCGCCGCTGTGGCCCGCAGTACCGGCAGACGCATGCCGACGGGCTCAGTCTTGTCCAGCGGCGGGTAATGAGTGCGATCGAGCTGTGTCGTACTGCCGCGCTCGGCGGCCATGTCGAGCAGTGCGACGCGTGCGGCCATCAGCGCATCGCCTACGACTCCTGCCGCAATCGGCACTGTCCGAAGTGCCAGTCGCTCGCACGTGCACAATGGCTCGAACGTAAGCGGTAGTTCCGACTCATCTGGAGCCGGTGTATGAGAAGGAACAAGATTGCGTCCGCAGCCACCACATTGCGGACGCAGCTTATGACTGACCTACAAAGTGACTTTGACTTCCTGCCATTGCGGGTGATCGGTAAATCGGCCGACGGCAAGAACCGGTACGACCGTGATGGCAAGCGCAAGCTGATCGAAGCGTGCCAGAAGCCGGGAGCCTCCGTTGCCGGGCTGGCACTGAAGGCTGGCGTGAACGCCAACCAGCTTCGCAAGTGGATTGGCCTCGAGCGTAAAAAGACACGCTCGCGAACTGAACGGCAGCCGACACCAGCCAGTGCGCCGGCATTTGTTCCTGTTCTGGAAGCGGTTGATGCCGAACCTGTGCACTTGCCTCACATGCCGTCCCTGCCCGACGCCCAGCCGGCTGCTGCGCGGCGTGAACCGATGCGTCCGTCGCAACGCCCGCCGTTGCCGTCACGCCTGATGGCGCAGTTGCCCAACGGGGTGAGTCTTGAACTTGAATGTATGCAACAGGACGCGGCGCTGCTCACAGCGATGATCGACGCATTGAGGAGCCGGTGATGCTGCGCTTCGCTGACGACCTGCGGGTCTATCTGCATCGCGAGCCGGTCGACTTCCGGTGCGGTATCAATACCCTTGCCGCTCTGGTTGAGAATTCGATGCGACTGGATCTGCTCGCTCGCGCCGTGTACGCGTTTCGCAACCGTAAATGCAACCGGATCAAGCTCCTGCTGTACGAGCGCACCGGCTTCTGGCTGTTGTTGCGCCGCCTCGAGCAGGACCGTTTCGTGTGGCCGCGACGCGATCAGGAAGTGATCGAGCTGACGACGCAGCAGCTCCACTGGCTGCTCGACGGCATCGACATCGACGCGCTTCGCCGTCATCCTGCACGCCATTACGAGCACGCCAGCTAGCCCGGTACGTTGCACGTAAACAACGGCGGGCGCCTTTTACAAATTGACGTAAACCCACGGCGCACCGCGCTTCGCTATCCTGGAGCGCATGAAGAATGCACCTGACCTCAAGTGCGTACCCCGGGCTGTCCAGGGCTATATCCACGCCCTCGAAGCGCGCGTAGCCGGCGACGCGAAACACATCGACGAACTGAACCAGCGCGTCGGGCAGCTCGAGGAACAGGTCCGCCTGCTTACGGCCGAGCGTTACGCGCCGAAAAGCGAAAAACGCAAGGATCGCGTGTTCGACGAAGCCGAGCAGATCGCCCGAAGCGAACCATGCGACGAGGAAGACGAAGGTATCCAGCCGGCGCTGCCTGACACCGGTTTGCCACCGGCCGGCAAGCCTGAGCGGCGCAAGGTGGGACGCAAGCCGTTGCCAGCGTATCTGAAGCGCGAACGCATCGAGTACGATCTGCCGGAAGACCAGCGGGGTTGCCCGTGTTGTGGCAATCCGATGCATCGTATCGGCGAGGACATCAGCGAACAGCTGCATGTCGAGGTCAAATGGACGGTTAACCAGAACGTGCGTGCAAAGTACGCGTGCCGGCACTGCGAGCGTCACGCCGAACACACGCCGGTCGTGCTCGCACCGATGCCGGTACAGCCACTTCCGGGCAGCCATGCGGATGCGTCGGTGATCGCGACGGTCGCGACCGCGAAATACGTCGACGGCATGCCGTTGTACCGGATGCAGGCCGCCATGGCCCGCTGGCAGATTCCGGTGAGCCGGGGCACGCTGGCACACTGGGTCATCCGCCCAAGCGAATTGCACTACACCCGCCTGTACGACGCGCTGTACAGGACATTGCTGTCGCAGCCGCTGATCCACGGCGACGAGACCACGCTTCAGGTGCTCAAGGAACCCGGCCGGTCTGCGCAGAGTAAAAGCTATGCGTGGGTCTATCGCAGCGCCGAAGACTGTCCCGAACCCGTGGTGCTGTTCGAGTACCAGCCGGGGCGAGGCCAGGAGCATCCGAAGAAATTCCTCGGCGACTACAGCGGCATGTTGGTAAGCGACGGATACAGTGCGTGGCGCACGCTGAAAAAGGCAACGCACTTCGGCTGCATGGCGCACGCGCGCAGGCTGTTCGTCAAGGCGGACAAGGCGGCGCAGAAGAAAGGGGATGACGCAAAGCCGAAGCCGGCGAACGCTCGTGTGGCAAAGGCGCTTGAATACTTCCAGGCCCTGTACCGTGTCGAGGCGCTGGCCAAAGGCGATCTGCCTGCCGGCCAGACACGTGCCGACTACACATACGACCTGCGGCAGAAACACAGCGTGCCGGTGCTCGAGGCGTTCATGGCGTGGCTTGACGAACTGGCGCCGAAGGTGACGCCGCAGAGCCTGCTCGGTAAGGCGATCGCCTATACGCGTAACCAGTGGGAATATCTGAGCCGCTACGTCACTGAAGGGCGAGCCGCAATAGACAACAACGTCTGCGAACGAGACGTCAGGCCGTTTGCCACGTCGAGGAAAAGCTGGCTGTTCAGCGACACAGTTGACGGTGCAAAAGCCAGTGCCACGATCTACAGTCTCGTGCTGACGTGCCGTGCCTGCGGTGTCGAACCGTACGACTACCTGTTGCACGTACTCAAGGAGCTGCCGCAGCGTCCACCGGACGCCGACGTGACGGACCTCTTGCCATTCAACTATGCGCGGCATCAAGAGGCCAGGGCACAGGACGGCTGACACACCCGGCGCTCCTCGGCGGTGCCCTTACGCACGCCCTCAGTTGCACGACTCTCCGTTCGGTGTGCTAAAGCTGTCGCTTACGCTCGAACGCCGGCACGCGGAACTGCTTCCACAGGCGGAGTACTTCCATGTCGTCTTCACACTTCCCGAACCCATCGCGGCGCTCGCGTACCAGAACAAACGCGTGCTTTACGACATGCTGTTTCGCGCCAGCGCCGGAACGCTGCGCACGATCGCCGCCGATCCGAAGCACCTGGGCGCCGAGATCGGCTTCATCACCATCCTGCACACGTGGGGGCAGAATCTGCAGCACCACCCGCACGTGCATTGTGTCGTGCCCGGTGGTGGCATCTCGCCGGACGGCGAGCGCTGGATCGCCTGCCGCCCCGGCTTCTTCCTGCCCGTTAGGGTCCTCTCACGCCTGTTTCGCCGCCTGTTCCTCGAGCAGCTGCGCCGCGCGTTCGACGCCGGCGGACTGCGTTTCCATGGCCAGCTCGAACCCCTGCACGATCCTCAGGCGTTCGCCGCGTGGCTTGCGCCCACTGCCCGGTCGGAGTGGGTCGTCTACGCCAAGCCACCCTTTGGCGGCGCTGAACACGTGCTCGACTACCTAGGCCGTTATACCCATCGCGTCGCCATTTCTAATAACCGGCTGCTGGGCTTCGACGGACACGCCGTGCTGTTCCGCTGGAAGGACTATCGGCACGACGCCCGGCACAGCACCATGACGCTCACGGCCGACGAGTTCATCCGCCGTTTCCTTCTGCACGTGCTGCCCGATGGCTTCAAGCGCATCCGCAGCTACGGCTGGCTCGCCAACTGCCACCGTGCCGCCAAGCTCGCCACCTGTAGGCAGCTGCTCGGTGTCGAGGCTCCCGCCGCTGCTGCAGCTGAGCCCAGGGAAGACTACCGTGACCGCTTCCAGCGACTCACCGGCAGGTCACTGCGCGACTGCCCCATGTGTGGCAAGGGACACATGCTCCGCATCGAAGACATGCCCGGCAGCCTTCCACGAGCCCCGCCAGGTCCCAACCATGCGCGCTAGTTGCCACCGCACCTGTTTCCGGACACGTTCGCCTTTCCTGACGAGGCCAACGCGGCTGCACCCGTGCCTTCGATCTGCTGGCGCACCAGCGTACTCCAGAATGGCGCGTGATTTGCCGGTTCACGCGCACATTCCCACTTCCTTTACACGTGATGCTTCCCACTCTCGCCGGAAGTCCATCTGTGATCGCCCCTGCAAGACATCACAAATTACCGCGGCGGTCATTCAATGCCCATAGCGGCCACCGCCTGTGGAGCGGTTTAGCACAAACATTTTTTTGATTACCGGTCGCGGATCAGGTCCGACGACATGGCGATGCGCTCGTTGCCGCGACCGCCAACCAAAAAAATCTCTGCATTATGCAGATCTCGACATAAGAGGAAAAACTGGTTGTTCGCGGGCTCGCTTCGCGCCGGCGAACGTGCCGCTGCCATCATGAGCCTGATCCGCTCGGCACAGTTGAACGGGCACGATCCGCTCACCTATCTGAAGGACGTGCTCACGCGCCTGCCAACACATCGCGCTTCTGACATCGAACAGTTGCTTCCTCACTGCTGGGCTCCCGCCTTGCCCGATCACAGCTAGCCAGCTCGCTCCCGTGCCTTCACCGGGCGCTTACTCTCGAACAGCGGCACCAGCTTGATCACCCAGCGGTGCACCGTCGAATGATCAACCTCGATGCCGTGTTCCGCCATCATCTCTTCTAGATTGCGCAGGCTCAGCGAATAGGCCACGTACCACCGAACGCACAGCAGTATCACGTCCACTGGAAAATGCAGTCGCGTCAGAACCTTCGCGACGCCCGGCGACAACGTCTTTCGGGAAATACTTTCCTTCTTCGCTGGCACTTCGGACAAATTTGTCATGCCCCGATTTTACAGTACCCCCTTAGCGCGACAGAACCCTCGAGGCCGAGATCAGCCGGCTGAAAACCGAAGCGGCGGCGCGTGAGCGGGAACTGGAGAAGGTGAGAGAGGGGTTTTCGCGGGATCTGGACAAGCTGCGCGAGACGGCTGAACGGGCCGACGAGCGCCTGCGCGCCACGGAGAAACGCGCACTGCTCGAGATCGACCGCGAGCGGGGCGCCGTCGCGAAGCGGAAACGGTACTATCGGTACAAGTCAGATTCGAAGTACGGTGAATCGGGATAGAAGGTCGTCCCGTCGGATCGGGAAGGGTATCGGATGTGGCTGGAAAAAACCGGCCGAACCGGAATGTCATGCCATAGGACGAGACGACGCCGAGACGATCGGATTTGTGGGTTGTCTCCGGCGTACGGAGACAGGTGTGACGAGTGGTCGCGCCCTGTTCGGACTATCCGCAATGGGCCTTCCGGCCAGCGTTCCGATCCAGATCACCCGCGGGCCCCGACGCCGGAAAACCCTAGTCCGAGAGCTAGCGGCGATGCTGACCGCGACAAGTTGACTTGTGGCCGCTACACAGGGAGTGCCACCAAGTTTCGACTACATCGTTGACGACGCGCGAGACTGCGCCTTCCCCGACTTGTATGCAGCTTCAACAATGCAAGCATGGACCAGCTTTAGGTTGCTCATCCACTTACGTCGCGCTGGTTCAAGTTTGCGCTTCATAGCGCAATTCTGGCCGCTCGCCGTCGAAAGCTCTTGGGGAGCGCAGTTTGTGTGCTGATGGTTGCCTGATGTGAAAAGGGACTGCATTCACCTCCATCATGTACCGTCGCAGGCGTGGTACTGAGCGATGGCAGGCGTACACTCGGCGTGGCTTGAAAGGTTCCTGATCGAACCGCTACAATTTGCAAAGCAACGAAAAATGAGAGGGTTGCATGTCCGGGGCGTGGCAGGTGCATCGAACGAATGAAGGTAGAGTGGCGGCGGAAGCGGTCCAACGACTGTGGCAATTGCTTCCTGGTCCAGAAAAGCTTGATTTTTGGAGTTCAGCCGTTGAATACGCCCGTGGCATTGACCACGGGAGCTTGATGTACAAGCGACTATGCGTTGCTGTTAAAGCAGCCGAGTCCGGAAGAGCCGCGCCTCGCGCGGGGGTTGCGCTGCTGCGCTCGGCCCGAGATCTTTCGACACCCGATCTTTGTCGGGCGATCAACAAATGTAGAGATCAACTCTTCTCCTTCGCGGACGCCACGCCGTTTTTGACAGCTTCGCTGTGTCGATGGGTTCAAGCGATTTGGAAGAAACCATTGATTGCACTTCTGGACGCGGTGCGGTGTCCGCATGATCAGCATGGCAGTCTCAGAGGCGATATGCCCGACGTCGATCCGGAGGACGCGACTGAAAAGGTACGTCAACTCGCGGCGACATATCCCCCAAATGACATCGCAATCGTTTGCGCAGCGCTTATGCTGTCCAATTCCCGATGGAACTGTCTGGAAGTGGCGTTTGCAACTCTCCAAGATCTCCCGCAGCGCCCGGAAGTTGCCTCTCCTCCTGCCAATCCCGATGCCAAAGTCGATGAGCCTGCCACTATGTCGATCAACGATGGAACAATGAACCCGCCTGTCGGACAAGATCTGGTCAACGCCATACGAGACGGTCTTGTCGAGTTGAAAGCTGGCCTGCTCTCAACGGCGAAAGAAATTGATACTGGCGTTATTCCAGATCTAGCAGATGTTATCCAATTGCGGTCTGGACTGCATGAACTCCACGCCAGGGCGGCTAAGGAGCTGCGGGTATCAGGTTCGCGTATTGCAGACTTGGAAGCGGCACTCAAACAGCGCGACAGGCATGCACGAGCTTTGGCGAACGTCGAGAGATGTCGGTCGATTGTGCATCGGACTGAGCCGTCATATCCGGGCCGAGCAGAGATTTGGCGCAAATGTGACGAACTCGAGAGCGGCATTCTGGCGAGCGGTGGAGCGCTCCCGGCAGATCAGCCGGTCGCAGCGCTCCTTCGACTTGTTGACGAAGGGGAGTCATTAGGCGACGAGGATGCTGCGCAACTTCAGTGGGAGATTGAAGCCTTCTTTGGGCGTGCGGTCGCGGCCGCTGCGGTTCGAGGCAACTTGATATTCGGCCGACCTTCGTATTCCGCGGCTCAGCCGGCGGGCAGCGCGGCAGAACCAATCGTGGAACAGTCATCGCCAGATACCGATCGCGGTGATCTAGCGCAAGGCGGTGACGGGCCGGCCGGTTGCCGCAGCGAAACGGAGCAGATACTGGAGCCGCGGAGGTATGACGCGGCGAGTGACGGGCCGTTGGCAGAGGCGATGCCGACTGGACGAATCGAAGGCTGCCCCGAAGTCGAGACTTTGGAAGGCGGCGAGCAAGACGCAGCTGACGAGGGGGCTCCAGGCGAATCCGAGGTGATTGCGCCGGCGCCCGACGGCGATGCATCGAGCATCGAGCAGAATCCCCCGCAACATTCCTCCGAGGGACCCAGACTTGTCGCCCCGTCATTCGTTTCATTCGGAGAGTTTTGCCAGACTCGCTGGGTGGACGCTGGCGGGCACATTGCCCCGGCGCCGTGGATTCAGTCTGATCTTCAATTCGAACTCGCCACACACTGCGTGGAGGCTTGGGCGCGAGGAGAGATGAGTGTTGCGTACCTCTTTTGCCGCGCGTGCGATTCCCTCGGGATGTCCGCGCCGGTTTCTCTGGAGGATCTCGCAAGCGCGGATGAATTGCTGTCCGCTCCAGACTCGACGCGCTCAGGTCAGGATCTGTTACGGGCAGATCGACTGCGACGCATGCTTGCAGCCGCACCTGCGGCATCGGATCAGATGTCAGCAGGTGTAGGACTGATGCTGGAAGCCCTTCGTCCAACCATGTCCGGTACCTTGGCCCAGGCTGAAGTGGAGCTTTTGCTGCAACGCGCTGCCTACGGCGATCCCGCGTTTGGCGAGGTCGTCCGGTTTCTATTTGCCGGATGGGCCGCGCAGTTGAATCCGCTCGACTCGCTTCGAGCGCGACTTCTGAACAGCCCCCAGGAATCGATGGAGGAGCTTAAAGTCGCGCTGCGGCATGCCCAGACGGCGCTGAAAACCGAGGTCGCAACGCTCTGGAGTGCCGCAGGCGGGAAAATCAAGCACACACACAGCCGCTCGGCATGGACTAAGTTTGTCGAAGAGCAGGTCGCACCGCTCAAGGATGAACTCGTGCCTGCCAGCCTGAAGGCAAGTATCCAGTCTAAGTGGACGCGGGCACGAATCAGCGCTCGTGTTGTTGACGTGTCACGTGCATTCAAACGCATCATGGACGCCGGCAATGTAAGGCATCAGGACAGGTCGGTGGCTGAGAGTGCTGCACAGCAGATCGTTGAGGCAATCGATCGACTTGCCGGCATACTGGAACGGCTTGCGGCCCATCAGCAACAGGCCCATGCATCCTATGATGGTATTCCCCGCGAAGCGGCTCTGCGCCTGCTTGGCGGTGCATCGTCCAACACGACAGACCGGCTGTCTGCCGAGCTATTTTCAGCGGTGGTCCGGGAGCAGACGGCGGTTCATCCGCTGAGGCTGCCCGCCGGCTACCTGATCAATCACGTCGACATCGTCAAGTATCTGAATTCGGACGCACTGACGCGTCCTGAGATCGGAGACGGCGGAATCGATGTAACCGGTTTCGAGAATTCCATCCCGGTGGCGGTACTACTGATCGGCTGGCATATGCAGCCGCCCGCCCCGGTCGAGGATGACAACGCATTGCTATCCGCATTGAGAGACATTGCGGCAGCAAGCGAGCGACGGGACATTCTTACGGCTCTTTCCAGCACCGACGTGCTGCAATCTCACGAGCGGACGCTTCTGCATCGGTACGCGCTCGAACTGCAGGACGAAGCATTCGAAGCAGCGAAGAAACTGGAGAGCGTGTGGGGTGCGTGCAACGAGTTGATGTCACCCGTCGAGGCGAAGCTCGCGGCGCTTGTCCGGGAAGCGTTGGCCCTGACTGGGGTCGGGGCTGCAGCAAATGCGTCCATCACAAAAACCCTGCTTCTGCTCGCGTGGCTGCGTGATGCTGTCACGGTAGCGGAAGAGCATCAGACCGTTGCCGCGAACGCGATTTTGGCGGCGGCGCGCGACAAGTCGGAAGATCTGGCACAACGTATTCAATCCTATCTTGAAGTAGACGACTACCGGTCCGCAGTCGCACTTTTCCATACCGGCGATGTCCCCAAAGCCACCGCGGATCGTCTGGCAGGCAGACGAACGCTTTGGAGGGACGACGCAATCAAAAAGTGGCCAGAACCACGAGCGAAGCTTCGCAATGGTTTCCGTGGATCCACAGAGGACCTCACACGGTTGACTGATGCATGGATGGCAGATTCGATAGACGCGAGCCAGCACGATGGACTGCCAAAGCTGTTCTACGCGGTGATCAGTGGAGAAGCCGGGCGTTCCACTAACGAGAACCAGAAGCGTTTTCCGGTACGGCTCGCTGACCTGCGGGAACATAAAGATCGAAAAACCAGCATAAGCTGCGAGACGGTCCGACGCTACTTCCAGAAATCAAGGCTGAATCCTACGTTTCTGCCTCAACTGGATGAGTTCAGCCAGATAGTCATAATGGCTGCTCCGCATCGTGGCGGCTACGGGGCGAGCGTGCTGGATGACTGGAGCAAAGCAGTTACTAGCGAGGCAGCCGAATCGCTCGTTGTTTTTCTGGCGCCAGGTATTCCTTCAACACGTCGTGATGACCTTAGCAGTGGACTTCGCAAGCGTGGCATCACCGCCGCCATTGTCGACGATGTCGACCTCTGCCGACTGTATGCGGCGTCGGACGTGGCGGCCGGGCACGATTTCATTCCGTTCCTCGAAATACTGCTTGAGCAGCTTGATCTGGATCGGGCCTCGCCGTTTTCAAGTCTCGATGGCCAGCATGTGAGGCTTGAAACCTATACGGGGAGAACGGAGGAGGCGCGCAGACTTGCCCTCGGCGGTACGTACACACGCATTTTCTCCGGGAGAAAACTGGGCAAGAGCGCGTTGCTCAAATGCGTTGCAAACACCTATGACGGGTTCCAACTCGCGTCCGGTAACGAACTGAGCGTCATCTTCATTACGATTGCCGGAGGTGAGTCGGAGCGGTGGGTTGTTGATTGCATACTGGAGGAGATGGCCAACCGTTTCAATCTGCAAGAGACGGCAGATCTTCGGGATCAATCGCCGGCAGTACGATTTTCTGCCTACATGAAGCGCTTTTTGGCGGAGAGACCGAGTCACAGTGTATTGCTGATTTTGGACGAGGCGGATGCCTTTGTCGAAGGACAACTGGCGCGATACGACACGGACCGCGAGGGCTCTCTCAGTTTTCGGATGATGAAGGAGGTTACTTCGACAGTTGACGCGAAACAGCTGCCCCGTATCCGAACGGTTTTTTCCGGTTATCGTATTACAGACACTCGTGGTGGCGTATGGGCGAACGCAGGCGATGTGCTGATACTGCGACCCCTCGCCGAAGAAGATGCTGTTCAGTTTCTCCAAGGGATGCTCGCGCGAATTGGCGTTGCGCTTGGGAGCCATGCTCCTTTCGTCGCCATGCGGTGCGGATTCCAACCAGCGGTCCTGATCAGATTTGGAGAAAATCTTGTCAAACGCCTTAAGCGTTCGAGTCGTTCCGCGAACAGGGAGACGTTGATTGTTGGTCATGATGAGGTACTTGCGACACTGGGTGAACCTGGCGTCCTCGACGAGATCAAGACTGTCGTCAACAACAACTTCCAGGGGAACCGCATTGGCGCAGTCATCTTTGGCGCGACCTTGCTTGCGCTGAAAGATCTCGAGCCCGGGCTCGCGTTGACCGACGGACCTGTCCAAGTCCTTGCCAAGCTTCGCGAGATTGATCCGAATCTCGACTGGCTTCAGCAGTTTGACGCATCGGCGTTGGGCCTGATCGAACGGAATTTGCGCGATTTTATCAATCGCGAGCTCTTGACGGTGTCGGATGGCCCTCAATTTGGCGTTAGAGAGTATAAGCTTCGCTTTCCTCACTTCCTACCGGTGCTCACACAACAATCAGAAATCGCTCTAGAAGTCAGGCAACAGATCCAGGCTATTCGGGGCGGCGCGTTTCAAAGACGGCTTTCTGAATGTGTGCTGTCGGAAAGCTCTCTGGAAACCGTTCGCTACTGGTACCATCAGGAACAAAGCGAACTGTGCAAACTGGTGGTGGTGGGTGGACATTGGGTGTCCGCTTTGACCGACACCAAATGCGGCCTGCCTGATCGTCTCGGTAGTGAGTGCAGGACTCTGGACGACATGTCGCCAGATAGTCTGGCTGCCGACGGGTGCCGGGTGTTCTGTTCTGCTACGATTTCCCAGTGGCCCTCGTTTCTTTCCGGCAATGCCGAACGACCGCTTGTGCTGATCGGCGGAACTGACCTGCAACGTACGGCGAGACGATACGCGCTCGCGGGAGGGGATGCTCCGGTAGAGACGGTCACGCTGGGCCGTTTGACCGAGGCCACGCTCGGCTGGTGGTTTGAAGATGCGAGGGCACTGCACTTCAAGAGCGGGGATGCTATCAGCAGGATAGCATCGGCAACGGAGCGGGTACCTTACTTGGCTGAAGCGTTTGACCGGTTGCTCGACCATGCACCGGGTTCAGACGTGACACAAGACGAACTGGAGGCTGCGCTCTCTGCGTTGGAGATGGATCTGCCGAATCTGGGCCGCAAGCTGAGAGACATGTCTTCCGTTGACGGCCTGACCCCTCGCGAAATCTCTTTGCTGAGAATGGCTGTTCAAGTTGCGGAAGAGGACATCGATGAATTCGATCTCGAACGCGAGTTTCCTGAGCTCTGGGAGGCGTCGGGACTCTCGCGAGCTGGCGAAGAGCCGCCATTGAGTATCGCAGATGACTGGTCCTCGCTGAAGCTGTTGATCGATCTCGGACTGATGCCGCAGACAGCTGAAGCAGGCACTACCCGAGACTCACGATCGCTGGGAAGAGTCCGCTTTAACAAAGGCGGCACCTTAGTTCGGCTGATCAAGGCGCTGGAGTCTTCAGATGCAGCTTGAGGTTTCTCTGGCGGGATTCTCTTCGAGCTGGTTGTACCGCGGTTCACGGAACTTTACGGCGTGGGCTGAGGCCAAACCTTGGCTTCTCGAAGGTGGAGTGTGTGTTATTCGTGCCGAACCTGGCCACGCCAATGGCTTGGTGTTTTCGAGCGTTACTCGTTTCCTTCACGGCATCAACAGTGGAGAGCGCCCGCTGGATGTCAAGAATATAGAGTGCGGCGGCACAAAGGGCTCACCCATCGAAGCGCTGCTGTGCGAATTCGAACTGGGCTCGGACATCAGTCCGTTTCAGGCACGTGATCGCATTGCCAATCGTCTCCTCGACCGCTCCCTCGTTCTGGTCTTCACCGAGCGGGCTGCCGTTGATCCCAATGACTGGGAACACCTTGTCAACCTGCTTGAGCACTTTCGGAAAGCTTCAAAGCCCGTGCGTCTGTGCGCGATAATCATTGACGTAAGGGGCGTCGTCCATTCAGAGCCGGTCTGCGATTACGCGAGCGGTCGCCCGTCGCATACTGTTTTCTCGGATGCTTCATCTATCAGCGCTACGAGAGCACTTTGGTCTTCTTATCTCCATCATCGAGTCGCCTGGGAGGCGGGTGGAAGTCTATCGTATGCACTATCGCTTTCGAGGGAGGTAGAGAAGTGCGTACCGGGCGACGACGACGAACTGGAGCGCCATCTTCAAGCACACGCAGAAGCAGCACTGCTGGCGCATCGGGGGCGTGAGAACCTGTTTGGGTGGACTGGCGTCGGAAGCGGGGGCACTCGGGTGGACGCCGCGCGGCGGCAGTCAACGACGACCGGGCTTTTCGCGATGGGGTTGCTCTGGCGGCCGCCTGCCATGAACGGCTTTCATGTCGTACCGTGGGCGTCGAGAGTGCTTCTGCGCTTGCCGGACTTACCCAAAACGCAGGTCTGGACGTTGCGTCATCAACTGGTTTGTGCCCCGCTTGCTGCTGAGATCCTCTCGCTCTGCCTGAAGTTTGAAAGCCAGATCCAGACGCGGCTCCACGGCAGGCAAAAGCCGGATCACATTTCGCAGAAGATGATCGATTCGCATACCAGGTTCAAGGATGGAAACGATGCCTATGTGGTCTATCCGGACGCATTCCCACTGCGACCGGAGCGCGAAGAAGACGTGTGGGCATTCGCGTCACTTGGCGAGGTTCTTAAAAGCTGCCCGCCTGGCGCAGTTTCAGATCCCTATTGGTGGACATTGCAGTTGCGCAATGCGATCGCTCATGGCCACTACGTTGGCTGGAGTCATGTGGAATCCGCGCTTCGGATGCGCAATATCTTTGACACGTAACGATAGGTCGCGAATGTTTCGTAAGGGGCCGGTGAAGTCAGGTTGAGATTCGTGGCCTGCGCATAGGAGCATCGTGTCCATCATAAAGCGTGATGGAGACGTGTACACGATGGCTGATGACGATCGGATTGATGATGGAGTGGTGCCGGCAATAGAGCGTCGCAAACACAGCAGGGAATTCAAGGAGATGGTGGTGCGCGCGGCGATGCAACCGCACGTGTCGATTGCGGCGGTGGCGCTGCATTACCGCCTGAACGCAAACCTGCTGCGCCGATGGGTAGTGGCAGCGCGACAGCATGCGGGTGCCCATCCGGCGCCGGACGAAGCGCAGCCGCCACCGACGACGGCATTCGTGCCACTACAACTACAAGCGCCAGTTGCTGCAACTGATCGGGGCGAGATCCGCATCGAGATTCGCCGCAGTGCTGCCACGATTACGCTCTACTGGCCGGTGTCGGCGGCCGATGATTGCGCGGCCTGGCTACAGGGGTGGTTGCGATGATCCGCATCGACGCGATCTGGCTGGCAACTGAGCCCGTGGACATGCGTGCGGGCGCCGATACGCTGCTCGCACGCGTGGTCAAGGTATTCGGCGCGGCGCGCCCGCACCATGCTTACCTGTTTGCCAACCGGCATTCGACGCGAATGAAGGTACTGGTCTACGACGGCCTGGGGATCTGGCTGGCCACGCGGCGCCTGAATCGCGGGCGGTTTATATGGAGCAACGGCGAGCAGGCCGTTGCACTGCCGCTGAACCAGGAACAGTTACGGGCACTGGTCACGGGACTGCCGTGGCGCACGCTGGCCAGCGATCACGCCATTACCGTGGTGTGAAGGCGACGCGCACGTAAACAGTTTCGCTTCCTGATGCGTGGTGTGTCTGGCAGACTCGATGTCATGGACCTGCCCGTCGATCTCACCACGCTCAGCCCCGACCAGCTTCGCGCACTGGCCGCACAGCTGGCCGTCCAGCTTGCTGTTAGCGCCGATGTGAAACTGACCCACCCGCCGAGGTAAACCTGACCCGCCTGGGAGAGGATGGCGGCTTTTTGCCGCCGATGCTGACTCAGGAGCAAGCAGTGGAAATCAAGGTATTGGCAAGACGGGGAACGGCGGTACGGGAGATAGCGCGACAGACGGGCTTGTCACGCAACACAGTGCGTCGCTATCTGCGCGACGACCAGGCTGGCCGCTACAAGCAACGCGAGCCACGCCCGACGAAGCTCGAGCCGTTCAAGGACTACGTGCTCGAACGTGTTGCCGCCGCGCGCCCGCACTGGATTCCGGCAACAGTGCTGCATCGGGAGCTGCAGGAAGCTGGCTACGAAGGGGGCATCAGCCAGCTCAAGGCGTTCCTGGCACCGTACAAGCGCCATGAAGCGGAGCCGGTGGTTCGGTTCGAGACACCGCCGGGCAAACAGATGCAGGCCGACTTCACGGTCATCCGTCGCGGCCGTGCGCCGTTGCTGGCGCTGGTGGCGACGCTTGGATACAGCCGCGCGAGCTTCGTGCGCTTTACCGCTGGCGAGGA
The DNA here is from genome assembly GCF_030412785.1 of Paraburkholderia sabiae. NCBI lineage: Bacteria > Pseudomonadati > Pseudomonadota > Betaproteobacteria > Burkholderiales > Burkholderiaceae > Paraburkholderia > Paraburkholderia sabiae. The sequence continues at coordinate 48,467 of NZ_CP125298.1, forward strand.
CGCCGCCACGCTGTGCGAGTGCCTGCGCGAAGCGTTCGTCTACTTCGGCGGCACGCCCGAGCACGTGCTGTTCGATAACGCGAAGTCCGTGGTCATCGAGCGCGACGCGTTTGGTGAAGGCGAGCATCGATGGAACACCCAACTGCTTGCGGTGGCCGAGACCTACGGCTTCACGCCGAAGGTCTGCCGACCCTATCGGGCCAAGACCAAGGGGAAGGTTGAACGCTTTAACCGCTATCTGAAGGAGAGCTTCGTGGTGCCGCTCGCGGCCACGCTCAAGCAGTCAGGACTGAGGCTGGACGTCGAAGCCGCCAACGCGCGTATCGGCCGTTGGCTCGCGGAAGTCGCGAACGTGCGCGTGCACGCCACCACGCGTGAGCGTCCAGCTGCGCGGCTGGCACTCGAGCAGGAAGCGCTACTGCCGCTGCCCTCGCCAGTGGCGGCACCAAGGCCTGCGCCTTCGAAGTTGAGCCGGGTGCTGCCGCGAGAGAGCCTTCAGCATCCGCTTGCGGTGTATGACGCGCTGCTGGAGGTCGCCGCATGAATCTCCAGTACGAACGGATTGCCAGCCTGTGCAAACAGTTGAAGCTCGACCGCGTCGCCAGTGACTGGGGGGCGCTCGCGCAGCATACCGCCGCGACCGATGTGAGTCTGGCGGACTTCCTTGAGCAACTGCTAAAGGCGGAACTGGGCGCACGTGAAGAGCGTAAGCGCCACACACTCACGCAACTCGCGTCGCTGCCTGCCATCAAGACCCTGGAGCAATATGACTTCGGCTTCGCCAGCGGTGCACCACGGGCACAAATACAGGAACTGGGAAGCCTGGCGTTCATCGAGCGGGCCGAGAACGTCGTGTTGCTCGGCCCGTCGGGAGTTGGCAAGACACACCTCGCGAGTGCACTGGCCTATCGGGCAACACAGGCCGGCATCAAGACGCGTTTCATCACGGCGGCGGACCTGATGATGCAACTGGCGACGGCGAACCAGCAAAATCGATTGCGGGAGTTCTTCAATCGGGCGGTCGTCGGGCCGAGACTCCTCGTCATCGACGAAATCGGCTATCTGCCGTTCGGGCGCGAGGAAGCGAACCTGTTCTTCAATGTCGTCGCCAAACGCTATGAGCGCGGCTCTATCGTGTTGACGAGCAACCTTCCGTTCACACAGTGGGCCACAGCGTTCGCCGACGACCAGACGCTCACCGCTGCCATGCTCGACCGGCTTCTTCATCACGCCCATATCGTGCAAATCAGTGGTGAGAGCTACCGGCTGAAAGACAAGCGCAAAGCAGGACAAACAGGAACGCGGGCAGGCGCGAAAGCAGCCGCGTGACACAGGGTGTCACCGTGCGGCACTATGGAGCCATTTCGAGGGCGGCATAAAGGCGCCACCTGAGGGGCGGCGTAATGGCGCCACCTCACGTGCGGCGTAAAGGAGCCACCCGAAAGGCGGCGCATAGGCGCCAGCAGCACCAGGGCTAGAGCGCGATTCGAACTTTTCAAGTCGGTACGCTCCGTTCTATTTGAACGGAGCGTCCATGGCCAACAGGAGGTTCGAATTGTTCGAGTACCGCCAAGTCCTTGTCCGCATGCGGCAAGGCGATTCCGACCGCGACATCGCTCGCGGCGGCTTGATGGGACGCAAGAAGCTGACGACTGTGCGGCGCCAGGCCGAGGCACGGGGATGGCTCGATCCCGCCCAGCCGCTGCCGGATGACGCAGTGATCGCTGGCGTTTTTGGTCGCTCGCCGCACTTGCCGCACACCTGCGTGTCGACGGCAGAGCCGTTTCGTGAACAGATCCGAAGCTGGGCGGCCGCCGGCGTGCAGGGCACCACGATCCATGCCGCCCTTCAGCGCAATCACGGCTACACCGGCAGCTATGACGCCGTGAAGCGCATGCTGCGTCGCCTGGCCGCCGAGCGTCATCCGGTCGGCACGACGACGATCCTCGAATTTGCGCCAGCGGACGCCGCCCAGGTTGACTTTGGCGCCGGGCCGGTGCTCAGGCACGAGTCAGGCCTTCCGCTCAAGACGTGGATCTTTGTGATGACGCTCTGCTGGTCGCGTCACCAGTACGCGGAGATCGTCCTGGACCAGACGGTCGAGACGTGGTTGGCCTGCCACCGGCGGGCGTTTGAATGGTTCGGCGGTTGCCCTGGCCGGGTCATCATAGACAACGCGAAGTGCGCGATCATCAAGGCCTGCCGTTATGAACCCGCAGTCCAGCGCTCCTATGCCGCGCTAGCCGAGGGATATGGATTCCGGATCGACGCATGTCCACCGCACGACCCGGCCAAGAAGGGAATCGTTGAATCCGGAGTCAAATACGTCAAGAAGTCCTTCGTACCACTACGCGAGTTCCGGGATCTGACCGACGCCAACCGGCAATTGCGCGAGTGGGTCTCCCAGCAGGCGGGCACCCGCGAGCACGGCACGACCCGCGACCAGCCACTCGCGCGCTTTGCGATCGAACGCCCGCTGCTCACGCGGCTGCCTGACGTGCCGCCGGTGCTGGCAGTGTGGAGCGAGGTGAAGGTGCATACCGACGGCCACGTCGTCTACAAGAACGTGCTCTATTCAGTGCCCTTCACGCTGGTGGGCAAGCAGTTGTGGCTGAAGGCCACCGACACGGTCGTGCAGGCGTTCCACCGCCACGAGCTCGTCGCGACCCATCCGCGACTACGCAAGCCTGGCGACCGCCATACGGTGCGTGATCATCAGCCGCCAGAGGCGCAGGCATGGCTTGAACATGACCCGCAGTGGTGTCTGGCGCGTGCAAAGGACATCGGGCCTGCCTGCCACGCAGTGATCCTCGCAATGTTCAACGACAAGGTGCTCGTCAACCTGAGGGGCGCGCAGGGCCTTGTGCGTTTGCGCGAGAAGTACGGTGATGTGCGCCTGAACGCCGCCTGCGAGCGCGCACTCGCGTTCGCGAACCCGAAGTATCGCACCGTCAAGACCATTCTCGACAAGGGACTCGATAGCGAGCAGGCAGCCACACAAACACCGGCACCATCCGACACGTACCTGAACGGCGGTCGCTTCGGCCGTGATCTCCAGTCCATCCTTCTGCACTGAGTGTCATGAATCCAAGTCCCGAACTGAACACCATCCTCAAGCAGTTGCGCCTGTCCGGGGTCCTCGACTCGCTTGAGCAGCGCAACCGGCAGGCAATCGAGGGGCAACTCGCTTACACCGAGTTCCTTGCCATGCTTCTGCATGACGAGGTCGCACGACGCGACCAGAAGAAGTTCGGCGCGCGGATCACCCGCGCCGGCTTCGCGCTAGGCAAGACGCTCGAGACCTTCGACTTCGACCGGCTGCCAAAGCTAAACCGGGCGCACGTTCACGACCTCGCCACCGGCCGCTACATCGACGAGAAGGTCTGCGTCCTGATGGTCGGCCAGACAGGCGTCGGCAAATCGCATCTGGCGCAGGCGCTCGGGCATTGCGCCGTACGCCAGGGTTGCGACGTACTGTTCATCACGCAGACGGATCTGCTCAAGAAGCTGCACGCAGCGCGCGCCACGGATCTCTATGAACGCAAGTTCCAGCAGTTCGTGCGTGTGCCGCTGCTTATCGTTGACGACTTCGCGCTCAAGCCACTTCGCGCACCTCATGACGAAGACTTCCATGACCTGATTGCCGCCAGGTATGAGCGGGCAGCCTCGATCCTGACTTCAAACCTGGACTTCAGTGAATGGGGTGAGGCTTTCCCTGACAACCGCATTCTCGGAGCCGCCACGCTCGACCGCCTTCGTCATGGTGCCTATCGTGTCGTCATAGAAGGCGAGAGCTTCCGCAAGCCAAAGCCGATGCCTGAAAGCAGCGAAAATGCGGTTGCTAAAAACGGTAAAAGACCGCAATCTTGAAACTGTTCGAATCCGCGTTTTACCCCGTTTCTGCTGGCGCCATTACGCCGCCCATCCCCGGCTCCATTACGCCGCCCCGTGACACAGGGTGCGTATTCCGCGCAAATCGAACGGCGATTCCACGCGAAGGCAAACACTCGTTCCACGCGAAGGCGAACACATGGAATGTGGCGACGCGGGGTTGAGCGTTTTTACTCCGACTCCTCTTTGTTGGTCAAACCATTTCGGCGTTTGCGCATCGATTCACCCGAGAGCGTGAGCCGATGCGCGTTGTGGACGAGCCGGTCGAGAATGGCGTCGGCAAGCGTCGGATCGCCTATCGCGGCATGCCAGCTCTCGACAGGAATCTGACTCGTGATGATTGTCGAGCGCAGTCCGTGGCGATCATCGAGGACTTCGAGCAGATCCCGTCGCGCCGCATCGGCCAGCGGCGCCATCGCCAGATCGTCCATCAGGAGGACATCGGTCTTCGCCCACTGTGCGAGTAGCTTCGCGTAGCCGCCGCTGCCGTGGGCGATGGCCATCTCCTCGTTGAATTTCGGCATACGCAGGTAATACGCCGAGAACCCTTGCCGGCAAGCCTGATTGACCAGCGCGCACGCAAGCCAGCTTTTCCCGAGTCCGGTCGGCGCCACGAGAATCACGTTTTGCCGCTCCCGGAGCCATTCACCCGTGAGCAGGCGCGCAAGCAGCGCGCGATCCAGGCCGCGTGCGGTGCGATAGTCGATGTCCTCGGCAACTGCGTCGGGGAAACGCAGCTTGGCACGGCGCAGCCTGGCGGAGATCTGGCGTGACTGGCGCTCGCTGGCTTCGCGTTCGACCAGCAGGCCGAGGCGCTCCTCGAAGCCAAGCTGGTCAATACTGCTCTGGGATTGCTGGTCGGCGAGTGCCGCCGCCATGCCGAACAGCCGCAGTTCGTGCAGCCGCTCGACAGTGGGATGATGCAGCATATGACCTCCTTTCAGTAATGGAATGGACGCCCCCACCTGACTGCCTGGCACACGATGTCTGTCAAGATGGCTACGTCATCACCTGACTGAGAGGAGCGACCATGAAGATTGCGACCGTTGGAATCGATCTGGCGAAAAACGTGTTTCAGGTCCACGGTGTAAATGAACACGGCAGATGCGTCCTGAAGAAGCAGCTCAAGCGCGGCCAGATGATCGAGTTCTTCGCGAACATGCAGCCAAGCCTCGTTGGGATGGAAGCATGCGGCGGCGCTCATTATTGGGCTCGCCGGCTGCAGGCGCTTGGCCACATGGTAAGACTGATGGCACCGCAATTTGTGAAGCCATATGTAAAGACGAACAAGAACGACGCCGCAGATGCGGAGGCCATCTGCGAAGCCGTCGCCAGACCGAACATGCGATTTGTACCCCTCAAGAACGTTGAGCAACAAGCAATGCTGGCTATACACCGTGCCCGTCAGGGCTTCGTTATCGCGCGCACTGCGCAGGCCAACCAGATCCGCGGACTGCTGGCCGAATTCGGGATAGTCTTCCCTCAAGGTCTGGCGAATGTCCGCAGTAGCACACGTGAGGCGATTGAAGACGGGAGCAACGAACTGCCCAGTAACTTCCGGCTTCTGATCGCACGACTGCTCGATCACCTCGCTGAGCTCGACAAGCAGGTCGAAGAGCTCGAGGTTCAGATCCGGAGCGCCCACCGTACGAATGAAATGAGCCGAAAGCTCGAGAAAATACCTGGCATTGGACCAATTACGGCGAGTGCGCTTGTGGCGACGATTGGCGATGCCCGTGACTTCACCAATGGGCGACAACTTGCCGCCTGGATGGGATTAGTGCCGGGTCAATCATCGAGCGGCGGAAAGACGATGCTCCTCGGTATCAGCAAACGAGGTGACGTTTATTTGCGAACCTTGCTCATTCACGGTGCGCGTGCAGCGTTAAGAGCGTTCCAGAACAAGGCCGACCAAGGCGGCGACAACTGGCTCCGTAAGCTCCTCGAACGACGCCACTTCAATATAGCCGCGGTTGCGCTTGCGAATAAAAACGCGCGTGTCATCTGGGCTCTACTTGCTCGCAACCAACAGTATCAGGCGAACGGTAAGATGAGCCCAGCAGTTTAGGCGAGTAGCGCTCAGGTTTCGAACTGGCGTTGCAGCAACAGAGGAGAATTTGTACACCCCATAGATTGCTCAGGCGTTCACGCAGTGATGGCAAAACAGGTTGGACCGTGATCGGAGAAGCCCGCTACTACCAAAGCGCCAACTGAGCGCGATTCAGTGTTGGGGAGCCGATCAGCGTATTCCATCAGGGACGGTTCGGGCCATGGGCCTAACGAAAAGTCCGGATACATGGCTGCAATCTTCTTCCTGTGCCCATCATCGAAAGACCGCTTGGCAAACCGGGGGCGTCCATACATGGTAGTAGGAAGGCCCACGCACATTGGCATGCATGAGCGGCAATTCGGTCTGGGCAGCAGCCGTATCAGTCTTGCTTTCAAGACCATTCTTCAGTGTCGAGGCGATGAACCGGTAGCTCGGCGCCTTGAGATCGATGGCTCGCCGGCAGGCGGCTTCCAGCCTGGCATGCCCGTAGTCCTTGCCCATGCGCAGCACGCCCAGGCAGGCTCGGTAAGCCTGCTGTGGATGCTGGCGGCCGCCCAGCAGGTGCTCGATGACGGCGGCGGTATGCGGGCCGATGTCCGTCGCCCACCTGATCAGGCGCTGGGGATTCCATTCGGTGGTCGCAGCACGATGATTCGGCGGCATGTGCGCGCGGATCGTGCTGTGGTGTCCACGGCGATCGCTTCGCGCGTGTGCGGCAATACGCTGGCCGCGCAGGAAGATCTCGACGGTTGAGGCGGTGTAACGCACCTCGACCTGCGCGCGTGCATGGGTGTACGACACGGAGTAGTAGTGCTCGTCGACTTCGACGTGATAGTCGATGCCGACACGGGCAACCTTCCATTGCGCGTACTGGTAAGGACGTTCCGGTAGCGGCCTGAGTGCAGGACGATCGAGCGCCTCGAACGCACTGCGGCGGCATCCGGGCAGCTTCCTGAAGGGCTTGTTGTTCAGCGGCACGAGCAACGCGGCGATCGCGCGATTGGCCTCCTCGAGACTGAACAGTCGCTGGTTGCGCAGACGCGCGAGAATCCAGCGCTGCGCCAGCAACACCGCCTGTTCTACTTTCGCCTTGTCGCGGGGCCGACCCGAACGTGCTGGGATGATGGCCACCGAGTAATGCGCCGCCATCTCGCCATAGGTGCGGTTGACGACAGGATCATAGAAGCTCGCCTTGTGAACGCCCGACTTCAGATTGTCGGGCACCAGGATCTCGACACAGCCGCCGAAGAAGGTGAATGCGCGTACGTGCGAACCGATCCAGTCAGGCAACTGCTGCGTCCATGTCACTTCCGCGTACGTGTAGTTGGACGCGCCGAGCGTGGCGACGAACAGTTCGGCCTCGCGAATCTCGCCGGTATGTGGATCGACGATGCCGAGCCTGTTACCAGAGTAGTCGATGAACAGCTTTTCGCCGGGCACGTGGGTCTGACGAAGCGTCACCGGTAACTACGCCGCCCAGCGTTCGTAGTGCTTGCAGAACCAGCTATAGCCGTAACCGTCGGGCTCCTGGGCTTTGTACTCGTTCCACAGCAGGTCGAGCGTCACACCTTTCCTGCCCAGCTCTCGATGTATCCGCGACCAGTCTGGCAGCGGACGCGGGCACCGCGAGGCAGGCACCGGCGGGAACAGGCGTGCATCAAGTGCCTGCTCGTCAAGCTGCATGAGCTGTTCGTAGCCCAGTTGCGTTCGCCTGGCCCGCTGGAGGTACTCCCATACCGTCGATACCGAGGCGCCGATGGTGCTGGCGATCTCGCGCTGGCTGCGCTGGCAGCCGTAGTGCAGTCGCAGGACTTCCTTGATTTGCCGCATGGATAACCTTTTATTCGGCATTCGCACCCTCGACAAAAAGGTCGAGCGTGCCATGGTTATCCGCGTCGCTACTTCATCGCCTCAGTGTTCGCCCGAGCGTCGAAAGTGCGTTCGGGCGGCTGTGGAATCTGTGTTCGGTTTGCCGTGGAATTCGTGTTCGGCTTGCCGTGGAATCAGCGTTCGATTACGCGTGGAATACGCACACAGGGCCCGGGTGGGTCAGATTTACTTCGACGAATCGCCGAAAGGCGGGTCAGAATTCAATCGGCGTTGACAGCTTGCAGACAGGGAGCGCGAAGTCGGTGAGAAGGAACGGGAGCTGCAATATCGGCAAACCCGTATCGACCAGCTCACGCATGAACTCTCGGTCATCAAACGGCAACAGTTCGGCAAGCGCAGCGAGCAGCTCAATACGGAACAGATGAGCCTGCTCGACGAAGCGGTCGATACGGATCTGGCCGCGATCGAGGCCGAGCTCGAGCAGCTTCAGCCAGATACGCCCGAACGCAAATCACGACAGCAACGTGCGCGACGCGCACCATTGCCGGCGCATCTGCCGCGCACCGACATTCATCACGACCCGGATACCACGACATGTCACTGCGGCTGCGAGCTCGAGCGCATTGGCGAAGACATCAGCGAGAAGCTTGACTACACGCCAGGCGTGTTCACAGTCGAGCGACATATCCGCGGCAAGTGGGTGTGCCGTCAATGCGAGACGCTGACACAGGAACCCGTGCCCGCGCACATCATCGACAAGGGCATCCCGACGGCCGCGCTGTTGGCCTGGGTGCTGGTATCGAAGTTCGCCGATCATCTGCCGCTGTACCGGCTTGAACGCATCTGCGCCCGCGGAGGGCTGGCGATCCCTCAGTCGACACTGGGCGACTGGGTGGGCGTGTGCGGCGTGCGACTGCAGCCGCTGGTCGATGCACTGCGCGAACAGATCCTGCGTCAGGGTGTACTGCATGCGGATGAAACGCCTGTGCAGATGCTCAGTCCGGGCAAAGGCAAGACACATCGTGCGTATCTGTGGGCGTATGCCACGACCCAATACGCGTCGCTTAAGGCGGTCGTGTATGACTTCGCCGACAGCCGCGCTGGCGAGCATGCGCGCGCCTTCCTGGGCGACTGGCAGGGCAAGCTGGTGTGCGACGACTATAGCGGCTATGTTGCGGCCCGAGTTATGTGGCCGCAGTTTGAGATGAACTGGAGCGGGCACCGGTTTATCATCGGTTGACACAACATAAATAGTAGCGCCTGCTGGTAGTCCTTCTGCAGTCCGGAGGTCTACCATGTTCGAAACGATCTTCAATACCGATTGTGCGGTGACGCGCCACCGCACTGGTCCGCTGGCCCGCGAGCGCGCTAGGTATCTGTACCGTTGCGCGTCTCAAGGGGCGACCGCTAAGTCACTACGCCTGAAGGCGCGCTCGACCGTGTGGGTTGCTGCACGGATGTCGATACAGGACTTTGGTTGGGTGAGCGCCGAGCGGTTGCGCGAGATTGTCTGCGGATGCACGGAACCGGTGGTGGCACCATCGACGGCTTCGACATTAGTTCGATCGGCACGCGCATGGCTAAAGTTTCTAGGGTGGTGGCATGAGCCGCAAGAGCCGGTCCCCTTCAAAGAAGATCTCGAGCGCTTCGTCAGTTGGATGCGTGACGAACGCGAGTTGACAGCGTGCACTGTTGATCAATGGCGTTACCGAGCGATCAGGTTCCTGTGCTGGTGTGCTGACACCGGACTCAACCTCGCAACGCTGCAGCCCAGGGATATCGACTCCTACTTTGCTACCTATGGTGTGCAACACTGGTCACGGGTCTCAAGCAGACACATGGCGAACTTTCTCCGCATATTCCTCCGCCACGCGGCCAGTATCGGTGCATGTAGGCCGGGGCTCTCCGATTCAATCCAGTGCGGTCCGCGATATGCCCTTGAATCACTACCCTATGCGCTGGACTGGGAAGATGTGCGACGTGTGATCGCCGGTGCATACGGTGACGATGAGCGCAGCGTTCGCGACCGTGCAATTCTCCTGCTGTTGGCCGTATATGGATTGCGCAGAGGAGAGGTGGCCGCGCTCCGGATCGACCAGGTCGACCGTGCGAATGGTCGACTGCAAATATGGCGACTAAAGCGCCGCCAACCTCAGATTTACCCACTTGTTTCGCCTGTTGCAGAAGCGCTGGGACGCTACATTGACGAGGCACGGCCCGCAGTAGGATCTGCGGAAATATTTATCCGGGTACGTGCGCCGCGTGTGCCCATCACGGCACCAGCAATCTATAACATCGTTAATCGGCGGTTACTCGCGCTCGGGCTTCAGGCCGCCCATCTCGGCCCCCATGCCCTGCGGCATTCATGTGCAGCACGGTTGCTGGCGAAAGGCCTGACCATCAAGGAGATCGGCGATCATCTCGGGCATCGAACCTCCATGCCGACGATGACCTACACGAAGGTTGATCTGGCGTCACTGCGTCAGGTGGCCGAACTTGACCTGGGAGGCCTGCAATGACATCTAGCGAAATCGTCGCTGCATACCTCACCGCGCGACGGGCCCAAGGAGTGCAGCTCAAAAGCGCTGCGAGAACACTTCGGCAGTTTGTACGTGTCATCGACAACCGGTCGCTGGACGCCCTAACGTCTCAGGACATAGCGGCATTCCTCCAAGGGCGTGGCGCTTTGAGTGGCACCTGGAGGACCAGGCGAAGCTTGTTGACTGGCCTGTACCGGTTTGCCGTCGCGCGCGGTTACGCATTCTCATCGCCGTTGCCGGAGCTTCTCCCAAAGTTGCCGCCATCGTTGACGCCATATGTCTACTCGCGAGAGGAGCTGCAGCGGCTGTTCAGCGCTACCGCGATACTCGATTCGCCATGGAGCCGTCTGCAGGCAGACACGTACCGAACCCTGTTGCTGTTGCTATATGGCGCAGGGCTCCGAGTCAGTGAGGCAATCGGACTCAAATTGAGGGACGTCGATCTTAGCGGGCACGTGCTAACCGTTCGCAATTCGAAGTTTTACAAGAGCCGGTTGGTTCCGGTGGGCCCGCAACTGGTAACGGCGCTGAACGACTACCTCGATCGGCGCAGCAACTTGCCCTTCCCAGAAGGCCCGGACTCGTCATTCCTGTGTTCGCGCTCTGGCTGTCGTCTTTACTACCAGCGAGTGGTCACGCTGTTCCAGCGCGTCCGCGCAGCGGCAAACATCCCAATCCCCGCTGGTGAGCGACGACCACCACGACTTCACGACCTTCGCCACACTGCAGCTGTACATAGGGTACTGCATTGGTACCGCACCGGCAAAAATGTGCAGGCTCTTCTTCCACATCTGGCCACGTATCTCGGGCATGTTGATATCAGGGCGACGCAGCGGTACCTTCAGATGACACCCGAGTTGCTTCAGGAGGCCAGCTACCGTTTCGCCATCTATGCGAGACAGACATCCGTATCGGAGGCTGATGATGCATGATCACGACCTTCTCGGGCCTTGGGTTCGACGATTCCTGCTTGAACATCTTGTTGCCGAGCGTAACCTGTCACACAACACGCAGGTCAGCTACCGCGATACGTTAACCTTGCTGCTGCCGTTCATCAGTCGTGAGGCGAAGGTGCCGGTCGACCGGTTGTCCGTGAAAGACGTCTCGGCAGTGCTGGTTCGTGTTTTTATGGATTACCTCGAACGTAATCGAGGTTGCAGAACAGTCACGCGCAACCAGCGACTTGCAGCGATTCACTCGCTCGCCCGTTTCATCGGAATGCGTTCGCCGGAGCACTTGGACTGGTGCGCGCAGGTTCGTTCAATACCGTTCAAGAAGACCACGAAAACGGTGGTCGGCTATCTCGACAGGCATGAAATAGATGCGATCCTGCGCGTCCCAGACTGCCACACTGAGCTCGGTATGCGTGATTACGCGCTGCTTCTGTTTCTCTACAACAGTGGTGCGCGTGCCAACGAAGCGGCATCGTTGCAAATCGGTAACCTTGGACTTGGCACATCAGCATCGGTGCGCATCCTGGGCAAAGGCAACAAGTGGCGAATATGTCCGTTATGGCCGACAACGGCTGCGACTTTGCGACCACTCGTCGCGAGCAGCAACTCTGAGGCCCCGGTGTTTCGGGGACGGACTGGCGACCGCATGACCAGGTTCGGAGTTCACCGGATCGTGGCAGCGTGTGCGGCGAAAGCGGCTGACCAGGTCGACTCGATGCGAGGCAAACGGATCAGCCCGCATACCATTCGGCATACAACCGCGGTCCACCTGCTCAGAGCTGGAGTTGACATCAACACGATACGAGCTTGGCTCGGCCATGTCTCGGTGGATACAACGAACGTCTACGCGGAGGTCGATCTGGAAATGAAGGCGCGGGCATTGGCGTGTCTGGACGTCACGGGTTTGCCTCGACCCAGAAGCGCTCGCGCATCCAAGCCGTCCATCATGGAGTTCCTGCAGCGACTATAAACTTCATCCCGTTGCTTATGTGCGCGCGAAGCCGCTGAAACGTCGCGAACGGCGGCTTCGATTCACCGTCCGCAACATATCTCGGGCCGCAACATAGCCGCCGTTGTACTAAACCGCTGACGCGGTAGTGGGAGGTGGGCACAGGTCTATGACTGACGTTTCATGAAGTGGGTCGTCTGGCGCTGAACCCCAGCGAAGCGGTGACCGGTATCACCAGGAGCAGTATGTGAACGCCCGGTTGGGCATTCCACCCACTGCTTCCAGGAGGCTCGCCATGACGCCACTGCGCCAACGCATGCTGCATGACATGCAGATCCGCAACCTTGCAGATAATACCCAGAAGTCCTATCTGATTCAGGTATCCAGTTTCGCCCGACACTTCCGCCGTTCTCCCGAACTGCTGGGTCCCGAAGAGATCCGGGCCTGGCTCATCTATCTCCGCGAAGAACGCAAGCTGGCACCCGCCAGTCTCAGCCCGGCGATCGGTGCACTGCGCTTTCTCTATCGCGTGACGCTCAAACGTGACTGGAGTGACGAGGATTTCCCATTGCCCAGGAAGCCGGTCCGCCTGCCCGTTATCCTCAGCCTGGAGGAGATCACCACCTTCTTCGACTCGATCCCCAGCCTGAAGCATCGGACCATCCTGATGGTTGCCTACGCAGCCGGCCTGCGCGCGTCGGAAGTCGCCCACCTGAAGGTCACGGACATCGACAGCAAGCGCATGGTCATCCGTGTGAACCAGGGCAAGAACCGCAAGGATCGCTACGTCATGCTCTCGCCGCGTCTGCTCGAGATCCTCAGAACGTACTGGCAGGACGCTCACCCCCGCGGCTGGCTGTTTCCCGGTGATATTCCTGGACACCCCATCACGCGGGGCGCCGTCTCGCGAATCTGCGCTCTCGCACGCCAACGATGTGGCATCCAGAAGCCGATAACACCGCATTCCCTAAGGCATGCGTTCGCCACGCATCTGCTGGAAGCCGGTACCGATGTGCGCAGGATCCAGCTGCTCATGGGCCATAGGTCCCTCGCGACTACTTCGCGCTACCTGAGAATCGCGACCAGCACCGTGTGTGCCACAGCGAGTCCCTTCGATCTGCTGCCGCACCCCGCACCGATTCCATCGCCGCCACCTGCGCCCGAGTACTTCTGAAGCCGGCGATGCGCCCGGCGCTCGAAGTGGCGGACATCCTTCGCCGCTGTGGTCCGCAGTATCGGCAAACCCATGCCGAGGGGCTCACTCGTGTCCAGCGGCGGGTGATGAGTGCGATCGAGCTTTGTCGTACCGCCGCGCTTGGCGGGCATGTCGAGCGGTGCGACGCGTGCGGCCATCAGCGCATCGCCTACGACTCGTGCCGCAATAGACATTGCCCGAAGTGCCAGTCGCTCGCCCGCGCGCAATGGCTTGAACGCCGGCAGGCCGAGCTGCTTCCCGAGACCGAGTACTTCCATGTCGTCTTCACGCTTCCCGAACCCATCGCGGCTCTCGCGTACCAGAACAAACGCGTGCTCTACGACATGCTGTTTCGCGCCAGCGCCGAGACGCTGCGCACGATCGCCGCCGACCCCAGACATCTCGGTGCCGAAATCGGCTTCATCACGATCCTGCACACGTGGGGGCAGAATCTGCTGCATCATCCGCACGTGCATTGCGTTGTGCCGGGCGGCGGCATCGCCCCGGATGGCGAGCACTGGATCGCCTGCCGTCCCGGCTTCTTCCTGCCGGTACGGGTCCTGTCACGGCTCTTCCGACGGCTCTTTACACAGCAGCTGCGCCGCGCATTCGACGCCGGCACGTTGCGCTTCCATGGCCAGCTCGAGCCGCTGCGTGATGCCCGGGCGTTCGCGGCCTGGCTTGCACCCGCGGCACGGGCGGAGTGGGTGGTCTACGCCAAGCCACCCTTTGGCGGTGCCGAACACGTGCTCGATTACCTGGGCCGCTACACCCACCGCGTCGCCATCTCCAACAACCGGCTGCTCGCCTTCGACGGGCACACCGTGCAGTTCCGCTGGAAGGACTACCGGTACGAGTCCAGACAAAGAACCATGACGCTCACGGCCGACGAGTTCATCCGTCGCTTCCTGCTGCATGTGCTGCCTGACGGCTTCAAGCGCATTCGCAGCTACGGGTGGCTCGCCAACTGCCACCGTGCCGACAGGCTCGCCACCTGCAGGCAGCTGCTCGGTGTCGAGGCTCCCGCCGCTGCCGCAGCCGAGCCCGGGGAAGACTACCGTGACCGCTACCAGCGACTCACCGGCAGGTCACTGCGCGACTGCCCCGTCTGTGGCAAGGGACACATGCTCCGCATCGAAGACATGCCCGGCAGCCTTCCACGAGCCCCGCCAGGTCCCACCCATGCGCGCTAGTTGCCACCGCACCTGTTTCCGCACACGTTCGCCTTTCCTGAAGAGGTCAACGCGGCTGCACTCGTGCCTTCGATCTGCTGGCGCACCTGCGTACTCCAGAACGGCGGGTGATTTGCCGGTTCACCCGCACATTCCCGCTTCCTTTACACGTGATGCTTCCCACTCCCGTCAGAAGTACCGGTCTGATCGCCCCTGCAAGACATCACAAATTACCGCGGCGGTCATTCAATACCCATAGCGGCCACCGCCTGTGGAGCGGTTCAGCACAAACATTTTTTTGATTACCGGTCGCGGATCCGGTCCGACGACATGGTGATGCGCTGGTTGCCGCGACCGCCAACCAAAAAAATCTCTGCAAAATGTTGCGCGCAACATTTTAGCGGCTACAAGAACAGCTTTACCCGAGGCATCACGGAGATCGGCTGTGCTGCACATGCGCGACGCAAGTTCTTCGAGCTGCATGCAAACCATCAGAGCGAGATCGCCGGGCGGGCATTGAAATACTTCGGCACGCTATACGAAATCGAACGGGAAGCCGCGGTGCTTGATCCCGATGCACGGCGTGCGCTGCGCCAGAGCCGTTCGAGACCGGTGATGGATGCTTTGCATGCGTGGATGAGCGCGCAGCGGTGCCTGGTTCCAGAGGCCTCAGGAATTGCGAAAGCCCTGGACTACAACCTCAATCGCTGGGCGGCGCTCACGCGCTATCTCGACGATGGGCACGTGCCCATTGATAACAACTGGGTTGAGAACCAGATCCGTCCCTGGGCGATCGGCAGGGCCAACTGGATGTTCGCAGGCTCTCTGCGCGCGGGGCAGCGTGCCGCAGCGATCATGAGCCTGATCCGCTCGACTCAACTCAATGGGCATGACCCGTATGCGTATCTCAAGGCTTGCAATTACCCACTTCTTTTTAGCGCGAGTTCATAGCCGATCTGGATGTCAGTCAGACGTCGCATCCCACGCCACATCACGGTATTGCCCGGCGGAGGGTCACTGGCACGCGCAAGGTAACCACCGAGCTGGGCGAGCCTGATGACGTTGCGCACGAGCGGTGGTGCCTGTGCGTTATGAGACGTGTCCTGAACGACGTGTTCAAGCAGGTCGATTTCGGTGCGTGTGAACGCGAGTTCGGCTGCGGCCCGTGGCGCCGAGCGGCCGAGCATGGTGATCCAGAATATGCGCCAGCTCAGGATGCAGAAGACTGCGATCAGGTTCGTTAGCCGGTCGGCTGTACGAAGTCGGGACTCTTCGGCCTTGCAGCCCGACTTCAGGATTTTGTGGAAGGTTTCGATTTTCCAGCGCATTGCATACCAGTCAAGTTTCTCGATTGCCTCGGCACGAGAGCGGACCGGCAGGTTGGTGATGAGTTTCCATTCTATAGGGGCACGCCCGGGCGGCGGATCTCGCTCCTGCGCGTGAAGTACTGTTAGCTGTAACGCGGGGTAGCGGCTCTGCTTGCCGATGGGCGGCAGAACAGTCATTGGCGCATAGCGCAGTTCGAGCGTCGCGGTCATCGGACGGCCCTTCGCATCGCGAAGCTCGACGCGATGGAGTCCCTTTACCTGAACCTGCCGCATGGCTTTGGAGATCGTGTGCTGACCATCTCCCGCGAGCCTGTCGACACAGGTACGCACGAGGAAGTAGGTGGAAAGATCATATGCGGTGCAAAACAGCTCGTAGATGTCGCTTTCCCGGTCACCGATGTGAATGCAACGCACAGGATCGTCGAGAAGTTCAGTCGACTGGCGCATATTTTCCAGCCAGCGCCAGCTTTCCTTTTCCTCAATCGGTACGCGCGTGGGATTGATATGACGCTTGAGTTCAGAAGCCCCCTTGAACTGCTTTCTTGTCCAGAATTTCACTGCAGCCAGACCAAGTGGCAATCCATCGGCAGTAACAGCAAGACTCGAATGCATCAGGATGCCGCATTGCGTGAGCGGTCGTCGCGGGCCCCTGCCGTTCTTCCCCGTGCGCAGGGTCGTCTTGCCCGTGTAGCCGATGAGTTCGGGACGCTCGCGCTGGTACGAGAATGCGGTCGTGTCCTGCAGGATAAGCACCGGCCCATCGGTGGCCTTCACACGCTCGGCGCTCGCCTGGAAATGTCCGCTCAGGATATCGTGTTCGCTGACGCGGTCATTGGACAGAAACCGGTACGCAGCCTTGGTCGAAGCCCAGTCCTGACAGGCGAACGGGATCGTCTGCCCCATGCCGTCCCACAGCTTCTCGAGCAGGCTTGCGAAGCGGCGGCGCAGCCTGGTGTCCTGGAATTCGCTTCCCTGGACTTCCAGATCGAACCACGAACGATCATCCGCGTGTCGCTTACCGGCCATCCCGCGTGCGTATGGAATGTGACGTATGCCAGGTTACCAGGTTTCGCGCTGGAGATGTGGGTAATTGCAAGATCTCAAGGACATCCTCACGCGCCTGCCCACGCACAGGGCCAGCGACATTGCAGCTTTGCTGCCATACCGCTGGCAACCACTCCCAACGGCGTAATTTTGTTCTTCGAGACGCGATTGCTGTTCGCCGATGGCAACGCTACGGCTGAGTATCTGTCAAACGACGTCATGCGCAAAACTCGAGGGATCGAGATCACGGCTTGGGTCCGGCTCGCAGCTTGGAATGTATCTCCGGCCAAGGCATCGGAGTAATTTCCTCAACCAAATCTAATGCAGCAATCGGGTCTGTTTCGTTATCCGCGTACCTCCCATCTGCGCGATATCTAAATGGAAGATCATTGACCTGCTCAAAACAGAACTCGTGTCCGGGATAAGCCAACCGGACCTCGACAATCTCTCCAAGACGGTTGCGGTAGAACTTCCCTTCTTCGAGCCTTAGTCCCGACGATGGCATTTCCGCGTTCTCCTGACTCATAGTAAATTCTTTATCCTTACCCAACCTAGCAACCAATTCCAAATCGCGTTCAGTCGGCGCGTAATCGGACACCACGCCTACAGTCACACCGGTAGCGGCGAGGCAGATGATAACCGAACCGGTCAATCGCCCTTGCGAGGCGTAGCGAGCCCCCGAAAATTATCACAACATGCCGGGTGGTCTGACCAAAGCCGAATGATGCCGCACTAAGGTGCAGCGACGTTACTACGTAGATGGCTGTAATTCGCGATTGTTTTAATCTCGTTCGTCAAGGCGGGATAGCTGGTCGCTTACACGCAAGGTGCCTTCACCGGTTGCTTACGGTGATTAAACACAGTGTGTGCTTCAATTTGCGCTTACGTCAACGTGACCGCACTCGGCCGAGCGGACGCGGGGTTCTCTTGGTGCACGTACTAAGCGCGTACGGAAGCCAGATCTTGATCAGTAGCGGTGACCGTTTAGCAGTGTTCACCCGACTTTCGTGAGTCCATGCGTCAATGTCGGCACTAATCAACGGGCATAGCGGACGGCGGCGAGGAGATCGGGAGAGACAATCTGGTGAGGCCGCTTGACATAAAAACCGTCGACGGCCTTTTGCAAGACAGGCAACAACGGCGTCAAGCGTCAAGCCGCTTGCGTCCTCTGTACGCGGACGGCTTCGAAGACCGACCTGCAACAGGCACCATTCGTGGCGTCCGCGTCTGCATCACCGGATGGTGGTACAGACTCGCGAGTCATGATGAGCACCGTTTCCAGTGTCAGTGGGCGCCTCATGCAAGCCGGCGCAAATCTCGACGACCTGGCGCTCACGAAGGATTGGGCGATCGACGCCACCGACGACTTACAACAAGACCGCTTGCTGTAGAAGTTCCAGCGCTTTCAACTCATCCAGTCGGCCCGTGCGCGCCTTACCTGCCAGCGTCTTGATCAATGCTTCTGCTATCGGCGCAATACCGTAGAGATTCTCCAGGCTGGTCACAGGAGAAGAGGGGAGCAGGGCCGGACCTGGCGGTACGGCCACGGAGACGCGTCGCGACTGCTGCATCGCCCCATCGGGCGCAGATTTGGCTACCGAAACCGCTTCATGATTTTCATCGAATGAACGGCTGGCGAGGTCGTCGGGGAAGTCATTGACATCGGCGCGCGGGCTGTCGACGATCGTTTGCACGTCGTCCGCGGCGTCCGCCGAAACAGGTGCGGAGCTTTCCGAAGCGCCCAGGGCGGTCGCCCGCTTGCGCCTCGTGCGCACCTTCCCGTCGACGCTTTCTCCCTGCACGCCATCGTTCGTGGCTGGCGCAGGCGCCCCCTGTTGTTGAACAGGTGCACGGCCGCGCGGAGCGGGCGTGAGCATTTGCGACACTGGCTCTGGAATCTCGGCTTCCGTGCGCGGACTGTCTAACCAGCCGACGGGCAATCCGAGTCGCTCCGTGAACCGGTTTGCTTCGACACCATCCATTCGCTTCTTGCCGTTTAGCCGATCGGCGATGTTGAACCCACTCATCTCCGTGACCACGCCGAGTCTTACTTTTGATCCGTTGCGACTCGTGAGAAGGCGGAGGTTAGCGCGTCGAATGTTCTCGACCTCGGCGCTGTCGCTCAATGCCAGCGGTTGCTGCTGGGGCGTCCTGGGAGACGTCTTGTCCGTCGGGCGCGCAGCCTTGAGCGGCGCACGAGATTTGGTCTGTTCAGGCGTGTCGCCTCGACGATTCCTGACGGCTCGCGGCGAACCGCCAGCAGCTACTTTCTTTGGCATTTGCGCTTCCTCGGAAACACTATCTTCAGGAACGGGTTGCTGGTCGACGGTCCTGGCGGGAGTCAGTTCAGGTGCTTCGGACTCTGCGTCGAATCCTTCATCGATCTGGACGAAGTCGAGCGGTGACTTCAGACGAGTGATGGTCTCGTCCGCGAGCGCAGGATTGGGCTGGTCAAAAAATCCATGCGGTAACCCAAGTGTGGTTTCCATGTGGAAGGCGGTCTCGGGCGTGAACCGCTCGCCTTTTATCAGTTCTGCCACACGCGTCATGTTCGATTCGAGCGCAATGGCGATATTCTCTGCGCCTACCGCGTCGACCAGAAACTGAAACGATCGTGTTTTGAAGATGGAGGCAGTCTGGGCGGAGTCCCGTGGAGGCGCCTTCACATACGGTGGTCCCGGCCGTTGTGGCGGAGACTTTTTCTCGTGGCGAGGCTGATGTTGGCCGTTGCGCCGGGATCCCGCATTGCGTCCGCGGGCTTGACTCATAAATGACGGCTCCATGCGATGTGGCTATTCCGGATCTGCTGATTATAGACGAGGCGATGTCGGCATTTGACGCCGTCCTCAGGCTGTCACATTCTGGGATTATGCTTTTGTCCCTCGGTAGTCAGCCCACGGTTGTGGGCGTCATGGAGCGCCCGTCACCGCAAAAGCTCACGACCGGCGTTTCTCTCTTTGCATCAGGAGCATCCCGTGTTGAGCGCCCACGAATTCGCAACATTGATGCTGGTCAAGGACTCTGCCGATCACATTGCTGATCGGGAAGAACTTGGTGCGTTGCTTGAACGCCAGCTCGTCGCACTGGAGCGACTTGCGGGCGGGGCTGTACGCCCTCGCATCACGGAGGACGGGGAGTCTCTTCTCCGTCACCTCGCCTTTATCAATTGATGGCAAATATCCGTCGGTGCCGCCTGAAATCTGCCAACCGCACGAGCGGGCGCCAGGTATTCAACGCAGCGCTTCAAGGCGGCGTTGGCAAATTTTGTCATCTCCACCGCGTCGATAACTCTGCATCGCCTTCGTGCGGTCCGGGATAAATCCGTTGTCGTTCGCACCCCACTGGCCTTCCCAGAAAAGCCCGAGATTGAGTGCTGCGGCTTTGTGTCCAAGCTCAATGGCTTGCTCGTAGAGCGATCGCGCACAGCTTACATCAACCTGCATTCCCCGTCCGAGCCGAGCGCTGTCGGCCAGCGCGGCGGCAGCCATACCGCGCAGACGACTGTCCGCGGTTTCATCTTTCATCACGTCGTCAAGAATCGCGTTCCCGGTTTCGAAGTCCGCTTCACCTCCCGTGGGCGTAACCAGAGAAATGGCCATGGCTACCCGCCATGCAGGATGGCGGTTCACACCGATGCGTTCGAGTAACCAGCGGCCGAGATACGCTGCGCCATCCAGCGTGCTGATGAGAAGCGCGTTTGCGATGACAGCGAGGGACTCGGGTGACAGGAATCCCGTCTTGTTCGCCGCGAGCACGTGCCTGCAAAATTTCTCGACATCGAGAGTAGGGTCGGCGCGACGCAACTGATGCCATTCCCGCTCGATCGACCCAACCCAGCTTTCCATTTGCACGGTGAGCAACCCGGTGGTGAAGAATGCACCTGATTCTAACTCACCTTTTACGTCTCCCAATTGAAATCTGTGGGCGCACGACGGTGCCGCCCCCAATTTTTCCTGTTGCATTGCAAAATCGATCAGCCTATGACCATCCATATGGATGGTGAATGGATGGCGGAGATGAAAAAAGAAGCAATGATTGAAGGGCCGCGTGCACGGGGCAGTGAGTCAGAAAAAATCACGATCAACCTCGGTCCGATCGATCTCGGCCAAATCGATCTTCTCGTTGAGGAAGGCTTCTATTCAAACCGGACCGACCTTATCCGCACGGCAATACGAAACCAGCTCGCGCTTCATGCACCCGTCGTCAAGCAGACCGTCGAGCGTCGCGCGCTTGTGCTCGGGATGCAGCATTTTTCGAGGCAGGATCTCGAGGCGGTTCGTGACGCCCGGGAGCGTCTAAAGATCCAGGTGCTGGGCCTGGCCAGCATTGCCACCGACGTGTCCCCGGAACTCGCATCGGAGACCATCGAAAGTGTGGTGGTACTCGGAGCCTTTCATGCAACGCCAGCGGTCAAAAAGGCGCTCGCGGGAAGAATCCGTTAGTCGCTAGCCCGACCCCCAAACGTAGGTGACAACCGGACAAAGAAATGAAACTGAATGAAGGATTCCTAAATTCGATGCATGAAGCGATGCAATTACTGCGTACCCGCGGTGCGGTCGAAGCGACAAAAGCGGTTCAACGCGCGCGGCGGGAGCAGTGCGCCGGTGCAGCAAACGCAAATGTATCTGGCAGAGAGGTCACGGCGCCCGTAAGCTCGCAGGCATGGACTCAGCAAACGACCTCAGTCAGGGCACGCGAAGACAGTGTTGACGTTGAGGACCGGGGGCATTTCAGCATGCTCGCGTACTCCAACGCAGCCGGTCGTCGTCAATATGGGCTTTATGTTCCAGCGGGAGCCGCAGGCGAGCCGTTACCCCTTATCGTGATGTTGCACGGATGCACACAGGATGCGGATGATTTCGCAACGGGCACCCGAATGAATGCGCTTGCCGAGCGGCACCGATTTCTCGTCGCTTATCCGGTGCAGCCGCAGCAGGCCAATCCATCGAAGTGCTGGAACTGGTTCAAACCGAATGATCAACGTCGCGAGCGCGGCGAGCCGTCAGTGATCGCAGGGATCACGCGGGATATCATCGCGGCCCACAACGTCGACCCCGGGCGCGTGTACATCGCTGGGATGTCCGCAGGAGGTGCAATGGCGGCGATCATGGCCACCGAATACCCCGAGATTTACGCCGCGGCCGGTGTGCATTCGGGTCTCCCGCCGGCGTGTGCGCACGATCTGCCCTCGGCACTGGCGGCAATGAAGGGCGGCAAAGGTGCCGGAAAATCGATGCGGGGAAGGCGAGAGACCACATTGGCACCGCGACGGCCGATGATTGTTTTTCACGGTGATGCGGACACCACTGTCCACATAACCAATGCCAGACGGCTCGTCGAGGGCTTCAATGCAGGGCGGGGCGCACATTCGGAGAGCAGAACGGCTGGGGCGGGCCGGGCCTGCACCGTCTCCCAACTGGTTTCTGCCGACGGTATCGATGCTGAGTTATGGATCATTCACGGGGCGTCACACGCGTGGGCCGGGGGCAACGCAGCAGGCAGTTACACAGATCCAGTTGGCCCGGACGCCAGTGCCGAGATGCTGCGCTTTTTCCTCGAGCATCCCCAAACGCAATGATGCTCCTGGAACGACCACCGCTGATATGCCGGCTCGATGCCGCCGCTTCGTCAGTGACGGCATCGTTGGGCATGGTACTGTCGTCGGCGTCGCCATATGGAGGTGATGCTGTGTTCCGCACGCGTATTTCCGGTTAGAGCGCCTGGGCCGACAGATAGCGACCCGTCACGGTTAGTGGTGTGCGTACAGCGGAAGGAAGGGGTCTTTTGCTCGTGGAGAGCCTTCGCTCGAAGGTCTCGGGTCACCACTCGCGGCGACGGGTGCAGGACATCGCGGGATGTCAGTGCGAGGTAAGGCAAGATTCAACATCTTCGCGAAGTCGTCTGCAGCGCGCACGCGCGCGGTCAGGTTCAGCTCTCCGTTGAGCCCAAGCAGCTTGTCCGTTGTTTTCAGAATCGACGTGTGGTCGTACTGCGAATGGTCGATGGTGCCCGCGGGGACGAAAGGGGAGACGACGATAGCCGGCACGCGCGCGCCCAGCCTGTCGAAAGCGAAGTTGTGAGTCTTCAGTCTGGGGTTCTCGGCCGACCCGGGCGGTTCGGCAACAGGAGGCGTCACATGGTCAAAGAACCCGCCGTGCTCATCGAACACGATTAGCAGGACGCTGTTGGGCCATAGCCTCGACGTGCTGATAGCGTCGTACACCTGCTTGATCAGCGCTTCTCCATTCCGGACATCCCCGGCAGGATGCATCGAGTTGCCGTTGCGAAAGTCGTTCTTCGCATCGTAGGTGGGTTCGATGAAGATGAATTTTTCGGTCAATGAGTCGCTGGCGAGCCGCGAGATGAGCGTATCCATCCCGACGAATCGGCCCGGCAGGTTTTGCATCCCATGGATGCCGCGCGTTTGCGCAACGTCACCCTGCACGATAAGCCAGTCCGACGCCTGTAGCTTCGAGAAAACTGTGCCGTTCGGAAACGTGAAAAGGGGCGCGTTGAAGAATATGGCTTCCAGCACCTGCGCGTCGCTCGGCGAATGGTCAAGTCCCGACGAGGTCCCGGCCACAGCAAAGAATCGATTGGGCCACGTCGGTCCTGGCATTGAAGAGAACCAGTTGTCGCACACACCAAACTGGCTGGCCAGGAAATTCAGCACGGAAGCTGGTCAGGCGTGAACGCGTTAAAGGCGTCCGGCACTATGTCCGAATGATCCTCATATGTCGCGGCGAAGCCCGTCGTTGAAAAATCCGTTGCAAACGGTGGGTATCCGTTTGGCCCAGACACGAGCGAGTCGTTGCGCACAGTATCTCCGCTGGCCACCTGTAGCCCGCACAGTTGAACGCAAGCATCGGTGAATTCGTGACCGGGGTCGAAGCCGAGGGCGTAGGGCGCACCCTTACCCAGGGTGTATGAGGTCCCCGTTCTGCCGAAGTTGACAATGGGCGTAGAAGGCAGTCCGTTGGCAGTTGTTGCCTCGCCCGTGGGTGTTTTGCCTGTCAGGCGGGACCATCCGAATACGCTGTCATAGGAACGGTTCTCAAGCATGAGAACGAAAACGTGCTGTATCGCCGACATCATTCACCTCGGAATGTTATTGCCCGAGGTCTTTCAGGTCGGCGTCCGCCAACGAGACCCGGGCCATTATTGGCCAATTCGACTCCGTCCCACTTACGCTTGAACGCAATCGACCGAAACACCGTTCTATTTATATGCTGCAAAAGATAAAACGCAATGAGGAGTACCCGCGTCGGGTTTCAGGCGCTCGTGTCGTCGGCACGTCGCGACATCGTCGCGTCGTCTTTCTTGGCCACCACCACGTGAGTTCCCTGCGCTCAGCACCGTGGGCCGGAACACGATGCGGTCATTCGCAGCTTCGACGTTCGCGTCAGGCGTCGCGAGCACAGCGGGAGGAATACCGTTGGAACGGCGGATCGACGATGCCGGAACGCCGCGGACGATCTTGAAAAATCGCTTCGCATTGGCATACAATGAATAATTGCTGGCACTCTGCGGCCGGGTCCCTGATGAAGCACGGGCGGGTATGCCATAGGCAACCAGTGTGCGTTGTGGCGGCAATTGAGCGTTACGGGGTCGCGACCAAAGCGCGACCTCCCATTCGGCAGAAGTCTTTCCGCGAAAGATAGCCTTAAAAGGAACGACCAATACGCTACTGGCCGGAAGCTGGGTGGCGTCGCTCGCTCTCGCGACAACTCCCGTCTCATCGTTGCCTTCTCCCCCGCAACCACATACAACATCGGCAACACAAATCGGAATCAGACAGGGCTCGCGTTCACCGTTCACCGGCCGCGCCAGATTGACGAGCACCAGAAGCATTGGCGCAGTAAAGAGACGCGTCATAAATGAAGAGCATTTTCGACGATCTAAGCCGCGCCGATCTCCGCTGTCACCTCGTCATCGCACAACTCATTTCCCGGGTGAGAGGCAATGAGTGCTGCAGGCCGTGCCTCTGGTCGAGTCACTAAGATAGTGGTCGCAGGTGGTTGGCGCTTCGCCCGACGGGCTTGAAAGCAAACGTCTGGGTCAGGTGTCAGAGCAGCTTGCCAGATTCATATGGCACATTGAATTGCTGCGCGATGCGGAAGTACTTGCAACTCTTTTCACTGATTCTGGGCGACTCGATTAACAGTCTCCGATAGTGCGCGGAATCACGGAGGTTTGTACTGCTCGTCTCGAGACCTGGCCCCATGAGCTTTAGCGTGTACGTCTTGAACACGGCCCGCAGCGCGCAAAGGTAGTTGCCGCGATTTTCACTGCTTCAAATGCGCACCGGTAATGAGTTCGCGCCGCTTGCAGAGGGACGCTTTCTCCATCAGACTCAGGGCGCGAGACGTCGCGATGAGCGGGCAGATTCTGCGTGTCGTTCAAATGCAGCGCCGGCCGCTGCTCGGGGGAATCTGAGCGACGGCCGAAGCGCAGTGGCCCATCAGACTTGCTGCGCGAAGATCTTCCAGGTCTTTTTCTGCGTGGCGGCGTCGGCCGTTTCGTGCACCGAGCAGTCCAGACGCAGATCGGTGTCCGACATCGACAGATCGAGTAGCATGCAGTGATGCAGCGTTTTTTTCAGGTTTTTGCCCGGCTGGAAATGTGCGCAGGTCACGCACATCCGGTGCGGCGGAATTTGGCCTTGCACCTCAAGTTGGCGCACGGTCTTTAGCAGCGTGCGATAGAAAACCGACTGCTCTTCGTCACGCAAGGTGCCGACCGCGTTTGCGAGGAAAGCCGGCCATAGCGTGGCGCGTTTGGCTGCGGTGCGCCCGCGTGCCGTCAAACGCACGGCGAGCGCGCGTCCGTCGTCGAGTGCACGGCGCTTTTCGACGAGTCCCTTGGTTTCCAGCGTGCTGACGGCATCGCTCGTGGTTGCGGCCGTCAGCGCGGTTTCACGGGCGATTTCGCCGAGACGCATCGGCCCCTTGCGTTGCATTAGCAGCACCAGGATTTCGCCCTGGGTCGGCGTCAGACCGGCGCCTTCCGCCCATTCCCAGGCCTGGCTCCGCATGGCTGTGCTAAGTCGCAGCAAGCTGTGGGTCACCCGCCCGGTTGCCTGCGCTCCGTATATGGCTTCGCTCATTGTCTTTTCGGTCGATGTTGAGAACTGTCCTTTCACGTCGACATCCCGCATTCAATATCGGCACGCGGACAGTCAGCAACGCATCAGATTTTTCTCTGGGAGCGAGGTTGTGTGCTGATCAGCGGATCCTTACAGCCGTTTGCTAAATACTACTACATTGTGTGGACGAGGAGAGGCTTCCCTTCTCTGTGGACACGGTCACTGTTCTACCAACGTCGGCGTCAACCGAATTTCTATTGCGCCCGTGGATGGGCATCGATATGGCCACGAGACAGCGCCCGTGTAGGCTTACCTGTCTGGCTTGCGCTTTGCGCATTGCCGAACCTGGGGCCAGGCTGGTGGTCAAGCGACGAGGGAAAGAGACCACCTCTCTGTGCTGCGCGACTTTTTTCGGTGGTAGCGAAGACGCCCGCCGCTGTGGTTTGTGACTTTGTTACCGTGATATCGATTCCAATGCATATGCGTTTTAATGTAAACGGGCAGAAGTTACTAAATCCTGATTTTGATCGCGGGCATTCGTTAGCTTTCTCGGAAAGGTGATTGCATTGAATCTCTCAATTGTGTACGTTCTAAGAAAGAGGCGCTAAGCTACCGTAGAACAGGCATAAGAGATTATGCGGGCAAAGATGAATTCAGCTGTCGAGCGCGGCATCTTGTATATCGCCGGATTAAGCGTGCGACGTTTGTTCAATGCGCTCCGTAGAGCATGCTTGTCGATGATTGGGGCAGTCGGCAAAACAATCGCATTGAAACGTCGGGGCTGACGGGATATCAACTTGATACGTCGCAAGAGCTGAGTGCACAAGCTGGATGAGATTGAGCGGAAGCAAACAGGGAAAGGCTCGATCCGGAGTCGCGAGCCGAATGACGGCCGGTTAGTCATAGGCTAAGTCCGCAAGCCCGTATTAAAGAATCACTTGAGTCGCTGAAGACATTTTCTTCGGTTTGCTACTGCTAATTTTCGCCTGGTACGTAAGGAATGCAGATAAACGCATGAACCAATCCCTAAAATTGGATCTTCGGGCGAGAGCCGAGTTGCTCGCCTTTCTGGTTGAATCTCAACTTCTGACAAGGTTCGTTAGCGGCGACTGGCTCACTGTCGGGGACGTCGTTGAATTCGAACGTATCTGGCTGGCTGCAAATGGGCACGATGCTGACTGGTTTGAGCGGGTGTCAATCTCGAGCTGGTCGAAGACGCTCGCTGAACGCGTCGAGCTGAATTTACCGGTGATGCTTGGCGTCGAGTCAGCCGCGGTCTCCGAACCTCGACCCGACTTCCGCGCCAAGTTTGTTCGGGCAGTCTATGAGATGTGCGTGGACCATCTCGTGGAAATGGGCTGGTTCATGAACGGCAAACTACGCACACGCGACGGCGAAGCGCTGTAAGGAAGGCCATTTCATGGTTGCTTGCCGGGGCTCCAGTGAGGTGGGGCAGATGTGCCCGTCTGCATCCGGCATCCGTTATCCGAAGACGTGCGAGAGCTGCAGTCTCTTCATCCAGGTTTGCCGGCTTCCTGAAAGTCGCGCTTTACGTGAGGGAATATTCGCGCGGTAGTTCGCGTCATATACCGATTGATCTGCGCTACAGGGCGTTAGCCGGTGCTCGCACCGGTTATGGTGGTTATCGATGGAGCAAATCTTTGTTTCCCGGGCCAGTGCGATTCAGCGACTTCTCGAGAGAAGGCGAACGCTCATCTCCGAGCTCGAGTACAACCCGTCCCTTGCGTATTCCATTGGGGACGTCGAGCAGCTTCTCTCGACGTCAGAGCTGGTCGACTGAATGTTTTTCAGTTCACCGACGACATGGGGCAGATAAGTCGTATTTTCATTCTTTAGCTCCGTTCGATCGGGCCAGGCGTGGAATTCACGTGCCGTGAAGTCTGAGTTGACATAACAGGTTGAGCGAAAACTGCGTCAACACGATCTGCGGCGGCATGCCGAAAAGCGGCGCGAGTACGACGAGCGCCAACGAGCCCGTGAGGCAGCCAGTCCATCCGAAGCGATAAGCGGTAGAATGATTGAGCCGGCGACTTCAATCATTTCGCATGCGTGCAACCAACGCGAGCAAGCGAGCACTCATTTCCACGACTGGCAAGTGCACGGGCCAGCCGTGACCAGGAAGCAGCCATTCGAATCGATACGCGGCCAGCTTGCCAAGCGATTCGGTGAGTTCGGTCCATGAATACCAGCACGCGTCCCTGAACGCGATGAGGTCCCGCTCGCGCGGGCTCCAGGCAAGCGAATCACCTGAGAAGAGTACGCGATCCTCAAGCAGGTATGCGACGCTTCCCCGAGTGTGCCCGGGCAGTGGGATTGCGCGCACGCCGGCCGCGATGCCCTGTGCTGACCGGTCGTCGAGCAGATCCGTAGCATATGGGGCGGCCGACCTGTCCTCCCGATGGATCCAGACGCGAGCGCCGAACTGGCGCGCGTATTTGTCCGCATCTGCGACGTCGTCACGATGCGACAGAAGGATGTGCGCAATACCCCCGGCTTCCTCAAACCATTTCACCAGCTCCGCCGCATAGCGCGGTGAGTCGATCAGCAGATTGCCGTCCGGACGCGCCGCAAAATATGAATGTGCGCCAAACGACGACCGTGCGTTGAATCCGCACCGCCACACCCCCGATGCGATCTGCTCCGGAAAGATCACGGCGTTCGGGCGAGGCTGCTTCGTTTCGCTGCGTACCGATGCCGTAGGACATACGAACACCGCACGCCAGGCAGCCAGTTGCTCCTCCTGCGTGACAGGCTGCCGAACGAAGACACTCTTATCGTTTTTTTCGACAATCAGCCTCGGCGCGACATGACGCGACGCACCGCAATTGATGCAGGCTGTGTCGATATACCACTCCCCTGGGACGGAGTCGGTATTGCGTGATGGCTTCATTCGATGCTCGAATTCCGACAAATCATGGCGACCTCACGGTTCACTATGATAGATCTTTCAAACACCCGCCGCAGCCAGACGCGACTGTGGCGTCCAACGAGTGGCGGCTCCAGGCGCGCTCTGTGGTTCGACCGGTCTCGCGGCAATGTGGCCCTTTCGAGGAGAAACACGTTCCGGTGTCGACGGCGATGCGTGTCTTGCCAGAGCGGACACGCTTACGCACCGGCTCGGCCGGCGATCACGCGGTGCGACGCATGCGATGTGACGGGCCGGTCGACGCGAATCGCACCTTCACGCGATGCGGCTGGCTGGCGACGACCGGGTGGCTGTGATGCAAATGCGTCGAAGCGTAGTGCAGCCGCGGTACGGCTACGGAAGGGCCACCGCCGTTCACCCAGTTACGGATCATGGCCAGATCAGCGGAGCGGGCACCGGATGAACGCGCGCCAAGCAGCGCAATGATTACCGGGCCTCTCGGCATCGCGACATCGACCACGATGCAGCGACCCGCCTCGCGCGTGTATCCGGTTTTGGCGAGCTGAACGTCCCAATCCGTCCAGCGGACAACCGGATCTGTGTTGCGATAGAAACGTGTCCGGTTGCCGATTGTTTGTTCATACGCTGTCAGCGTGGTAAATGAACTGATAGTCGGATAGTGCGACGCTTCGATTGCCAGTTTGACAACATCGCGCGCCGTGGAGACATTGTCCGGCGAAAGTCCCGTCGGATCCTCGAAATGCGTGTCGGACATGGTTAGCCCACGCGCTTTCAGATTCATCTGCCCGACGAACGCTGATCGGCCGCCGGGTGTCACTGACCGGCATATTCGAGCCATTCCGGGATCGGCGTAATCGAGCCACCGGATGATCGCCGCAATCGAGCCAGTGCATGATCGGCGCAATCGGGCCACTCGATGATCGGCGTATTGGAGCCACCGCAGGATCGGCGTAATCGAGCCACGTAGCGGGCTCAGTGTTCTGTCGGGCGGCAGCCCGAAACGCATTTCGAATTTCCACAACCCGGTACCTTCAGGCTTTTTGCCCGGAGGGCCGATGAGTCGAAGGAGGTTCGAAGTGTTTGAGTATCGACAGGTTCTGGCGCGCATGCGTCAGGGCGATTCCGACCGTGACATTGCCAGCGCACGCCTGATGGGGCGTGGGAAGCTGAAGACCGTCAGGCAGGTCGCGCTCGCTCGGGGCTGGCTCGATCCCGGTCGGCCCTTGCCGGACGACGCCGAACTGGCAGCGATCTTCGGACGCAATCCGAAGCTGCCGCGTAGCTGCGTCTCCACGATTGAACCGTTTCGCGATCTGGTGCGCGGCTGGTATGACGCCGACGTGCAGGGCACGACGATCTTCAACGCGCTTCAGCGCAACCACGGCTATACGGGCAGCTATTCGGCAGTGCGGCGCTTCCTGCTGCACCTGAAGGCCGAGCGCGGCGCGAGAGCGACGACGATCCTGGAGTTCGCACCGGCCGAGGCCGCACAGGTCGACTTCGGCGCCGGTCCGGTGCTCACGCATGAGTCCGGGGTTCTGCTCAAGACATGGTTCTTCGTGATGACGCTGTGCTGGTCGCGTCATCAATACGCCGAGGTCGTGCTGGATCAGACGGTCGAGACGTGGCTGGCCTGTCACCGGCGCGCCTTCGAATGGTTCGGTGGCCGCGTCGAACGCGTGATCATCGACAACGCCAAGTGCGCGATCACAAAGGCGTGCATGTACGACCCCGAGGTACAGCGCTCGTACGCCGCGCTGGCCGAGGGGTACGGCTTCCGGATCGATGCATGCCCTCCACACGATCCTGCGAAGAAGGGCGTCGTTGAGGCCGGAGTCAAATACATCAAACGATCCTTCGTGCCGCTGCGCGAATTCCGCGATCTCGCCGACGCCAACCGTCAATTGCGCGACTGGGTGATGCAGCAGGCCGGCACGCGCGAGCACGGCACGACGCGCGAGCAGCCGCTTGCACGTTTCGCCATCGAGAAGCCACTGCTCGCCAGACTGCCCGATGTGCCGCCAGTGCTGGCCGTATGGTGCGAGGTCAAGGTCCATACCGACGGGCACGTCGTCTACAAGAAGGCACTGTATTCGGTGCCGTTCACGCTCGTTGGCAAGCAGCTGTGGCTGAAGGCGACCGACACGGTCGTGCAGGTGTTCCACCGCCATGAGCTCGTCGCGACCCATCCGCGCCTGCGCAAGCCCGGCGATCGCCACACGGTGCGTGACCACCAGCCGCCTGAAGCGCAAGCGTGGCTCGAGCACGATCCACAGTGGTGCCTGGCGCGGGCAAAGGATATCGGGCCAGCCTGCCACGCGCTCGTTCTCGCGATGTTCAACGACAAGGTGCTCGTCAACCTGCGCGGCGCGCAGGGCGTCTTGAGGCTTCGCGAGAAGGTCGGCGATCAACGGCTGGAGGCTGCGTGCGAGCGTGCGCTCGTGTTCGCCAGCCCCAAGTACCGCACTGTCAAGGCGATCCTCGACAAGGGGCTGGACAGCCAGCCCACCGCAGCACCAGCGCCGACGCCGGCGCCTGCCGACACCTATCTGAACGGCGGCCGCTTCGGCCGTGACCTCCATTCCCTTCTGATCCATTGAACGCCTATGCATCCCAGTCCAGAACTGAACACGATCCTCAAGCAGTTGCGCCTCTCGGGCATCCTCGACTCGCTCGAGCAACGCAACCGTCAAGCCATCGACGGGCA
This sequence comes from Paraburkholderia sabiae, assembly GCF_030412785.1. NCBI lineage: Bacteria > Pseudomonadati > Pseudomonadota > Betaproteobacteria > Burkholderiales > Burkholderiaceae > Paraburkholderia > Paraburkholderia sabiae. Next base: position 80,119 of record NZ_CP125298.1, read on the forward strand.
ACTTGCCTACACGGAGTTCCTCGCCACGCTTCTGCACGACGAGGTCGCGCGGCGAGAGCAGAAGAAGCTCGGCGTGCGGCTCGCCCGCGCTGGCTTCTCCCTAGGCAAGACGCTCGAGAACTTCGACTTCGACCGCGTGCCCAAACTCAACCGCGCTCACATCTATGATCTCGCCGCCGGCCGCTATATCGACGAGAAGGTCTGCGTGCTGATGGTCGGCCAAACCGGCGTCGGCAAGTCGCATCTCGCGCAGGCCCTGGGCCACTGCGCCGCACGCCAGGGCCGCGATGTCCTGTTCATCACGCAAACCGAATTGCTCAAGAAGCTGCATGCAGCACGGGCGACTGAGCTCTATGAACGCAAGTTGCAGCAGTTCGTGCGCGTTCCGGTGCTGATCGTCGATGACTTTGCACTCAAACCCCTGCGTGCGCCCCACGACGAAGACTTCCACGACCTGGTCGCCGCCAGGTATGAGCGCGCGGCAACTATCCTGACGTCGAATCTCGACTTCAGCGAATGGGGCGACGCATTCCCCGACAACCGCATCCTCGGTGCTGCCACGCTCGATCGGCTACGGCACGGCGCCTACCGTGTCGTCATTGAGGGTGAGAGCTTCCGCAAGCCGAAACCGATGCCCGAAAACGGCGAAAACGTGGTTGCAAAATCAGGCAAAAAAACGCATTCTTGAGTCCCTTCGAAATCGCGTTTCGGGGCCATTCCAGGTGGCCTCATTACGCCGATCATCCCCGGCTCGATTACGCCGATCCGTGACACCGGGGAACGAGCGTGACAGGGCGGACGCCGCACGGTTTTCGGACGACATCAGTGCAAGGCGAAGCATCGCCTCGCGTTCGAGCGACGTTCCGACAGGTATCCGGGAACCCGAGTGCTTGAGCCGGTCGATGTCAGCCTCGTCAATGGTCAGGGTATCTCCCATGTCCTGTGCCTTGTCGAGTACGACCATCGCGGTCATCAGTTTGGTCAGCGACGCGATGGGTCGGAGATCGTCAGCATTCTTTTCCAGCAAGACTTCGCCGCGCGTGACGTCGTACACGATCGCGCTCGGGGAGTAGAGCGACGGGGTGTCAGCACGCGCGTGTAGAAACGTGGCCGCAAGCAGCAGTGCGCAGATCGATTTCTTCATGTCATTCTCGCTTCGGACCTGCGAACCGCAATTCGGAGGCGAGGGCACTCCATGCGCAAGATCGTCTTCCTACAACATAAATGTAGCCGCTCGAATCAGGATCGGGTGTTGGAAGGCGAACGGATTTTCAAGGCCTCGGACGCAAGTCGCCGAAGCGCGCGGCGACGATCGGAAGAGGGAAGGCGCTGTAGAGCGGGAGCGATGTCGGGCAGCGCTTTTCTGAGCCGCTACGTGGGGAGGCACTCCGTGTGCTCAGGTCGATACAGGGTGAGGATTTCCAGGAGTCGCGCCGGTTCTAACCCCAAGATCAGGGCGAGTCGGGATGCTCGCGATGCGATGTATCTAACAGCCTTTTCATCTTCGCTGTTTCCCCCAACTGAAAGGCAACAGGGCCCGCGCGATCCAATCCATCTGTGGCAGCCGGCGTTCGTCCAGCAGGAAAAGGTGAACTCGTCAGTCAGCGTGCTGCCGCGCGAGTGGACTCCCTGCAAAAGGGTCGTCGCGCCAGTCGATCGTCTTTCGCGGGCTTTCCTGCACGGGTGGCGCCGATGCCACCTCAAAATGTTCGAGTCTTTGTCCTGCGCTAATCGCCTGCTTCAGCCACTGGGGCATTTCCCCGTCGCCTGTCCAGTTATCGCCAGTAGCATTTTGATACCGGGCTGGTTTCTGCCTTGTCTGATTGCCCGCTATTGCTGAAGCCAGGTCGTCCGGCTCAATGCCATATTCTTCCATCCGGTGGCGGAGATAAGCGATTATGCTGTCCCGCTTACGTTCACCCATTCGTTTCCTTCCTTGAGTACCGTCCGACTATTTCTTCCAAATGATCTGCGGACAATCTGTTGTCTTAAGCCGATTTGATCTGCTCAATCGCGCCGAGTGGGGAGCGGCAGTCGCCGCTTACCAGAAGATTGAAGCAGCAGTTATCTCGTCAGCGTGCGCATTTGAGGTCGCGGTTTCGGCGCCGGGGCTGAGTGAAGCCGGGGGCGCGCGGTTCGGCTATCGCCGCTTTCGTAGCGCGGCGATCGTCGTTGCTCATCCCTTTTGGCGCTGCCTTAAGCAAGGCCGACGAAGCACCCGGATTATTCGTTCTGAGCTTGAGTCTCTTTCGATTGTAGCGTGCCACTATCGACGTGCGTCTTACTTGCTGGCATAGTTCGGCCACTACTACATACATAAAGAGGAAATCATGGCTACGCTCGAAAACGTGCAGGCGAAAATCGCCAGGTTGCAGGCCCAGGCCGAAGCGCTTGCCGCAAAGCAGTCGTCCGGCGTGATCGCGAAGATTCGTGACATCATGGAAAAGCATGGCCTGACCGTTGCGGACATCGAAGCACATACCGGCGGCAAGAAGCGTGGTCGCAAGCCAGGCGCCGCAACGGTAGCCAAGTCAGCAGTGTCGGCAAAGTACCGTCATCCGAAGACGGGTGCTACCTGGACGGGGCACGGCCGCGCGCCGGCGTGGATCGCGAGCGTACGTGACCGGACGAAGTTTCTGATCGACGGCAGCGTTGCACAACCCGCCGTTGCCGCAAAGAAACCCGCGAAGGCGGGCAACTACGTGAAGGGCCCCCAGGCGCCGAAATACCGTGACCCAAAGAGTGGGGCGACATGGAGTGGTCGCGGTCCGGCGCCGGCATGGTTGGCTGGTGCCAAAGACCGTTCGAAGTTTCTGATTGTCGCCGCGGAAGCGGGCGGTTCAGGCTCGAAGGCCGTTTCGTCCACCAAGGCAACCGTAAAACAAGCCGCGACCAAAAAGGTAAAGGAAAAAACGGTTGTCGCGAAGAAAGCCAAGGCACTGCCAAAGCCAGTATCAGCGAGGAAGGCCGCAGTCAGGAAAGCTGCGGCGAGGAAGGCGGCTGCGAAGCGGGCGCCGAACAATCCGATAGCAGTTGCACCTGCCAGCGAGAGCGTCTCGGTGCCCGTCGCGGGCTGATTGTCAGTGAGATGACGGTGATGAGCAGGGCCTGCCGGTCCTGCTCGAATCGGTGAACCGGAATGCTACCCCGTGCACGGACTCCCGACACGCTGAACCTAAAAAACTTGACCGGCACGGGCGGGTCACTTGTCAGGGTAGCGCGCGCCGCTTAGACAGGCTTGATATTGGCGGCCTGCTTGCCCTTCGGCCCCATCTTCACTTCGAAGCTGACTTTCTGGTTTTCCTGCAATGACTTGAAGCCTTCAGTCTTGATTTCGGAGAAGTGGGCGAACAGGTCTTCGCCGCCTTCGTCCGGCGTGATGAACCCAAAGCCCTTTGCATCGTTAAACCATTTAACTGTACCTGTTGCCATTTTTGAACCTGTAGACGTTTAAAATCCGCGTTCGCGACCGCCGTTCCACACAGAGCGGCCGCCCGCGACAGAAGAATATTTACCACGGCGGGATGATACCTGCCAATCGGTACGTCTGCCGACAACACATGGTCTGCTTTTCCCTGACCCGAACCGGCTGAGGCGCTGGTCGCGCCGACGGACGGTGGCTGCATCGCTGTTGCGGCGTTTTGCGTTAGCGCGACAACGGTCCCCTGTCGCCGCGGAGACTGAATTGACTGGCGCGCGGCAGCCGGTTCCGAAGCTCGCGAGCCATCGACACATCACAGATTCTCTCAGGGCCACACGCAAGCGGTCGGCAGCGGACGTCGTCTCCAGTGCGTCGATAGATCTTCACGGCCTTGCAGCGGTCGGGGAAAAGGCCGCTATCTTTAGCGCCCCAATCCACCCGGAGGTGATCCAGGTCAACGGCCTACTCGTATGGTGAGCGCGCGGATCACATCAGGCTGCATGCATCGGGAATAGCGGTTCGCGGAAACCGAACCCCGATATGAGCGTTCAACTGCGGTGAGGCCTTGGGCGCGACCTCACCGGCTTCTACTTGAGGGTTTTCCTTAGCCTCGGGCAAAGCAACAACGCCGATGATTGGCCGTCGGTACATGCTAGGATTTCTTTCAAACAACTCGGGAAACTGCTATGCCGTTCATCTGCGAAAACGTTGAATGTCGTGCTGTGCTGGCCCGCGGGCAGGTCAGATCCAATCACGAGGACAGCGGATGGTGCTTCTACTGCCCGGACTGCAAAATCAGGAACGAGTTGAAAGATATTGGCCTGCCTGGCGGTCCAGTAGAGTTGGTTCAGCCAGAAAGATCCGACCTTCCGCACAAGGTAATAGCGGCTGCTCGACCACTGGAGGACGGCAGGTACGCAGCGCAACTGCGTGTTCAGAGAGCACTCGGTATGAAAGGAACGTACGCAGTCGAAGAGTACTGGGAGCAGCTCGGTGTATTCCCCGACGCGCAAGAGGCCGTAGCGCATGCGAAGTCTTTCGCAACAGACATGCTGGAGCGAAAGGCCTAGCCGCGAGTAGGCCGCCGGATTGCGCCATACCTGTCAATGCGTGGAGTTTACGGCAGGCCCACGACCGTAGATCCGCGCAACAACCCGGCGCTGTAGGGTGTGCATGCAGCGCAGAAAGCGGTTCAATGTGTCTAAACGGATACCGCAGCACCACTCCGAATTCTCCATTAAACAAGATGTGACTGGCTTGCAGTCAACCAACCTTGACTCACGAAGCACCACCGGCAGTCAGCATGACGAATAGTCTCGCTGCTTCGTTGCCGTGTGACAAAGCGCGAAGTGCGAGGGAGAGCGCTAGCTGTGCGTCGTGGGAGACCGCGCTCCGATCCTGATCGAAGAGCTTAACGGCATGGCGCATATGCTGCGCCGCCTGTGTGTGAAGCTCCACGGCAGCCGCATGATGTTTAGCGATGCCCGCGGCACTTACGCCTGAGACGATTGATGGAGGCGTTATCGACGGCGTACTGGCGCTGTGCGCGCCAGCGTCGTGTGCCTGATCGATCGCATGCAACGTATGTCCATGGGCCATCATCGCTTGATGTGCGGCGTGGGCAAAGTCTCGACCGTCCTCGAAATGCCGCGACGCCTCACGGTGATGTCGTGCGGCCTGCTCGTGGTGTGACGCCGCGGCCTCGAGATGACCTTTCTTGCTGTGTTTCGTGCTCACGGCGGCTCCTGTGCAACTTCAGGACTGACTTCGATGACCACCGATTCGAAGACACTGTGGCGGGTCGCAACAAGATCCTAATCTAACGCACTTGCGCCTTCTGCGGCGTTCGCGCCTCGTGGAAAATCGGCACCACTTTCGGCCTGCTTTTCGAGTCGGGGCGATGTGATGATCGCGCATATTGAACCGCGCGAACAGGGGTCACCCTGATTTCCGTGCAATTTTCCGGTTAGGACGATTTAGGCTATATAAGGCTTTGCGAACCGCCCCTAATATATATTGGCGCTAAATCAAGGAGTTGCTGTCTCGTATCAGAACCCATATTTTTCGCCCCTAGAGGCGACTCGCGGCCAATAGCCGGTCGACGAACTGGGACGTTTTTGTTGCGATGACTGGTTCACAGCGGTCAGCAGCCATTCCGTTCTCGAAATGGGTTGTCTGTCAGACGCAGGTCGATACCGGTCTGCATGGACGTTGGTCGGAAGATGCTGTGAGCGACGTTGCTGCTGTGGGAACGCAAACGATCAAACACCGATGCCGGAGACGACCAACCTTGACTCGTGCCGACGGCAGGTAGAATACCGAACATTGCTGTCCATCATGTGTTTGAGAGGGAATCCGGGCGTGGCAACGTTACTAGAATGTCTGAAGTCGCTTCCCAGCGACCTTGTGATGCGTGATATGGCAGCGGTGCGCAATGAGGTTGGCACGGTTGCGGAACACATAGGCTGGTTGCATCGTGATGAGGATGGGTATGAGGTTCGCAAGGAACCCCGCAACTACGGGCAAAAAGAAATCATAGCGATCGGTTTGATCGGAGGCCCCGCCATGTACCGCCAGATCTGACAGACGCTGCCGTAGAAGGGGCAGTTGGGGTCATGCAGCGCAAACGTCGCTCAGGTAAGCCCCGATCCCGGCAACGCTCAGCGCGCTGACACTTTGACGGCTTGACTAATTCCATATGGAACCAACGATGGCAGCAGCACACCATTCTGATGTTAACGCTGTACTTCGCATCGTCGGGGCGGAGGATTGTAAGCGCTCGTTTGAGGACACCGATCGTCGGGACTGTTCAGTGACCGAATGATTTTGTGAGGCGCCGCTGTCTTTCAAGCTCTTCATGAAGCTGGCGCCGATGCCGTCTGAAGGTGAAAAGGATCTCCCTCATGATGCGCAGTAGCTCCCCGGCCTGTGACGAATCCATCCCGTTTCTCTGCGCTTCCTGAACGCGCTCTTCTTGCAGGCTGATTCGCTGCAGCGCTTCCAGGATATGGCGATCCGCGAGCGCTAGCGCTGATTCTTCCTCAGTCAGAAGCATCACGGTGGCCTCCCCGGTTCGAGATCGCCGCAGCAAGCGTCGCGCTTGTGCCTGTACGAGCATACACCTGGCAAATCTGACGTGGACGTCCTCGCGGCGGATCATCCAGCAGTGCCGTATTGCGCGGCCTTCAGCACGAGCGACTTCTGAGCGCCGACTGCGCGAAGGCGCCGCAGGCGCAAGCAATGGGGCGTTGTCGCAGGTTACGTCAGACAGGGGCGCCAATTTCGGCGGAGCGTTTCGCGAAGTTGAATGGCAGCAGGTCAGCGACATCGGCGTCCGGCCCGCGCTGTGGCAATGCGGTCAACACATGCACGAGGTAGGCGTATGGCTCGACGTTGCAGGCCCGACACGTGAGCATCAGACTGTAGACCATTGCGCTTGCTTTCGCGCCGGCAACCGTGTCACTGAACAGCCATGAGGACCGGCCGGTACAGAATGGTCTGATGTCGCTCAATGACGTTATTGTCGATGGCGGCACGCCCGTCGCTCACGTATCGACAGAGATACGCCCACTGGTTTCTTGTGTATGAAATCGCCTTGCCCAGCAGGCTTTCTGGCAAGACCTGCAGCGCCTGTTCGTCCAGCCAGGCTTCGAACGCTTCGAGCAATGGCACGCTGTGCTGCTGACGCAGCCGGTACGTATAGTCGACCCGTGTCTCGCCGTCGGGCAAATCGGCCTTGGTGAGCGTTTCGACCTGATATAACGCCTTGAAGTATTCCAGTGCCTGCGCGGCACGGCCGCCCGGTTTCTTCATGCCCTTGAGGGCGTCGACGAAGGCTCGACGGGCGTGAGCCAGGCAGCCGAAGTGCATTGGACCTTCGAGCGTGCGCCAGGCGGCGTATCCGTCTGTCATCAATAGGCCTTCGTAACCAGCGAGGAACGCTTGGGGATATTCCTGCCCGCGCCCCTGTTGGTAATCGAACAGCACGACCGGCTGCGCGCAACCTTCGGCGCTGCGGCAAACCCACATGTACGAGGTGCTCTGCGCCGCTCTGCCAGCCTCCTTGAGCACCTGCACCGTTGTCTCGTCACCGTGAATCAACGGCTGAGACAGCAGCGTCGTGCGCAAAGCCTCATAGAGCCGGCTGTAGTGCAGCTCAGCGGGCCGGATGACCCAGTTCGCCAGCGTGCCGCGTCCGACTTCGATGTCGGCGCGTCCCAATGCGTTGGCCATCCGGTATAGCGGGGTTCCGTCAACATACTTGCCGGCGGTCACGGTGGCGATCATCGCGGCACTTGCATTGCTGCCCGGCAATGGCTGCGCTGGCATCGGTGACGTTATCACCGGCGTGCGTTCGGCATGACGCTCGCAATTGCGACACGCGTATTTGAAGCGCACATGCTGCAGCACCGACGCCTTCGTCTCGATATGCAGCTGTTCGCTGATCTCTTCGCCCATACGGTGAAGCTCGCGTGCGCAGCACGGGCATATCTTCTGGTCATCAGGCAGGTCGTATTCGATGCGCTGACGAGGCAGATGCGCCGGCAGCGGTTTTGCGTCCAGGACTGCGCCGCGCTACTTCCGGTGGGTCCGGCAAGCCGGTATCGGGCAGTATGAAGGTGTCTGCCGCAAGGTCATCGTCGTGTGCTTCGGTGGCAGCGATCTGCTCGGCTTCGTCGAACACGCGATCGCGCAGCTTCTCACTGCTCGGCGCGAAGCGTTTGCTCTGCGCCAGGCGGAATTGTTCCTCCAGCTGGGCAATGCGTTCGCCCAGCTGACGGTTACGTGACTCAAGTTCACGGATATAAGCCTGGGCGGCGGGCGGTAACCGCGAGAAGTCCTCTTCATTCATGCCCCAGGATAGCCGAACACAACACGCTGAGGGTTTACGGAGATTTGTAACAGTCACCCGTGCGTTGTTTGCCTGCCGGCCCGGTACTCAGCTGGCATGACGGTACCGCCGCGCTGGATGACGGCGCATTGCATCGATGTCGATGCCTTCCAATAGCCAGCGCAACTGCTCTGTCGTCAGCTCGATTACCGCCTGTTGCCGACGCGGCCAGACAAAGTGATCCTCTTCGAGACGCCGTAGCAGCAGCCAGAAACCGTTGCGCTCGTAGAACAGCAATTTGATCCGGTTGCGTCTGCGGTTGTGGAAGGCGTACACGGCACGCGCAAACGGGTCCAGTTGCATGGACTGCTCGACCAGCGTCACCAGAGTGTTGATGCCTGCCCGGAAGTCTACTGGCTCGCGGTGCAAGAACACCTTCAGGTCGGCCTCGAAGCGAAACATCAGTGCCGTCCCAATGCCGCGATCATGGCGCTCACGAGAGCGGCGTCGTGTTCCGAGCATTCAAGCTCCAGCTTCACGCCATTGGGCAACTCGGCCGACAGCCAAGCCGAGGTCGGCGACCGCGAAGACCGGTGCGGCGACTGATCTAGTTGCTGCGCGCATACAGCCGGCGTTGAAGCAGGCGCGGGCGCCGGATTCGCGATCGCGACGACTGGCACAAACGCCGACACTGAAGCGGTCATGTCGCTGTTGCTCACGGGCGTTTCCGCCTGCCGGTGCAGCCGAACCCATTTGCGCAACTGGTTGGCGTTCACCCCAGCCTTCAGCGCGAGACCAGACAATGACGCACCTGGCTGCTCGCAGGCCTCGACCAGTCGCCGCTTGTCCAGAGGATCGAAGCTGCGCTTGCCGCCCATCCTAACGCGCGTCACGCGCAGAGGCAAAAAAGAAAGGTCATCCTGGGGCATGAATTGCGTCCGCAAGTTGTGATTGCGGACGCAATCGTGGAGCTTGCTGGACGCAAAAGCTAGGTGGGGAAATTGCGCGCTTACGGAGGATTTCTCCGATGACGGGGAGCCAGGGGTAGTAGTTGTCGATGGAGCCTTCGCGACAGCAATCATGGCGGAAGTCGTGACGGATTCGCGCGCACGCGCGCGGATGGGATTGGAGGGGCGGCCGGTGCGCATAAGTCGGATGGGTGGTTTGGAAATTTGGTGCGAAGCGTGGCGTCCTGTCGCATCCACGCTTTAAGTTCCGCCCAGTGGTTCGGTCCAATCGACCTCATGCCGAGATATTCGCAGGTCCAGACCTGATGCTCGTACAGTGTCTTGTAGCGCTGATAGAGCGTACGGAGCGAGGCGATTGTCGGGGTAGGCAGGCCGAGCCGCTCGCCGACATAGCGCAACAGCTGGCGTGGCAGCGTGCCGACATGATCGAGCGTATGACCACTGGCGCGCAGAAAGACCAACTGGATCGCGACACCGGCACGGGAATCCCGCCGAAATCGCTCGTTGACCGCGGCGACGTCGCTATCGGTCAACGCGAAATAGCGCTCCACGTCGAATTCGGAAAGTCGGGCGGGCAGGCGATCCTGTCCCACATAGCGAAATCCCAGGCCTGGCATCTTCTGCCCCCTGTCAAGGTCGCGCGATAGGTAGTCGCGGGCAGGCGCTTTTTGGGCCTCGTGATAACGGTCAGAGCCGATGGCAGCCTTATAGATAAAGGCTCTGCGGCGGAACCGCCAGATTTAGCACGAAAAGGACGATTACCCCTCAATGCGCTCACTCGGGGAGACGCCAGCGGATACCGCGCGCACGACGATGTCGCGATCCGTCAGCATCCCGATCAGGGTCACTCCGTCGCAAACGGGCAGCGCACCGACATTCAGATCGTCCATCATTTTGGCCGCGTCGCGTAGGGTTTGCGTCGGTCGGATCGTGACGGGATCTCTGGTCATCACTTCGGCAACTGTGGTCATGGCTAGGTCCTGGATATGGAAAGATGGCTTGCTCAAGCGAGCATCGCTTATTCCAGGGCTTTGAGTGGCGACGCAGGATTCCGGGGCTGCTCACGGTTGCACCACGCTGCACGGCCCCGGAGGCATGTGAGCAGCTTTCAATGGACTTCCCGTTTCCGTCGCTCGCCAAGTTGCTCGAGAGTGACGAATACGATCGCACGTGAGGCGGTGCATAGCTTGTCATATGCGTCGCGTTCTTCGGTTGCGTTCAGGCTGTTGTTCGTCGTTTCGGCGCTTCGTCGTCGAGTCCATCGAGGTCAGTAGCTCTGTCGCAGCCCGGAACGTCCACGAATCTCTTATGCCTCAGGATTCTTCAAGTCGGCCTCGATCAGTAGCGAGCCATGCGCCGTGGCCGCGGCTCTTGCATCGTCCACGGTGAGGAAAGGGCCAATCGGCGACGCTCCCTCAAATGGATAGAGCTTGCGTCCATCCGTTGTTCGCACCAGTGCGAGCTCGCCGAAGAACCGCCCGGCGGAGACGAACCTCGTCGTCACGTAGACGACGTAGTCGTCTGCCGTCTCTGGGCGAGGCTTCCCGCTGGGTTCAAACAAAAGTTTCCGACGTACCATGTCGCGCTCCAGGTCTTACAAGGCATACAGCAAACGCAATGCCGATGCACTTTTGCTGTCGCAGGGCACGCTTCGTTCCTTGGAGTTGACCGTAGAAGCACGCGATCAGAGGTTCGTTGGATTGCCCGGATCGGTCTTTCCCTTCCCGGCGTTTTCGCGGTGGTCGCCCAGATCGTTGCGGTTATCTCATTCCGTGATCTGCGCCTCGCCTTTGAGCTTCTTCGCGTCGTTGCCCGTTATCGAGCCGACGCCCTTGTTGTCGTGCCGCGCGACGACAAGTTACAGGTAAGGGCATAGCGTATGCGAGGTGCGGTTCACCTTGAACAGAATCCGGAGTACACGTCATGGTAGACGACAGCCCGTCGCTTTCGCGCCGTAAGTTGATGCAGGGAGCCGCCGCTGGCATGGCAACGGCGTTTGCAGGGACGACGCTCGCGCAGGAGAGTGCGGATCGCTCGGCAGCGCCCGGCGCGTCTCCCACCACGTTGCCGCGTGATCCGCGCGGGCTTTATCCGCATCCGCCATTTCCCGAACAGCAGCAACCATGGCCGGGCTTGGCGGGCGCAATGAATCCGCGTCCCGATCATGGAGAAAGCAGCTATCGCGGCACGGGCCTGCTCGCGGGCCGCAAGGCGCTGATCACTGGCGGAGACTCGGGCATCGGCCGCGCGGTCGCCATTGCCTTTGCTCGGGAGGGTGCCGACGTCTCGATCGTCTACCTGCCCGCGGAAGAGCCCGATGCGCGCGAAGTCGTGCAACTGATCGAGGCAGCGGGGCGCGCGGCGATAGCAATTCCGGGCGATATCCGCAACGAGTTCTTCTGCGTGAAGCTCGTGGATACCGCCGTCAGCGGCATGGGAGGTCTCGACATCCTCGTCAACAACGCGGGCCGACAGAAAAGCCACGATTCGATCCTCGATATCACGACCGAACAGTTCGAGTGGACATTGCGCACCAACCTGTTCGGCATGTTCTGGATTACCAAGGCGGCTATCCCGCGTATGCCGGCCGGGTCCGCAATCATCAATACGGCTTCGGTGAACGCGTACGACCCCTCGATTAATCTGCTCGACTACGCGATGACCAAGGCGGCAATCGCGAACTTCACCAAAGGACTCGCGAAGCAGATGATCAAGCGCGGCATCCGCGTGAATGCGGTCGCGCCGGGGCCTTTCTGGACACCGCTGCAGGTGAGCGGCGGTCAGTCGATGGACAACCTGCGCAAATTCGGCGCGCAGACGCCGATGGGGCGACCCGGTCAGCCAGCCGAGATCGCTCCCGTCTATGTGACGCTCGCAGCGGCCCAGGCGAGTTATGTGACGGGGCAGGTGTACGGCGCGTCGGGAGGCGAAGGCAATCCATGAACATTGCCGGGGGCACTTCGAACGCCGTCGCGTAGGGGAGAAGACGTGAGCACCATAGCGCTGCTGGCGGCGGTAGCAGGCTTCGTCGACGCAGCCTGTTTCCTCGGGCTCAACGAAGTCTTCACCGCACATGTGACTGGTAATATTGCGGGCCTGGCGAGCTCTCTTTTTAAACCTTCGCCCGTCGCGTTGCTGCGCGTCGAGGTACTCATTGCATTTGCGGCGGGTGCAGTGGGAGCGCGCATCATCACGCTCGGTCGCAAAGCCGACACTCCGATGCGTACCCTGCAATGCATTGTCGCTAACGAGGCGCTGTGGCTCGCTCTGGTTGTCGCTGCCGAACTTCTTCTCGTTGACGGGGCCTTGAAGCGCTACGCGATAGCCGGATGCGCGTCGGCCGCAATGGGATGTCAGAGCGCGGCAAGCAAGCTGCCCTCTGGGATCGGCCTGCCGACGACCGTGATGACAAGCAACTACACGCAGTGGCCGATCTCGTTGCTGGAGGCGCTGTTAGCGCGCGGGAGCGAGGCGTCGCAGCGGAATGCCGCCTTCGCCAGCCTGGTCAGTATGACTGTGGCGTTGCTCTCATTCGCTGTCGGGGCAATCGCGGGCGCGGCTTGCGAGTCGGGCGCGGGGTTCGTGATGTTGGGCATCCCCCTTGCCGCATTGCTCGTATGGTCTGCCATGACGGCGTTGCGCTCGCAACGGGCGTGACGTGCATGGCGAGCGCCGAACATCAGCCCTCTGGACACCGGTTGCGCACGGCCATCGTTTCGCCGGGCCCGAGTTTGTGCATTGTGCCCTCGGCGAACACAGACGCCGCACGCGAATTGACGATATCGGCAGTTATCGCGACATGTGCTGCGTCTGCGGCGATACGAAGCCGTTGCTGGCGAAACTGAAGCGATAGTGCGATGGCTGGCAAGGCTGGGGGCCATGCGGGTTCGACGACGAGATGTCCGTGCTCGACCTCAATCCCCGCGTACCGCCGCACGATGACATCAAGCCCGCCAGCGAGTGCGCCCAGATGCAGTCCTTCATGAGCGCTTCCACTGCATGGCGTCATGTCGGTGCCGAGTGCATCCATGAAATAGCGTAGCGACAGGTTGCTATCGTGCCGCGCCAACGCGCCCGCGCATGCGACTTTCGACAGACTGGATTCGTGCGTCAGCCGCACAAGATAATGATCGAGGGTGCGTCGCGCAGCGGCTTCGTCGAACCGATAACCGGCCTGTTCGAGCAATAATCGCAGACGTGTTTCGCCGAGCAGATAGAACAGCATGATCACATCGGGTTGCTTGACGATCTGCCATCGATCGACGCTGTCACCCTGACTTTCGAGAGCCCAGTCGACACGCGCATTGCCCTGCACGACGCTTCTGGGATCGCGGGCATACCGCAGCCCAGAAAAGCCGTCGAACTGCTCGATGATGCCGTCGTCTCTGAAGGAGACCGTCATTTTGCGTGCAATATTCGCCCACTCGCCTGGCTCGTCGGCCGTGAGACCGATACGTATTGAGAGTGCGTCGCGGGCGCTTGCGTCGAGCCGGGTTAGCGTTTTTTCCGCACGCGGCAAGGTCCACATCGCCATTACGTTCGTATAAGCATTGTTGTCGAGACCCGGATACGCCGCATCGGGATACGCATTGTGATACTCGTCGGGTCCGATGACGCCTTCGATGACGTAGCGGCCGGTCGACTCGTCGAGCCGCGCGATGCTCGCCCAAAAGCGGGCGATCTCGACGATCATCTCGGCACCTCGCTGGCGCAGAAATTCCATATCGCCCGACACCTCGACATAGCGCCACACATTCCACGCCACCGATGCGCCCACATGTCGTTGAAGTCTGGTATCGTCGCGCATCCAGTGCGCGTCGAGTGGATTGAACTGATAGAGCGGCGTCTCTTCGTCGCCCGTCGCGGCGCTGCGCCACGGGTACATCGCGCCCGCGAAGCCGGCGGATTGAGCAGCGCGCCGCGCCGCGTCGAGTCGGCGATACCGATAAAGCAGGGCACCACGTCGGTGTGCGTGCTCATTCCTGCCGACTTCGGGCAGCACGAAAAGGTCGTCCCAGAAGACGTGACCGTAATAGCCCTCCTGCCAGCCGCGTGCGGGAACACCCATATCCTCAAGGGCCGACTGTGTGTTGACGGTCTGCAGAACGTGAAACGCCCGCACGTTCAGCGCGCGGCATGTCTCCGGATCCGCGCAGTCGACGCGAACCTGTCGCCAAGCCGGGAGCCAGGCGCGATGGTGCGCCAGTTCGAGCGTATCGGGCTCAGCGGTGCCTCTCACGCATGCAAGCACCCCCTTGATCGGGTTTGGTGCCGTGGTATCGCGAGAAGTATGAACAGCGACAACTTTGTCGATACACACCGGCTCACCTTGGCGTAACGGTATAATCCTCGACTGGATGCATGCTTCGCGCTTTTTCCACTTCGCGTGCATCGAGTTCTCGGGGGAACCGCAGACGTGCAAGCGTGTAGCTACTGCGATTTCGATGGGTTGGCCAGCCAGCGTCGCGCTTACCAGGAGGACGCCGTCGCTTTCGCGGCGATGTGCAATACCGGCAAGATGACGTCCAGTGAACGCTTTCTGTCTTTCCACGAGAGCATTGCGAACATCGCTGTCGATACCGTCGGCGATCTCCAGTGGTCCGCTCCAGTCGCATGCGGTGATGCGCCAGCGGATTACGGCAAGATAGGGATGAGCAGCGCTGACAAACCGTCGTTCTTCGATGCGCGTCGATGCACCGTCCATGCGCAAGGTCATCGAACGAACGGCCGTGGCACGCAGCATGTCCAGTTCATGCCGGTATGCGAGCAATTCCGCTGTATCGGTGCCGAGCCACGCTGAACCCGGCCGTCGAGCCGCGAGTATGGTTGCATCCGGCAATCGCGGCAACGCCGTGCAACGTACGGAATGTCCTGCTACTTCACCGGTAACGGTGTCATAAAGGCCGGCGCGATAGAGTCCCGGATAGCGGGGCGATGTTTCGGGTGCCCCGGCGAGACTTTCGCGTGTCAGCCTCTGCTCAGGCGCACTCGCGCGCACGAAGAGAATGCCATTGCCCAGTCCGAGCAGTGATTCACGGCGAAGTTCGTCTTGCGGGGAATAGTCTTGGAAGCAGATGTATTCTGCGTACTCCGCTGGCATTGAAGCGTGCTCCCGGTCAGTCACCGAGAGTCTCGGTAGAGAGCCTGGCGCCCCATCCGTCGATCTCGTCGCGTCGCCCGTATGCCTGTTGTGAGCCCCAGCGTGTGACAGCCAGATTAGCGGCTGCCGTGGCAAAGCGAAGCGCTGCGTCGAGTGGACGCTGTTCGGCAAGCGCGACAGCCAGCGCGCCCGTGAATGCGTCGCCTGCGCCCGTCGAATCGACGACATCTACCGGTCCAACGCGTACGGCGGTCACGCCTTCCGTCGACGCCGCAACACAGCCACCGTCGCTGCGTTTGATACAGGCGAGCGCGATGCCGTTGTCGCGCAGATAGCGAGCCGCACGCACGGCATCCGCTTCGGATTCAATGTTTATCCCCGTAAGGGCGGACGCTTCTTCTTCGTTCGGGGTCAACGCATAGACGTTTGGCCACAGACTGCGGATTGCGTCAGCGACCAAATGTGTTGGCGGCGAGGGGTCTACGACAATACGCGCGTCGCGCTTCATCGCCGCGCCGAGCAACGCGCGGAATGCGTTGGCGTCTATCTCGCCATCCATCGTGACAAGAGTATCCGCGGGAAGCGATGCCATTTTGTCGATCGCGCGGTCGATGTCGACCAGCCGCCATATTTCGTTTGCGTTCGACGCGAGCACGATGTGCTTCTTTCCATCAGACGGCACGAGGATGACGGACACGGCAGTCGCAGCGCCTTGTGCCACGCCGACGCCATTCACGTCGACGCCAATCCCGCCCGGTTGCGCAAGCGCTTCCTTGCCAAAGTCATCGCTGCCGACCATGCCGATCAATACCGCTTCGTGCCCGAGAAGTCGCGCAAGATAGGCACGGTTTGCGGCCTTGCCGCCGGGCAGTCTGGAAAAATCGTGCGCACGGACGGTCTCCGCATCTAACGGCTCGTCGATGCGCATCTGAAGGTCGATGTTGATGCTGCCAATACTCGCAATGAATGCCACGGTGCGCTGACTATGTCCAGAAAGAGTCTGCAAAAAACGGCGCAAACGACGCGCCTGGCGCGTCCCGAAGATGCGGTCTCTACCGCGCCCCGACCTTCCATATCGTCACTTCATGCAGCGTGTCGCCGCGTTTCAGGACCGTGCTCGCAAACGCCGGATGGTTCGGTGCATCTGGGAAATGCTCTGCTTCGAGCGCGAAAGCGTCCCCCTGGCGATAGGCGGTTCCACCTTTGCCTGCGACACCTCCATCCAGACCGTTCGCTGTATAGAACTGCAGACCGGGCTGCGTCGTGTAGATATTGAGAACGCGGCCCGACAACCGGATCGTACGCGCGTGCGGCGAAGGCAGCAGGGGATTGCCCGCCGTGATCGAGCACATAATTTTCGTCATAGCCGCGCGCGCCGACGAGCTGAGGAAAGCCCGCATGCAAATGCGCACCGATGGGCGTTAGTTGACGCAGATCGAACGGTGTACCGTCGACTTGCGCAATTTCTCCCGTCGGAATGGATGTCTTGTCGGTCGGTGTGTAGCGAGACGCGTCGATCTGGATCAACTGACGTTCGACGTTTCCGCTGCCTTGTCCTGCCAGGTTGAAATAACTATGGTTTGTCAGGTTGACGACCGTGTCCCTGTCGGTCTTTGCCTGATGGTCGATGCGGATCACGTCGTCTGTGAGCTTGTAAGTCACGTCGGTCGTAAGTGTGCCCGGGAAGCCATTTTCGCCGTCAGGGCTCACATAGCGCAGCGTGACGGTCGAACTGGACGCGTCGCTGCGCACGTCTGCCGCGCTCCATACTTTCGTGTCGAAACCCTGCGGTCCCCCATGCAGCGTGTTGGGCCCATCGTCGATGGGCAATTGCCATGTCTTTCCATCGAGCGGGAACCGGCCACCCGCGATGCGGTTCGCGTAACGGCCGATCGTCGCGCCGAAATGGATGTTGCCGCTATGATTCTCGTAGTCGCTGAGTGAGTCGAACCCGAGCACAATATCGGCGGGTTTTCCCGTTCTGTCGGGTACGTCGAGCTCCGTCACGATCGCCCCGTATGTCATGACTTTCAACGTTACGCCGTGGTTGTTTTGCAGCGTGTATCGGCTCACTGGTTGCCCCGTCCGAGTCGTGCCGAATTCACCTCGGGTGATGGCCACATCACCGCCTGATGCAGAAGCGCTGGCGAACGCAAGCGCAGCAATGAAGAAAGAACGGGCGATGGGCGCTGTCATCAACTGGCTCCGTAGGGAAATGCGTCCGCAGCGAGCAGCAAATGCCAGTCCTGCGAACGCGCGGTCGCATCCATTGAGTCCACTTATCTGCTGTTCAGCCATCCACCCAGTCGGTCCATAGCACCACCAGAACGGTCATCAGCGCGGGGCCGACAAAGATGCCGATCAGCTCGAACGTCTCCGCGCCACCGAAGATCCCGAACAGCACGATCAGGAACGGTAGCCGCGCGGTGTTGCCGACCACCAGCGGACGCACGAAGTGCTCAGCGACAAGCACGACGAGAAAGCCGAACCCGGCGACGGCTATCGATGGGACGACTGCGCCTTGGACAACAAGCAGCCACAGCGAGACGCTGCAAAAAACGACGGGCGCACAAAGCGGCAACATTGCCCCGATTGCGGTGATGAAACCGAGCAGCACGGCATGCTGCACGCCCGCCAGCGCGTATGCGACGAGTAATAGTGCGCCCTCACCGATGCCGACGATCACGAGCCCGGACACGGTTCCGCGGACAGCTGCCGCCATCCGCTCGGCGAGTGCCTGACCTGCGTCGCCGAACGTGCGGTGCACACCCTTCATCAATGATTTGGAAATTCGCGGGCCGGCCTGAAAGATCACGAAGAGCGTCAGGCTCATGAAGCCGAATAACATTAACCCATAGTTTCCTCTCGGGCCGGGAGCGGGCGACTGCCGTCACTTTGGCGCGATAGCGGATGGCATACCATCGCAGGAAAGGTCAGGCAGGGCGTCAATGAAGGCACGGGCACTGCGGTCAACACTCGCGATCGCGACGGCCTCCGTTGAGTACGCGACGGGCTCGTCGAACGTGCCGACGACCCTTTTAGCAGGCCTTAATTTGCGGACATGGATGACGTGGCACGTCGACTTCAGGGCACCGGAGAACCGCGAGGATCCATTGCTGCGTGCGCGCTTCGATAATGAAGCCGCGGTATTTTCCGATGAAGTGAGACTTCATAGTTTGTAGCAGGCGAGAGACGTTGACGTCATCATCTGGCATCGCTGATGTTGAACCGGCAGCAAACGTTCTGATGTCGAATGCGGCCCTGGCTCAGCCATATGGATGGCGACGTTACCGGAAGACGTAAAGGACGGAGTCGTAACATTCAATGGGCCCATCTTGCGCTCGCCTTGCTCGGTGATTACGGCCAATAACTCATAGGTCTGAGAGGCATGCGGCATGAACAAGATGCGGCGTCGTAGGCTACTCAGCTTGACCATCCCGGCCACAGAAAACACAGACGAAAACGTGTGCGGCGCTGACCGCGAACCTCCGACATCCACCAGACGGACTCATACAGTCCATATCGTCAGCGGTGCGATAGCGTGTATGCTCGGCGGCCTCGCGCGTCGAAGTCAGGCTACATCAACTCGTTGATGTATTTCCTGGTTGTCCAAGTCGCGTCATCACGTACGTGACAGCCTTGCGTTTCGTCTATCGCGAAAAATTTGCCGGACGGACGCTGAGCCGGTAAAAACTCTACGGCTTGCCGACAGCGTTTAACACAAGGAAAAGTTGTTAGCATCGGGCACGTTAGGACTTGGTCGCGCTCCCTGATTTGCCTACACTGTCCGTAATGGGATAGAAAACGGGTGCTGTCTGTTTGGGGCATCGCATCTCTGCCCTATTGGCATCGTTAAGCCCGCGCGCGGACCTGATAACGTCAGCTGCATCCGTCTATCGGAGGCGCCATGCTTGTCTATCATCACGGAGTAGCGATCCAACCGTCGGTCACAAGAAGCGGCAACACGTTTGTAGCACGTGTTTGCATTCTTGAGGAAGACGGCGAAGCAACCTCGCTTGGGGATCTGGGACACTTTGCGAATTCGCAATCGGCGTTCGCATTCGCGGTGCGGTGCGGTGCGGCACGGCATTTGTCGATGACGAGCCGCTGCCGCGGGCTCCGCTCTCCTATCAGTCCAAGGCAGCACTCAACGTTGGAGACTGAGAGGTTTGCTGGCAACCGTCTACGATAGTAAAGCAGCGGGTGTTAGCACGAGGACGAGTGCCTTCCGCAATCCCAGGAGGGCATGGTTGGGCAAACGGGGATGGCGCCAATGCTTCATTCCGAAATCTACAAGTTTACCTACACACGCACGAGCGGAAGGCAACGTACCTATGATGTGGTGATCAACCTTGTTCGTCGGGACTCGGGCATCTTCGCCTACGAGGCGTGGGTCCACCATTCGGGCACATTCAAGGGCAATGGTCTTGTCTTTCCCTTGGTGGCTCAAACGACGGCACAGGCAGCGGTCGAAGCACGCGCGCGCATTGAGGACCATATAGAGAACCTGCTTGGCGTCGCAGAATAAATAATGCGACGCGTCCGGATTGCTCGTGAGCAATGGCGCCGCACCGCGGTTAGACATAGCGCACGATCTACCCTTCATTTCTGGGCATTCATTGATGGTCAACCGTCGCTGACACAACTAAAGTATCTGGATTTCAGCTCCGGGTGTGCGGGCGGGTTCGCCGTACGTCCGGTCGGACCGGCCGGCGCGAGCGCTTCGCGCCTTCATGCCGCGCTCTGGCAGTTGCTACCCTGAAGCCCTTTGCGCGAAGAACTAGGCCGCGTCATCAAAATGGCGGAAGCGAAGGTCGGGTGCGCACGCTAGGGCGGCTTTTGCATTGACGCTCTCGACCCGGCAGGTGAAGATTGGCCACCGTAGCCTTATGATCGGTGTCATGAATCGGGCTGGATTCGAACAGCATGTCCGAATCCGGGGCTAATGCACAACCGGTGCGGTCGCGCCGTGCGCGCAATCATGAAGGGACGGTCTGATTGCCGTCCAAACAGGGCTGCCGCTTGGCATGTACGGCATGGCGTGTGACTACGCCCCAACCGGTGGTTTGGCGGGTTGATACCTTGAGGCAGGGTGCTCGATTCCTGCGACCGGAACTGGGTTCACTGCGGCACGCGCCAAGCGGCGCGGCTACAGAATCTCATTCAACTGGTTGGCGAGCGCGATCGAAGCTTGAACGGCAGCGGATGGCATCAGACCGAGCAGCAGCGGAAGCCGAAGCCACCCGCGCTGCACGCAAGCAGCGCCACGACGCAGTGCGCGTTGGGAAAACGTCGCGACCTGTTCGTTGCTCGGTGGCGCGCGGGAACCGCGGCAATATGCTTTCTCGCCGGTATCCGTTCGAAGCCCAAACACGGATCGAACATTCGATAGCCCGATCGCGCAGGCGCCTACGCGGCAGCGATGCAGGCCCGTTTCCCATGCTGATGCCCATTCAGAGAGAGAGCGGCGCTCTGTCCAGCGCGTCCAGTGATAAAACCACGTTTGATCCGATATCAACGAAGTAAAACAGACATATCCGGGAGCAGCCCTGATCGAAGTCGTTCACGAAGCGCATCGAGGCCGCCTTCCTGCGGGACGATCACGTCAATACTGAGCGACTCCACATTCTGGGTCCGATCAACGTGGACCCTCCAGGAGCCAACGCGCAGGCCTCCCGTCATCAGACTTCGCCAAACGGGTATGGCATGCAGTCCTCCGATACCAGCGCTGACCACAAGTCGGTGGATTTCCATGATTGCATACCTAAGAATCAATTGATTGCTGGGGACCAACAAGGGCACACATGGCCGATGCCTCCTTTCCCGTCCGCGATGTCGATCATCTGTCCGGGCGTTGCTTGCGTCAACGTTTTCTTTGACGCATCAAAACGATGCCTCGATTCATACGGGTTGTTAGCATCGGGCGCTGTTTTTGCTGCCATCAGATACAAGTACCTGCGTGTTGAGAGGAGCGCATGGTGAATTTCCGGCGAATGCCCTTCACCGTTATCACCGGCGTTATGCTTTTTCTCTGGGGCGTGACGTTCTCGGTGCTTGGACTATGGCTCGTCTATCTCGGCGGCTCATGGTATTACGCGCCCGCCGGCGTGCTGCTGGTCGTGAGCGGCGCCCTCATGGCCACGGGACGGCTCGCCGGTTGCTGGCTGTATGGCGGGTTCGTTGCCGTTACCGCATTCTGGTCGCTGTTCGAAGTGGGAACTGACGGCTGGAAGCTCATGCCACGACTGTTGTTACCCGCAGTGTTTGGCGTTTGGTGTTGCACGCCATGGGTCGTTCGACCGTTGTCTCGCCCTGACCGCGAGGACAGCGGGGACCGCGCAACTCTTGCGGTCGCCGTTTGCTATGCGGTCGTGATTGCCGGCATATTCGGATCCGGATTTGCTGACACAGCAGCCCGCCAGCAGCAGTTTTTATCTGTCGCGGCGCCCGCTTATGCTGCACCTGCCGAGGCGTCGTCCGCGCTCACAGGCGAATGGCAATACTATGGCCGCACGGAAGAAGGCCAGCGCTATTCGCCACTTACGCAGATTACCGCTGCCAATGTCGGTGACCTGCAACTGGCGTGGCGTTTCGATACGGGCGACGAAGCACGTAGCGGGGAAACCGAAGCGGGGCGCGAGTTCAATTTCGAGGTCACGCCCGTCAAGGTCGGAAACCGTCTTTTCATCTGCACACCGCATCGCCAGGTCATTGCCCTCGACGCAACTACGGGCAAGCTCCTGTGGAAATTCGATCCACACGCTGATCTGTCCGCCAACGAATATTTTGCATGCCGCGGGGTGGCCTACTACGCGTCGGCGCGCTCGTCGGGCGGAACCACTTCAGCGGCCGATGCCTGCCGGCAGCGCATTATCACGACGACGGGTGATGCTCGAATGGTCGCACTCGATGCATTGACTGGCCGTCCCTGCGACGCGTTTGGCAATCACGGCTTCGTCAGCCTCACGGAGAACATGGGCAAGGTCCCTCCCGGTTTTCATTTCATCACGTCGCAACCGCTAGTCATAAAAAACCGGATCGTGCTCGGAGGGTGGATTTACGATAATCAGGCGAGGGGCGAGCCATCGGGTGTTGTCCGGGCTTTCGATGCCGCTACGGGTAAGCTGGACTGGGCCTGGGACATGGGCCGTCAGGATCCGACCGCGCCGCTCGGTCCCGGCGACATCTACACGCGGGGCACGCCCAACGGCTGGGGCACCTATACCGCCGATCCCGCTCTGGGGCTTGTGTATGTTCCGCTGGGCAATGCCACGCCGGACTACTACGGGGCGCAGCGCCGCACATTCGATGACGAATACTCAAGTGCGCTGGTTGCGCTGGATATCCAGACGGGCAAGGAGCGATGGCATTTCCAGACTGTCCATCACGACGTCTGGGACTTTGATCTGCCCATTGGTCCTTCGCTTGTTGACCTCACAGACGGCAGTGGCAACAGGACGCCTGCTCTCGTGCAGACCACGAAGATGGGGCAGCTTTTCCTGCTCGACCGGCGCACCGGAAAACCGCTTGCCGACGTTGTCGAGAAGCCGGTGCCGACAGCGCACCCAATGCCGGGCGAACGCCTTTCCCCTACGCAACCCTATTCTGTCGGTCTCCCGTCGCTCGCGCCTGCGAATCTGACTGAGCGTGATACCTGGGGGGCGACTCCATCGACCAGCTCTGGTGCCGCATACAGTTCCGACGCGCGCGCTACGACGGCCAGTTCACGCCTCCGACGCTGGGAACCATCATCGCGTACCCCGCATTTGACGGGGTCATCGACTGGTACGGCGCTTCGATCGATCAACGTCGACATCTTCTGGTGGCCAACACCAGCTATATCCCTTTCACAATGGAAATGATGAAAGCCGACAAGGCGATCAGCAAAGGACTGATGAAACCCTGGGCCGGATGGTCCAGCAACGAGCGGTATCCGAAGCCCAGGGAGTTCGCGGTCGGACCCGAGTACGGCACACCGTACGCCGCCGTTGTGAAGCCGTGGCTTTCATTCCTCGATGCACCGTGCACCGCGCCACCGTGGGGCAAACTCGTCGCGATCGATCTCCAGTCCCGCAAGATCGTGTGGGAACGGCCGATAGGAACGACCCGAGACATGAACATCCTGAATACGCATACGAACCTCCCTCTGCCCACCGGGATCTTTACGATGGGCGGCAACATCATCACGGCCAGTGGTCTCGTCTTCGTGGGCGCCACAGCGGACGACTACCTGCGCGCCTTCGACGAAAAGACGGGCAACGAGTTATGGGACACGAGGCTTCCGGCCGGGGGCCAGGCTACGCCAATGACTTATATCGGTGACGACGGCAGGCAGTACGTGGTGATCGCCGCCGGCGGTCATGGCGGCCTGCGTACACGCGCGGGCGATTCGGTGGTGGCGTACGCATTACCGCGCTAGGCGTGTTGCGGATACTGCCCGGTGTTAATCCGTTCAGTTCGAAGGACGCGAGACATGCAACGCGCAGGACGACAGGGACAGGCCGACGCGTCTGCAAACAGCGCGAACCTCGTCGCCGTCGTGCTGGCGACAAAGGGACGTCCCGATGCGATACCCTGCACGCTCGCCTGCCTTGAACGTCCTTCCACCCTTCCGGCAAGCTGCGGCCGGAAACGTACGGCGCACCATCAGACACCTTACGGCGCACCATCAGATGTTCTCCGTAGTAGCGAACCGGCAGCCACCCGTCTTCCGGTCCATATCCCTGGACGCGCGCAACCAACGGCGGGGGCTGCACGGCCGGAGCCGCCCACGACGGCCCGAGTAATCGCGATGCCGGCGTCACGGCTGCATCGCACGGCAGCGTACACGCGAAATTTGCTGTCTGCTGCCTTTCCATCCTGTCCATGGCCAAGGCGCAGGGCTGACTGCTATCGCCAGGCTCTGCAGCAGGGATGCGATGACAGGATTGATGGATTGGGAGCAGTGGCGGACATAGCGGCTCGCGAACCGGGTCGTGTGTCGCAGATCTTCAACGCGGATAAAGAACGCGAGAGACGCGCGAAATTTCTCGGGGACTGTCTTAGGTCGCACGTGTTTCGGTTGAGCAACAGGCGGGTGCATTTCCCTTTAGCCTGCTGTGAGCGCGATCTGACGGTCCGGTTTGTCAGCATACTGAAGCGTGCAAGGTCGCGCGCCTGCGGCCAGGCAACGAGGTGTTGATGTCCACGCAGAATTGACCCAGTGGGTCAGTATTCGGTGGAAATCAACCCGTGCTTCTCCAGATCTTTCGGCATCTCGCCCTCAGTATGGCAATGATGAACACGGCGATAACGCAAAAGGGAACGCTGATAGCGACGAGAAAGAAAACACTATACACGGGGCTCTCAGGCGCGCGCTGCATCAGATTGACAAAAGTCAGAATCCCCAAAACGACGCTCGAGAGCACGACTGCCTGGAAGAAGTTTCTGGAATTGATGACCGCAATGGCACAACACGAAAAAATCAAAAGGGGGATAAAGAGAGCGCCTGGCCACGATCCGTTATACGAGTGATCCCAGACCGAAAAGAGAACATAGGAGAGGATCACCGTCATCAGTGCCACGAGATTCTGCACGGTAAGTCGCGCAAACACTTTATCTTTGCGAAGAAGTCGGCTCCGCTGCGTTGGACCGAAGTAGGTGCCAACCGGGAGGCCCTGGTCGAATATACTAGCGCTGCTTTGCTGGCTCGTCCGGTTGCGAAACAACCCAACGAGCGTAGGATTCCCATCGCTCTCATTTGTTGCGTGCAGCTCAATGTGCAGCTGGTCGCGATGCATTCTTTCAATGCGAGCATCAATCATATCGAACAGGACGCGGGTGGAAAGAAGCTCGTTGCAACCCCAATCTCCTTCATCGAGGGAGCGTACTAGCGCATCACTGAATATTGTGCAGCCGTATTCCCCGACGCCAAGAGGCGCGTCATCCATGGTGCTTGCACAGAGTACGGCCGTGCCGCCGATTGTGACAGAGTCGGGTCGTGAAGTAGCGTCGAATGTAAATGCCTTGGCGGCCTTCCGCGCGACCACACATTCGCCATGCTGGAATACTCGCAGTGCGGGTCTCGAGAAACAGCAATCCAGAATAATAAACCGCTGAAACTCTTTCGCACACCCAAACAGAGCAGTCGCCAGGTCTATTAGCATCAGGCCCGATGGCGCATTGTTTGAACCCGTAGATGCCAAGGCAAAGAGATAATCCTGGTTTTTACCATATAGGTATGCACGACCGACGTAGTATATGACCAGATTCCGAGGAAGACATGCTCCATGACGCTGGGTAAATCCGTTGAGGAATTGTTCAATTTGCACTAATTGTTGCGACGCAGTCGCTTGCGAATTGAACAGGTCCAATACGCCGTCCACTGCGATGGTGGGAATCGCTTGCTGGCAAAGCCGCTTTTGAAACGCTTGCTTCGACATGAGAAAAGCCGGTTCGGACGCGTAGATATGGCGGGGAAACTCTGAGGCCCCCAGGAATATCACACATGTGCGTGGATCGGACATATCTCAGCCTCTCGCTGTCTGGCGCGTCTCGCGTCGCCCGCGAAGTACGCGTGCGTTCATGACGACCACTCAATTTCGAGTTCATCAGTCCGGAGGCCCGCCCGGGCTCCCCGGCGGGGGCCCCGGTTCCGGCTTCTCGGGCGGCACCGGCCTATTGGGCGACGGTGCATCGGAAGGCGACGGCGTATCGCCAGGCATAACAGGCTCTGACATGGTTGTATCTCCCCTGCCGCTTTGCGTCCGCGCAGTTGCGTACCCGGCCGGAGCCGGAGCGCGGAATTATCACGCTGTCTCGATAGCAGCAGCAAACCAACTGGAGCATCGGACGTTCCGCCATCGCGGGTCACCTTGCGAAACGGCAGCGGTTTCGCTTTGTAGCCGATGGAGCGAGCCGAACGTGGGTAAGTCACATGGCGGCGAAGATTGCAGTTGTAAGCCAGCGAGGCTGGCTGGTTAAACCGGATCACGAGCCACCGAGCCGAATCGCACCCCGAACCTGACATTGCTGTATTAATTAGCGACTGTTAAATGTACCGGCACCCTTTGTAAGAACGACAGCGGCGTGTATGTGGGAAAGGTTGAAGCGGAGACGGCGCCCGAGCATGCTTGCCGCAAGGCAGCTAGCGACGAAGTATGACAGCGCCCGGATACTGCTACACCGGCGAATGCTCTAGTATCCGTGCCTGGTGAGCGACGCGTTGGCATCACATATGCAGCGCATGCCGGCGATAGAAGTCCAGACCCCAGCGGATGGCGTGTGCTTTCATGGCGCAAGCGTTCAGTCAGTCAACCGTTCTTGCCCTCAAGCTGTTTTCCTTGACGGCATTTCTGCTTGTGATTGCCGCCATCACTGCTGCGCGTTGGTACGCTGAGCCCGACGCAAAGACAGAAGAGCCTGTCGAACAGCCGATCCCTTTCAGTCATAAGCATCACGTAGGCGATGATGGTATCGACTGCCGTTATTGCCATACGTCGGTGGAAAAATCCGCGTTCGCGGGCATGCCGTCGACTCAGATCTGCCTGACCTGCCATTCACAACTGTTCACGGATTCGCCCGTACTCGCTCCCTTGCATGCCAGCATGGACAGCAATACGCCAATCCACTGGAACCGCGTGCACGATCTGCCGGATTTCGTGTATTTCGATCACAGCATTCATGTCAACAAGGGCGTCGCGTGTATCGAGTGCCACGGTCGGATCGACGAAATGCCTTTGACAGCGCGCGTGGCCTCGCTCGACATGCAGTGGTGCCTGCAGTGCCACCGCAACGCACCTCGGCATATACGTCCACTCGCTGACGTGTTCAAGATGAGTGACATCCGGCCGTTATCGCAGCAGGAGATCGGGCAATTGAACAGGCTCTTTCATCTGCAGGATACGCGGCGGTTGACCGATTGCTCGACCTGCCATCGTTAAGACCATGCGCCATCGTCCCATCATTCCGATCGTATCGGCCAGCGAAGAGGCGGCAAGTCCCGAGCGCCGCGCCTTCCTGAAGCTCATGGCTGCATCGCTTGCGATGGCTGGCGCGAGTTGCAGTGGTCCGCCGCAGGAAGAGATCGTGCCGTATGTGCGAATGCCGGAAATGATGGTGCCCGGCAAGCCTATGTACTATGCGACCAGCTTTATCCACGGAGGTTACGCGCAAGGCGTGCTAGTGGAGAGCGAGATGGGGCGCCCGACGAAAGTGGAAGGCAACCCCGGACATCCGGCAAGCCTGGGCGCGACGGGGGCATTCGCGCAAGCCTCGGTGCTGCAGCTCTGGGACCCCGATCGTTCACAAACGGTGCAGCGCGGCGACACACTGTCGACGTGGGAGGCGTTTAAGGCAGCCTTGCTCTCGCAACGCACGCAATGGGAGGCGAACGGTGGGGCGGGTCTTCGAATCTTGACGGGGACCGTCACGTCGCCAACCTTGGTCGACCAGATGGCAGCCTTGTTGACTCGCTATCCGGAGGCCCGCTGGCATTGTCATGATCCGCTGCACGACGACGCCGCCTTCGACGCGACTAAGCTCGCATTCGGAGCGCCCGTCGACGTGCTGTACCGCTTCGATCGTGCTGCAGTCATTGTCAGTGTCGACGCGGATCCTTTCGTCAACTGGCCGGGATGCATACGTTACGCGCGAGACTTTCTGCGAAACCGTCGCAATGATTCACCGCAATTCGACAAACGGCTCTATGCGCTTGAGGCAAGCCCGCAATTGCTCGGCGCACTGGCTGACAATCGGCTTTCTTTGCCGCCGCATGAAATCGAAAGAACGGTATGGCGCATTGCGTCCCGCATCGGTATGTCGAGTGGTGACCTGTCCATCATTCCGCCCGCGTCTGACCAGCGCGCCGCCAGGTGGGAAGAAGTGCTAGCAAAGCGACTGCTCGCGAGCCGGGGGCGGTCGTTGGTCGTGGCGGGTGGCAGCATCTCGCCCCGCACGCGGGCACTCATACATCGGATGAACGAGCATCTGGGCAATGTCGGCGAAACGATCGTGCCGATCGCATCCGTCGAAGCGCAGCCGCAAAATCATGCCGAATCGCTTGCGACACTCGTTAACGATATTCACGCGGGGAAGGTGACATCGCTGGTGATGTTGGACGTCAATCCCGCCTACGACGCGCCGCCGGACATCGATTTCGAGGGCACGTTGCGGAAGCTACCGCTCTCTGTGCACCTGGGCCTTTACTGCGATGAGACGGCACTTGCCACCACCTGGCACTTGCCTGCCACGCATGGGTTCGAGCAATGGAGCGACGGCCGCGCATTCGACGGCACGGCTTCCATCGTGCAGCCAATCATTGCGCCGCTCTACCACGGCCACTCGGCGCACGAGTTGTTGGCTCTTTTGACTGACGGCGAGGAGCAGGCGGGGTATGCCCTCGTACGCCGCTACTGGCAGAGCAAACAGCAGGGCGGGGATTTCGAGCAGTTCTGGCAACAGGCACTTCGCCAGGGGCTCATAGCGGGCAGCGCCAGCCCACCGCTTACGCTGAGCGCCTCGCCTCAGTTACCGCCGCGGCCGGATTTCAATGGGCCCGCACTGCGCGCCCTGTTTGTCGCCGATCCATCGGTTCATGGCGGCGAATTCGCTAACAACAGCTGGCTACAGGAACTGCCGCGTCCATTCACAACGATGACATGGGATAACGCGGCATTGCTCGGCGAGCATACCGCGCAGGCCTTGCGCGTTCGCAGCGGCGACGTGCTGCGCCTGTCGCTCGAACATGCGCCGGAACACGCGGTCGAGGCGCCCGTATGGGTGTGGTCCGCTCACGCGGAAGGCGTCATGACCCTGCCGCTCGGATACGGCAGGTGGGCCGCCGGTCGTGTCGGCAACGACGTGGGCTTCGATGCCTACCGCCTCAGGGTTTTTCGAGGCTCGCACGCATTGAAGGCGGAAAAGACCGGACGTCAGGTTGCGTTCGCCACAACGCAGAACCATCAGCAGATGGAAGGGCGCGAGATCGTGCGAATGGCGACGCTCGACGAATATCGCCGCAACGCACACTTCGCCAATGACGAACCGCGCAAGCGCACGCCGGAGATGTCGCTATATCCCGAATGGCAATACAAGGACTACAAATGGGGGATGGCGATCGATCTCAACGCCTGCATTGGCTGTCGCGCGTGCATGATTGCCTGTCAAGCCGAGAACAACATTCCCGTGGTCGGCAAGGAAGAGGTCGCGCGCGGGCGCGAGATGCACTGGATTCGCGTTGACAGATACGACGTCGGGCCCGCATCTCATCCGCGCAGCGCCTTCCAGCCTGTGCCTTGCATGCATTGCGAAACCGCACCTTGCGAGGAAGTCTGCCCGGTCGGTGCCGCCGTGCATGACAGCGAGGGCCTCAATGTGCAGGTCTACAACCGCTGTGTCGGCACGCGCTTTTGTTCGAACAACTGCCCTTACAAGGTGCGGCGCTTCAACTTCCTGCAGTACGCGAATACGGCAATCGACCGTCCGGGTCCCGCGTTCAACCCCGAAGTGACGGTGCGTCGCAGGGGCGTGATGGAGAAATGCACATACTGCCTGCAGCGCATCACTCGCGGGCGCATCGAGGCGGAAAAACTCGGACGCCGCTTACGCGATGGCGAGGTGGTGACGGCGTGCCAGGCGGTCTGCCCGACGCAAGCCATCGCCTTCGGCGACCTCAACGATCCAGCGAGCAAAGTGAATCGCGCCAAAGCGTCGCCATTGGACTACGCATTGTTGGCCGAACTGAACACGCGACCACGCACCACCTATGCAGCGCTCGTACTCAATCCCGATGACGAACTGGAGCAGGCATGAACCCGTCCTCGGAGCAGCCACCCGTTTCGAAGGATAGCGAGGTCCTTCGCGCCGGTTGGGGCTATGCGAGCGTCAGCGACAAGATCGCCAACCTCGTGCTCAAGCGCCCCGTTCATTGGGGCTGGCTGATGGCGTTTCTGGTAACGTTCGCCGGCACGCTGGTGCTTTTCGGAGCGGTCACATGGCTGTTTATCAAGGGCGTCGGCATCTGGGGTGTCAACATACCTGTCGCGTGGGGGTTCGCCATCGGCAACTTCGTCTGGTGGATCGGCATAGGCCATGCCGGAACCTTCATATCGGCTTTCCTTCTGCTGCTACGCCAAAAGTGGCGCACGTCGATCAATCGCTTTGCCGAAGCGATGACGCTCTTTGCAGCGAGTATTGCGGGGCTCTTTCCGATTTTGCACCTTGGGCGGCCGTGGTTCTTTTACTGGCTCATCCCGTATCCCAACGTCATGAACGTGTGGCCGCAATGGCGTAGCCCTTTGGTGTGGGATATCTTCGCTATCAGCACTTATCTGATCGTGTCGCTGCTCTTCTGGTATGTCGGTCTGATTCCCGACCTGGGCACGCTGCGCGACCGGGCCTGCGCTTCCGGCAGACGCTTCGCGACGTTTGCCTATGGCCTGCTTGCCCTCGGCTGGCGCGGCGAGGCACGGCATTGGGCGCGCTATGAGAGTGCGTACCTGTTGCTCGCGGGGCTCGCGACACCGCTTGTGATTTCAGTGCATTCGGTGGTCTCGCTGGACTTTGCGATAGGCAACACGCCGGGCTATCACTCCACCATCTTCCCGCCGTACTTCGTGGCCGGCGCCCTGTTCTCCGGCTTTGCGATGGTCCTTACGCTCGCCATTCCACTGCGCTACTTTTTCGGTCTGGAGGACTTCATCACGCAACGCCATCTGGCGAATGCGGCGAAAGTGATGCTCGCCACCAGTCTGATCGTCGTCTACGGCTACGCATCGGAGATCTTTACGGCCTTTTATGGCGGCGATCCCTTCGAGCAGTACATGACCACGAATCGCTGGTTCGGCCCGTATGCGCCCGTTTACTGGTCGATGATGTTTTGCAACGTCGCGGTGCCGCAGCTTCTGTGGTTCCGTCGCGTGCGCCACAGCGTGCTGACTTTGTTTGCGATCAGTCTCGTCATTAACGTCGGCATGTGGATGGAAAGATTTCTTATCGTGGTCTCCAGTCTCCATCGCGACTTCATGCCCTCCGCGTGGGGACTCTTTATCCCCACTGTCTGGGACTGGTTGACCTTGTTCGGATCGATCGCGTTCTTCGCCTGGCTGTTTCTACTGTTCATCCGCTTTCTACCCGTCATTTCGATCGCCGAGATGCGCGAACTCGTCCATGAAAGCGCGGAGGGCGAAGCATGAGCAACGGCGTCTACGGTCTGCTCGCGGAATTCCGCACCAGCGAGGCGTTGCTGGAAGCGGCCAGGCGCGCGCGCGAGGACGGCTTTCGCAACGTCGAGGCCTATGCACCGTACGCGGTGGAAGGCATCGCCGAAGCAATCGGCTTCAAGACCCGCAGCGTGCCACTCGTCACGCTGATCGGAGGTATCGTGGGCGCGGTGGGAGGTTATTTCCTGCAATGGTATTCGGCGGTGATCGACTATCCGATTAACGTCGGCGGACGACCATTACACAGCTGGCCGTCGTTTATCGTGCCGACCTTCGAGCTCACGATCCTCGGCGCTGCGCTCGCGGCGGTGTTCGGCATGCTGGCGGCGAATGGCTTGCCGCGGCTCACTCATCCGGTTTTCAATGCGCCTGATTTCGAACAGGCCACCCGCAACCGTTTCTTTCTTTGCCTGACGGCGCGTGACCCGCGTTTCGATATCGAGCGCAGCAGACGCTTCCTGGAAGGTTTGCAACCGATGTCGGTTGTCGAGGTGCCGCGATGAACCGGCTAGCGGGAATCGTGTTGTCGTGCTGTGTGGCCGCGTCGCTGGGCGGATGCGAAAAGGCCAAACAGGACATGTACGACCAGCCCAAGTACAAGCCGCTCGCGCGAAGCGATCTGTTCCCTGACGGCAATTCATCGCGACCGCTGCCGCCCGATAGCGTGCCTTATTCGAAGGGACCGTTCGCCGGAACGTCGAGCGGTCGCAAGGGCACCGACGCCGTGAGCACAGACATCGCGGCCGGGACTGCGCAGTCTAATCCGTATCCGGTGACGATGCAGCTGCTGCTGCGTGGCAGACAGCGCTTTGAGATCTATTGCATGCCGTGTCACAGCGCGGTCGGTGACGGCGACGGCTTCATCGCGCGACGGGGTTTTCCTCATCCGCCCTCGTATCATGACGAACGCCTGCGTCAGGCGCCCGACCGGCATTTCTTCGATGTCGTCACCAACGGCTATGGCGTGATGTATCCGTACGCCGACCGGGTCGATCCGCCCGATCGCTGGGCGATCATCGCGTATATCCGCGCGTTGCAGCTGAGCCAGCATGCCGACGTCACCAGGCTGCCTCCTGAGGTACTCGAGCACCTGAAGGCCACGCAGTCAGGAGGCACCACTCGATGAACCGGTATCTGCCGCTGCTGGCCCTTGCCGCTCTCGTCGCCATTTGCATCGCGGCGTGGTCCGTTGCGCCGAGGGCGTTGCTTGGCGCGTATCTCGCGACGTGGTGGTTCTGCTGCGGCCTCGTGATGGGAGGGCTTGCGAACGTCTGGGTCCACAATCTGACGGGCGGACGATGGGGCGAGGTGATACGCGAGCCGCTGCTCGAGCTGTCGCGCCTGGTATGGATTCTGGCCTTACTTTTCCTGCCGATGCTGATCGGCATGCACGATCTGTACTCATGGGTGTCGCGAGCATCCACGGGAGCGCAGCGCTGGACAGATGAACTGCCTGCACACAGTGCCTGGTTCAAGAGCCTGTGGCTGACGCCATGGTTTTTTGTCGTGCGCAGCGTGTTCTATCTGGTTGTCTGGACGTTACTTGCATCGCTTTCAAGGAGCCCGTCACTGCGGCGCTCCGCGCGGTTCTCGGCTGCGGCGCTGATCGTCTACGGCTTGACCGTCAGCCTCGCGGCCGTCGACTGGGTGATGTCGCTGATGCCGATCTGGTACTCGAGCGTATTCGGCATGCTGGTCGGATTGAGCCAGGCGCTCGCCGGCATGGCGCTCGCGGCGGTGATAGCGACGCGTATGCGCCCTTTGCCGCCGCCCATCATCTTTCGCGATCTCGGCAACCTGCTTCTGATGTACGTCATGACATGGGCTTATCTCGCGTTTACCCAGTTTCTGATTATCTGGGCGGAGAACCTGCCGCATGAAATCGCCTGGTATATCCCGCGCATGGAGCATGGCTGGCTTTACGTCGCGTGGCTGTTAGCGGTGTTCCATTTTCTCGCGCCACTCCTGATCCTGCTGTTTCGCAATGCCAAAGAGGCGCCGGCGCTACTTGGAGCGCTGGCTGTCGGATTGCTGGCTGCTCATCAGCTCGATGTCTGGTGGACGATCTTTCCGTCGCTGCCGGTTGACTGGTTGCAATGGCTGTGGACTGTGCCGCTCGTGATCATCGCCTTTTTTGTCGCCGGTTATGTGGCGATAAGAAAGGGCTCCGGCAGTGCCACGGCCACTGCTGCGGGGGCTGACTATGTCTGATCAGCGAACCGATGCGTTGAACGCACCTAACGAGGTGAGCGTGCGTGGCGTGGTGTGGGGCGGCGTGGCCATCGCCGTCAGCATCGCGCTTGTGGTGGTGGCGGCGTGGTTGCTTTGGCACTGGTGGGGTGCGCCGTCCGGCGCGCCGCCTCACGGTGCGCGCAATACGGGGACGGTCTCGCAAGCTCCGTCGCCCGCATTGCAAAGTTCGCCGCGGCAGGAGCGCGCGCAGTATGAGGCCGAAAAGCGCAAGTTGCTGGAATCGTGGCAATGGATAGATCAGCAGCACGGTATCGCGCGTATCCCGATCGAAGAGGCGATGCGCATCATTGCCGGTCAAACTCAGAGTCAAAGCCAGAGTGAAGATCCACGCAAAGGTCAAGACCAGAGCGTCCAACCGCCCGATGTGCGCAAGGAGCCCCGCTGATGCGCATCCACGGATCGCGATGTGTCTCTAACGAGTCAAGCGCAGGACGCCGTGTTGGCTCCGTCGTCGCTCGAAGCAGGCGGTGCCGATGGATGCTGCTGCTCATCGCGGTCGCCTTTACGTTCGGCCTGTCGCGAGAACAGCCGGCGCACGCGCAGGCGCTTGCGGTTCCTGCGCCGGCACAGACCCGATACGTGCAACGGCTCAATGCGACACTGCCTCTATCCAGCACATTCACCGACGACAAAGGGCGCCCCACGCGTCTCGGCGCGTACTTTGGCAAGCGTCCGGTCGTCTTGGTGCTGGGTTATTTCCATTGCCCCAATCTGTGCAGCACGCTGATGGATGGCGTGCTCGAGAGCCTGGCAGCCGTGGATCTGCCGCCGCAGTCCTATCGCGTGTTGGGCGTGAGCATCGACCCATCGGAGACGCCCGAGCAAGCCGCCCGAAAAAAGGCGTCTTATGCGCCCGTGCTTACCGACAAGGGTGTTCAGATGACTTTGTTGACGGGAGCGAAGCCGCAAGTCGAAACGCTGGCGCACAGCGTCGGGTTCGAATACGTGTATGACCGGGAGTTGCAGCAATACATGCATCCCGCCGGTTTCCTCATTGCTACGCCTGATGGCCGCATTTCTCACTACTTCATGGGCGTTCGCTTCGATCCGCGCGATGTCCGGCTCGCGCTGATCGACGCTTCGTCACAGCGCATCGGCTCTCCCGTCGATCAGCTGCTTTTGCTGTGCTCGCATTACGACCCGGTGACAGGCCGTTACAGCGCGCAGGTCATGACGGTCGTGCGCGCGTTGTCTGTGACCGTGCTGGCGGCGCTCGTCATCTGGCTGTGGCGTGCTGCGAGAGGAAGAAGGGGCGCAGCATGAATCCTTCTTTCCATCTGTTGCCACACAGCGCGACAACGGCAAGCGGTCGCTACGATGCGCTGTTCATCACACAGACAATCGTATTGCTCACTGTTGCGCTTGCCATTGCGATCCTGATCGTGGTCTTTTCGGTGCGTTATCGCGCGGGATCGAAAGCCGATCGCAGCAACGCGCCGACCTCTGCCCGCGCGGTTGAAATCGCCTGGACCGTGACGCCGCTCGTGCTTTTCATAGCCACGTTTATTTGGGCGGCCTATGACTTCACGCAACTGTATCGCGTGCCGCCCGATGCGATGCCGGTGTTCGTGGTCGCCAAGCAGTGGATGTGGAAACTGGAGCATGCAAACGGCAAGCGGGAGATCGACGAATTGCATGTGCCGGTGAACAGGCCCGTACGTCTCGTGATGACTTCACAGGATGTGATTCACAGCTTCTACGTGCCCGCGTTCCGGATCAAACAGGACGTGGTGCCGGGACGTTACACGACCATCTGGTTCATCGCGACGGAAACCGGCGAATTCCATCTTCATTGCGCCGAGTACTGTGGAACCGATCACGCCGCCATGGGTGGACGCATCATCGTGATGCAGCCGGGCGAATACACCGCCTGGCTGGCGCGCGGCAATACGCAGCCAGGAATGGCAGCGCGCGGCTTCGAACTGTACCGGCGCTATGGCTGCAGCGGATGCCATGAGGCGCAGGCCTCTGTTCATGCGCCCGACCTGCATGGCTTGCTCGGGCGCGACGTACATCTGTCGGATGGCCGGTCGCTGATTGCCGACGAAGCATACATCCGCGATTCCATTCTCCTGCCGCGCAAAGATGTCGTGGCCGGTTACAAGCCGATCATGCCGTCGTTCGCCGGACAGATCAGCGAAGAAGATCTGCTGGCGATCATCGAATATATCCGTTCCACTGGAGGCGATCATGCACGCGCGAGTCAGTGAAGCCGACCTGTCGGATTATCTGGAAGGCTCGACGCTGAAGTCGTGGCTGACCACTCACGACCACAAGCGCATCGGCTGGCTTTACATGATCTCGATCACGGGATTTTTCTTCGTCGGCGGTGCGGCTGCGGCTCTGATGCGGCTGAATCTCGTCACGCCGCAAGGCTTGCTGGTTTCCGCCGATACATATAACCGCTTGTTTACCGCGCATGGCGTGATCATGGTGTGGATGTTCCTGATCCCGTCCATTCCTTCCGCGCTGGGCAACTTTCTGATGCCAATGATGATAGGCGCGCGCGATCTTGCGTTCCCGCGTCTGAATCTGCTGAGCTGGTACATCTTCGTGGTCGGCGGAGTGTTCACGCTGGGCGCGCTCTACGCGGGCGGAGTGGATACGGGATGGACCTTCTATGCGCCGTTTTCCACGATGTTCTCGCACAGCAACGTGATCATCGCTGTAGCGGGCGTGTTCATTGTCGGCTTTTCGTCCATCCTGACCGGCCTGAATTTCATTGTCACTGTGCACACGATGCGCGCGCCGGGCATGGCATGGTTTCGCCTTCCGCTGTTCGTCTGGGCAAATTATGCGACCTCGATCATCCTCGTGCTGGCCACGCCGGTGCTGGCGATGACGCTCGTATTGCTGGCGGCCGAACGGCTGTTGCACATCGGCATCTTTGATCCGGCACTGGGCGGCGATCCACTGCTTTTTCAACACCTTTTCTGGTTCTATTCGCATCCTGCCGTCTACATCATGGTGCTCCCTGCGATGGGCGTGGCGAGCGAGATCATTCCGTGTTTCGCGCGCAAGCGCGTGTTCGGCTACCGCTTCATGGCCTATGCGATCCTTGGCATTGCATCGATCGGCTTTCTAGTCTGGGGCCACCACATGTTCGTGTCGGGCCAGTCGATGTACGCGAGCATGGTGTTCTCGCTGCTTTCTTTTCTGGTTGCTATTCCATCGGCAATCAAGGTCTTCAACTGGACCGCAACGCTCTATAAAGGCCGCATTACGTTTTCCGCACCGATGCTCTATGCGCTCGGCTTCGTTGGCCTCTTCACCATCGGCGGCCTTGCGGGGTTGACGCTGGCCTCGCTGGCACTGGATGTGCATTTGACCGACACATACTACGTCATCGCGCATTTCCACTACATCATGGTCGGCGGCACCGTGATGGCTTACCTGGGCGGCGTCCACTTCTGGTGGCCAAAGATGACGGGACGCATGTACCCCGAAACATTGGGCCGCGTGGCCGCTCTGATCATTTTCTTCGGCTTCAACCTGACCTTCTTTCCGCAGTATCTGCTCGGTTTCGAGGGCATGCCACGCCGTTATCACGCGTATCCACCGGAGTTTCAGGTGTTGAACGTTCTGTCGTCGGCCGGTGCTTCCATTCTCGCGGTCGGCTACCTACTGCCGTTCTGTTACCTAATCTGGTCGCTGTTCTACGGCAAGCGTGCGGGCCCTAATCCGTGGCGTGCCACCGGCCTCGAGTGGCAGACCTCTTCACCGCCGCCGAAGCACAACTTCGAACACACACCCGTCGTTCGGCGAGACGCATACCAGTACGATCCCGAAACGGGAGAAGAGGAGCCGCAATGACCGATCACGCCGAACAGTTCAATACCGCCGCTCAGCAGGAAGAAGCGTCGATGCTGGGTATGTGGACTTTTCTGGCAACCGAAGTAATGTTTTTCGGGCCGCTCTTCTTCGGTTATCTCTACGGACGCTCGCATTTTCCCGAAGGCTTTGCGGCTGCGAGCCGTCACACGGACGTCACGCTCGGCACAATCAACACAGCCGTATTGCTCACGAGCAGCATGCTGATGGCGATCGCCGTGCAGGCGCGTAAAGTCGGCGCTGTGCGGCTCGCCGCGCGCATGCTGTTTTTCACGGCGGCGCTGGGCATCGTCTTCCTGATCATTAAGGGAACGGAGTATTGGAAAGAATTTCACGAGCACCTGGTGCCCGCAGCGGGATTCGCTTTCCCCGAAACACACCACGCCGACGCCGCGCAATTATTCTTTTTTCTATATTTCGGCATGACGGGGCTTCATGCTCTACATCTGATCATTGGCGTTGTCATGGTCCTTGGCTTTGCACTCGCACTTTCGCGCGTCGAGCGCGAGTTCGCAAAAGCTGAGCGCATCGACGTTGTGGGTCTTTACTGGCATTTTGTCGATATAGTGTGGATTTTTCTTTATCCCTTGCTGTATCTCGTCGACAGGAGTAACGGATGAGTTCGAATGAAGGACATGGGTACAAAGACGAGGTGAAGATATGGGCGGCGCTAGTGGCATTGCTGCTCCTCACGTTCGGCAGCTCGTATCTGAAGCTGGGCGCGTGGAATAGCGTGATCAATCTTCTGATTGCCGTGGCAAAAGCGCTGCTTGTTGCGATCTTTTTCATGAACTTGCGCCAAGCTTCTCCCATACTGCGCATCGCCTCAGTCACTGCATTGCTGATGCTGGCTCTGCTGTTTGGCTTGAGCGGTACGGACTATTCCACGCGAACTATCCGGGGCAGTTCGTGGCAAGCGCCGACGGGGGCGCAAGGCGCGGGAGCGACCGGGTCATAGGACGCTCATCCACCCACAGTCCCTGGCCTGCGAAACACCTGGCGCGATGGAACGGTGTCGGAGCGGGCAAACGCGCTCCCAGCCGTCAGCAGGCACCGAAGCGCGACCTGGCGGAAGCAGCTTGGGCTGCTTTCGCTCAAGATGTCGCTGTTGCCGGTCCCCGACGACGAGGATGACAAACAGTACCAGAGCATTGCGTGCACCTTTCAAAGTTAGCGCCAGGCCGGCGCCGATGCTCTGCGATGCGCAATGCTTGTTCCTAAGCAACTGCCAAGGCGCCCCTGGGAGGTAAACTGCTCCTCGGCAAGAATGCCGGCCGGAAATAAACCGGCTACGCTCATTAACTGCACACGCAAAACGACCAGTAGACGTTGGCATTGCCAATCAGCGACAGTTGCAGCTGTGCGAGCGCTCGCCGGTTCGCCCCGTCAACTGTCCTGTCCAACTTCGCATTCGCCGGTGATTCGCGCGATGATCGCCAGCAGTTGGTCGATGTCGGCAGGCTTGACCAGATGACTGTCGCAACCGGCCAATGACGATCGGATGAGATCCTCAGGTTGCCCGTAACCCGACACGGCGACAATTTCAATCTGCTTGCCGGCCGCTCCTTGCTCCCTCAGGCGACGGGCAACCTCGTAACCGCTTATCCCAGGCAGGCCGAGGTCGAGGAAGACCACTCGCGGATCGAACACAGCGGCGATCTCGAGTGCATCTTCGCCGCTGTGCGCCATTCGTACTTCATGTTCATCCAGGATCATCGCGAGCGACAGTGCCGCATCGGCGTTGTCGTCGACAATCAGCACTCGCAACGGCGCAGACGCGCGTTGCCCAAGCTCGGATTCGTCGCTGCGCTCCAGGTTGCTGCCTGGGCAAACAGGGAGGCGGATTTCAAATTCACTGCCGCTGTTTCTGCCTTCGCTTCTGGCAGCGATCGTTCCGCCGTGCATCTCGGTCAGAGTCTTGCAGACCGACAAGCCGATGCCAAGACCACCTCTCGATTGCTCGCCGTGGAAGGACCCCTGCACGAACAGGTCGAACACGTGCGGAAGCGCTCCGCCCGATATCCCTGTGCCCGTGTCTGCGATGGTCACGCGCACCTCTGGCCCGACTACGGTGGCGCTCACCGTGATCCGGCCACCGTCGTCGGTGTATTTGATGGCGTTATCTAGCAGATTGGAAAACGTCTGGGTGATACGTGCCGGGTCGCCATTGACATAGACGGGGTGATCCAGCTGCAGACAGACCAGGTCGTGATGCCGTTGCTGCGCAGCCGGCATCGCAATTTCAAGCGCATGTTCCAGCGCAGTCCTGATATCGAAGACTTCGTACCGCAACTTGATCTTGCCCGTAGTGATTCGCGACACATCGAGCAGGTCGTCGATCAGGTGCGACAGGTGGCGCGTCTGCCGTTCGATCACGCCGCGCAACCACTCACGTTTGCCAGGATCCGCTCCGGCTCCATGTCCCAACAGATGTGCGGCATTACGCACAGGCGTCAATGGATTGCGCAGTTCGTGCGCGAGGGTTGCCAGAAAGATGTCTTTTCGACGATCCGCGTCCCGCAGCTTCGCTTCCGTGTCGGCGCGCTCTGTCACATCGCACAGGCTGCCAATGAACGCGTAGTCATTCTGGCGAACGCTCGGACGGAGGTATCCGAACATTTCGACGGTCCTGAGGGCACGGTCTTTCACGCGGTGCAGCCGGAACGAGACATGCACAGGCTCGCCCGAGACCAGCCGGGACTGAAAGTGGGATGTCAGCAGTTCGACGTCAGCAGGATGCACGACCGAGGTCATGAACTCGGTTTCGGACAGTGGGCCGCGTGCTTCCGGCTGTCCCGTGATCTCATACATCTGGCGGTTTTCCCAGACGCCTTTTCGCGCGGCACCACACCACTCGAATATGCCGATGCCGGCCGCACAGGTGGCGACACGCAGGCGCTCCTCGGTGGCCTTCAGCGCATTGACCGCCCTATGCAGGCTGTCTTGCGCCGCCGCGACCTGATCTGCCTGCCGTTGCGACTGCACCTCAATCGAACTCTGGATAGTTGCGCGGAACGTGCGCTCGACGATCTCATGCGCAAGCATGTGGACATCCACGGTCGCGGCCACTGGGCCGAAATAGGTGCGGATCTCGTCCTTCATGCAACGCTGCAAGGATTCGATGTTTCGAAAGAGATCGGCTACTCGCCAGTCTGCAGGCCACTGCCTGCCGGACTGGGAATTGGGCAGAGGCACCGCTACAGATGCGTCGCTCCCGGCGACCAGCAGGGCGGCGCACACTTCTGAAAGCATGCAAGCGAAATAACCGTTGAGCACCGCCTGCGCCTCAGGATCGACATGCTCACGCGGCTCCGATGTCGCAGCTAACCAGCGGCACAAAAGTTGCCCGCGTGTGCGCGCCAGCCTGCGTGCGAGGCCACTGAGCGCGGTGGCGCCCCCCGACTCGGCGAAAAAGTCGCGCTTCATTTATCTGCCTCAGCCCGCGAACGCGAATGTATGCCCGGTACAAAGCCAGTGCATATCGACATTCAGCGACGCAGCAATACGTTTGAATGCCAGCATCGGAGGCACCGTAATTCCACGACGCCAGAAAGACACGTCGGATTCGCTGACGTCCAGCCATCTGGCAACACGAGCCGAACTGACGCCGGCTCGCTTGAGGGTGGTGTCGAGGCGTGCTGCAAGGGCGCGCCTCAAACCGCTGTCCCCTTTACTACGCTCGAGGTGCTCGACCGTTTGAGCATATCGATTCATCTTCTTCAAATCTCTCGTGGCTGATTTATAGCTGTCGCTTCCCGGACAGGCCAACTGTCCGCCTCGCCGACCTTCGGCCACACCAGGTGGTTCGATCGGAAGCGCAAACCACTTGGTTGCAAATGCAACGTGATTCTGCGGAAATATCAGCGTGCGAAAAGGTCCCTGCCAGCGCGCGCGACTATACGCTACGGCTGGCAGGGAAACACGCTCCAAAAGTCAGGGATCGTTGCTTTAACTTTTGGAGCGGTAACGGTAACGCAAGACACACCGTATAACAATTGTGGTAGCCAGGATACTGCATTAGAACTTACCCTATCACGGGGCGGGGACGTAGCAATTATTTCCACGAAAACCATTGAGCCCGGCAATTTATGCTGGACGGATCGCGATCCGCGTGCTGTTGCGTCCGCCCGTGTCACTACGGTGCTGCGCAGCGCGGATCAGCCGCCACGTCCCTTATCGTTCGAATCGCCCAGGGTTCGCTTGTCGTGATGATCGTTGCCTTCCTGGTTGCGGCAGGGCACGCCGCTGTGGGACGTCATCGATGCCTCAGGCACGAGGAGCGTCTCTCCCGTCGGGTAACACGTGAACAGTCGTCTCGAATGGTGCCGCTGCATGCACGTCCGTCAACCTTCAGCAGGCCGGTTGCGAACTGCCATCGTTTCCCCGGGCCGCAGAATGAGCATTGTGCCTTCGGCAAGCACAGAGACCGCGAGCAAATTAGCGGTGTCGGCAGTGCGCAGCGCGTACAGGTTCGCCACGGCGAGGCCGTCGCAGTCCCAGAGCTTCGCGAACTCCCGGCAGCGCCGGATCGTCGGGTCGTCGAGCGTCGCGTCCGCTGTGCTCGGATTCAGCATCGCGAACAAGGCGGTCGATTTCATGGGCGAGAGCGACTCTGCCGCGCGTGTCAATAAATAGCGATATGTGCCACAAGGGCTGATGACGGCACTCATACTAGGATTCCTCGCAAAACGTCCGGGAGACCGCAGCCATGTCGAAACTCATGATCCCGCCAGAAGAGTTTATTGCCGCAGTGAATAAGCGGTTGCCGAACATCGGTGGATATGAAACCGGGATGCGTGTGTCTCTCTATCCAGAGGGAAACAACGGCGCGACCGCAAGCGGATATAGTTTGGAACCCGATACCATCGAGGCAAGAGCGGTCGTTGGAACCGCTGTCTCGCAGGTGCTTTTCGAGTTCGACATAGACCAGCACCTCTCGCGAACAGCCTGATTCGATCTGCTGCTCAACTCCGCGAGTTTCCTTAACTGTTGAAAGAGCGGGGAGTCCCGACGTGGAACTTTGGATTCAACCTTGCGTGCCCTGCGCTGACCTTTACGGACAGCCGTCGACGGTCGATCCGCAGATACGTTGTCTCTGATCGTCGCCCGCGCAGTGAGAAACGCCCCGGTTGAGCAGCACTACACCTGTACGCGATGCGGTGCCGCCTTCGCGCGTATCCTCAAAGGCGAGCCGCAAAAACAGGTTTGGGTGCTGCTGAACGCTGGGCAACATTGAGCTGGAGCGCGCGCCCATGCTAACAAGCTGCTTAAAGAACAAGAATCCTGAATTGCCGCGCCGACCCTCGGAGCCCAGGCAACCGCGCAGGCGGCGCAAATCGGAAATAGCCATGTGGACTTGCCAAAACTGCAACGCACGTTTCTCGTTCGATCAGGTCGAAGTCCAAACCGACGAAAGCGGATTATTTTCATTTGTCGCGACTGTGACTACCGAAATAAGCCGATGAACGTCGGTCCGTACGCGACGGGAAGCCCGCAGCTTGTCCAGCGCGACGATGAATAAAGCAGCTCTACGGAGACGACCATGCAGTTCGACTACAAGGGTTTCCATATCGACACGTCGCCTCTCGATGAAGGTGGTCGTTACTACGCCCGCGCGAAGATTTTTCGACGCGACCCGGCAGGCGGCGAAGCCATAGAAGTGAAGTATTCGGGGGATCTCGGCGATTACCCCTCCGACGCGGACGCTATCGAAGCGGCGCAGCGTTGGGCGATCCAGTGGTGCGACCATAACGGCGCTTAGGCCACGCGCTGCGATTACTAGAAAACCAATATGGAGATGAACGTGGCCGAGCGCCTTTTCCCAATAGCGGAAGCGCGGAAAGGGTGTTGACAGAGACGACCGATAATCAGTCTGTTCGCTTGGCAGAGAAAGGGCAGCAGGGCGAACGCCTGCACCTGACATAGAAACCGTCGGCGACTTTTAGAGACACACAACAAAGGAGGCAAACGTCGAGCCGATTGCGTCCCACGCACGCGGACGGCTCCAAAGTCCCGCCGGCAATAGACACCGGTCCAGGCGTCCGCGGCTGCATCGTCGGATGGTGGTGCAGATTCGCGAGTCACGGTGACTACCGTTACCCATCTCACTGGCGACCTCATGCAAACCGGCGCAAACCCGGACGACCTGACGCTCACGACGAATTGGTCGATCGTCGCCGGCGACGACTTACAACGAGACCGCTTGCTGTAGAAGTTCCAGCGCTTTCAGTTCGTCCAGTCGACCCGCGCGCGCCTTACCCGCCAGCGTCTTGATCAATGCTTCTGTTATCGGTGCAATACCGTGGAGATTGTCCAGCCTTTACGGTAGCGAAGGGGCTGGGGCTCCTGCAATCCGGCTTCAATTCAGACGCCTGGCTCTGACGGTGGATCGGTCGATCGACGCCGCCAGCAATCTACAACAAGACCGCCTGCTGTAGAAGTTCCAGGGCTTTCATTTCGTCCAGTCGACCCGTGCGTGCCTTACCCGCCAGCGTCTTGATCAAGGCTTCCGCTATCGGTGCAATCCCGTGGAGATTGTCCAGGCTGGTCACGGTAGCGAAGGCGAGGGGAGCCGGACCTGC
Organism: Paraburkholderia sabiae; assembly: GCF_030412785.1. NCBI lineage: Bacteria > Pseudomonadati > Pseudomonadota > Betaproteobacteria > Burkholderiales > Burkholderiaceae > Paraburkholderia > Paraburkholderia sabiae. Next base: position 124,303 of record NZ_CP125298.1, read on the forward strand.
GTGCGCGGAGGCGGGCGACGATTCCGGCATCGACCCGGAGGGCGCTGAGGTGGCTGCCGGGACCGCTTCATCATTTCCTTCGGATGAACGGTTGGCGAGGTCGGCGGGTGAATCATTGACATCAACTCGCGGGCTGACGACGATCGTCTCCCTGTCTTCCGTGGCGTCCATCGAAACAGGTGCGGGGCTTTTCAATGCATCCCGGGCGGTCGCACGATCGCGCCGCGCCCGCTTCTTCCCATCGGCGGCTTTCCCCGTTGCCGGCGCAGGCGACTCATATTGTTGAGCTGATGCACGACCGCGCGGAGCAGGCGCAAGCATGCGCGACACTGGCTCTGGAATCTCGGCTTCCGTGCGGGGACTGTCTAACCAGCCGACGGGCAATCCGAGTCGCTCCGTGAACCGGTTTGCTTCGACACCGTCCATTCGCTTCTTACCGTTTAGCCGATCGGCGATGTTAAAACCACTCATCTCCATGACCACGCCGAGCCTTACTTTCGATCCGTTGCGACTCGTGAGAAGGCGGAGGTTAGCGCGCCGGATGTTCTCCACGTCGGCGCTGTCGCTCAATGCCAGCGGTTGCTGTTGGGGCGTTTCAGCAGACGCCCCGTTTGTCGAACGCGAAGCTTTGAGCGGCGTACGAGGTTTTGGCTTTTCAGGCAAGTCGCTTCGATTATTCTTGACGGCTCTGGGCGAACCGCCAGCTACTTTCTTTGTCATTTGCGCTTCCTCGGACAGACTGTCTTCAGGAACGGGTTGCCGGTCGACGGTGCTGGTAGGGGCCAGTTCATGTGCTTCGGACTCTGCGTCGAATCCTTCATCGGTCTGGACAAAGTCGAGCGGTGATTTCAGCCGGGTGATGATCTCGTCCGCGAGCGCAGGATTAGGGTCGTCGAAAAAGCCTTGCGGTAACCCAAGTGTAGTTTCCATGTGGAAGGCTGTCTCGGGCGTGAACCGCTCGCCCGCCTCGCCTCGGGTGCGACCGTCGGCACCGCTCCGCTGTCGTCGCCGGCGGCGGCACGGCAACCGCTGCTCGCCGTGAGGCACGGTTTTCGGACATCTGTTGCACAAGCCGGACAGTTGACCATGTACGTGTTCATCCGCAACGGGCGCCGAACACTCCTATCACGACGTGAGGTATTCTTTCTGATTCCGGGCAGTCGTGCGCCGGCAGATGGCGAGTCGGACGGTTTACTTCTCGTCGGCGTCCCGCGCCGAACCATAATCTCGGTGGCGGGTTTTCGCTGTGCGTGACGGTCCATCCCCAACGTGGCGCCGTGCAACTTCGATGGAATGCGCAAGGTCCGGATCGTCAGCGTGACGTCTCGCTGCCGTCTCGGCAAGTTCCATATAGGCATTGGCGACGCGGCGAAGGTCGTCCTCTGACGCGTCCTCGATGCCGATGAGCCTGTTGCTGGCATTTTTCTGTGCCGCCAGTAACTCATTGAGCTTCAGATGCACTGCGACGGAATCCTTGTTCTGGCTTTGCTGGATCAGGAAAACCATGAGAAAGGTAACCACGGTCGTGCCAGTGTTGACGACAAGCTGCCAATCTTCGGAGAAATGGAAAACCGGTCCGCAAATCAGCCACACCGCGATGGACAGCGATGCCAGTCCGAACGCATAGGGCGATCCGGCCCAGCGCGTAAAGGTTGCGGCAAAGGTATCGAAGGCGCGGGAAACGGGGCTTCGTTCGGCGAAGGCGGGACTGGATGTGTCGGGCACACTGCCCATCGGCTGCGTTCCCTGTCCCCGTTGCTTGCTTCTGGTCATGCTCATTCTGGCGTCTCCGATGATGATAACTTTATGCGGCAGGCGGGTGACCGACATTGCGGCGACGCCCTATGGGAAGGGGAGAGAAAATGAAAGACCGGGCAACTGTCATTTGCAGGAGGGAAGGCCAGGTGCTGCTCGTACGTCGGCGCTTCAGGTGGGCGCTGCCGGGCGGGACAATCCGCACGGGCGAGACGGCATTGCAATGCGCCCACCGCGAACTCGGCGAGGAAACATCCCTTGAGGTCAGCCGGATGACGTACCTCTGGCAGTTTGGCGGTTTGAGCAAACGCCATCGCGTTTTTCTGACCGAACTGGATGGGACGGCGAATGCACGGGCGCAAAACGAAATACGGGCCTGCCGGTGGTTTGAGGTTTTCGAGACCGACAGTCTGCTCCTGAGCGTGCCGACGCGGGCTATTCTGCAGCTCGCGCTGACGCAATGCCGGGGGCACGCGCGCTCACCCGGCACACATGGCGCACTGCCGGAGCACGCGAACAGGCGGACCGACCGTGCGACGGCGGGCGGCGCTGACGAGATGGAATCGCAATGAACGGCGAGGGGCGCGTCGCGGGCCGGGTGGCGGACTATCTGCTGGCGCGGAGGGGCCTGTTGACCCGGCGATGGCTGAGGGCGGTGCGGCAGCAGATGCAGGTTTGCCCTGACACCCGCGAAGCGGTGGCGGGGCTTATCAACCAGCTGCCGGGTCTGTTCGCCGAACTGTGTGCACTGCTGGGCGGCGCCCGCGGGGATGACGAGGTTGCCATGCGCGCCGCGCACGACGCCCGCGCGCATGCGAACGAGCGCTGGCGGCAGGGCTTTGCGCTGGACGAACTCTACCTTGAGCTGTATCTGCTGCAGCGGTGCGTTCACGCATGCGTGCGCGAGTATTTCGCATCGGCACCTTCGCGCGAAGGTCAGACGGCCACCCACGAGATGATCGAGCAGTTCTTTGGCGAGGCGATTCGCGGGGCAATCGGCCAGTTTCAGTCGCAGCAGGACCGGCGGGTGACGGAAGCGCTCGCAAAACGTGACGTCGCTTTGGCGCGCCAGCACAGGAGCGACGAGCGATTGCGTATGGCGGCCGAGGCGGCGGGACTTGGCATTTTTGAGTGGGAACCCGACACGGACGCGGCAGTCTGGGAAAACGAGCGGATGTATGCGCTCACGGGACAAGCGGTCGAAAACGGGGCGCTCAGCGCCGGCGAGTTTATCGCGCAGATCGTCCACCCGGACGACGCGCCGAAGTTGCAAGAACAGCTCGAGGCTTCGATCGCTTCGTCAAAGGATTTCCACGCGCAATTCAGGATCCGGAGGGTTTGCGACGGCAAGACCCGGGTGCTCGAGGCGTGGGGACGCCTGGTACCGGGAATCGACGGGACGCGTTCGGTCCTTGTCGGAACACTTGCGGATGTGACGCAGCGGGTTAGCGACGAGGAAGCAGCGAGAACGGCGGACCGTCGTAAGGATGTGTTTCTCGCAACGCTCGCGCACGAGCTGCGTAACCCTCTCGCGCCGATACTCAACGCCGCGCATCTGCTGCGGCGTTCGGACGCCTCGCCGCACGAGCTGCGGTGGCTGCAGGGGGTGATCGATCGCCATGGCAGACATCTGGCTCACCTGATTGACGATCTGCTCGATGTTTCGCGTATCACGGCGGGCAAGATCGCGCTGCGCAAGGAAGTGTTCGATGTGCAGACGGCGGTTGACCGGGCGATCGAGATGAACGCGCCGGCTGCGGCGCAGCGCGGACACAGGCTCGACGTCACGGGAGTCCACGGCTCATCGCTCTTTGTCTATGGAGACATCACACGCGTCACGCAGGTCCTGTCCAATCTCCTGGACAATGCCGTCAAGTACACGGCTGACGGCGGGCATATACGGCTGGCCGCCGCAGAGACCGGCGCAACGGTAACGATCACCGTGGAGGATGACGGCATCGGCATGGAGCCCGAGCTGATTCCCTCTCTTTTCAGGCTTTTTGAGCAGGCCGTAGAGAGCGCGGCAGCGAGGAAGGCGGGCCTCGGAATAGGTCTTTCCGTCGCGAAGTCGCTGGTTGAAATGCATGGCGGCACCATTAGCGCCTCAAGCCAGGGTCACGGCCGCGGCAGCCAGTTCACCCTGTGCCTGCCGCTATCGGACGCGCCGGATATCAAGGAAAAAAGCGAGATCGTTAGCGCGGCAGTTCCTGTCGAAGCGCGGCGGGTCCTGATCGTCGACGACAATGAAGACGCGGCGCTTTCCCTTGCGAAAGTGCTGGACGATCACGAGGTACGCACGGCAGGCAGCGGCGCGCAGGCACTGCGCGTCGCGCGCGAATTCCACCCGATGGTCGTGTTTCTCGATCTGGCGTTGCCGGATATGAGCGGCTTTGAAGTCGCACAGCAGCTGCGGCAGCAAGACACGGGGCGCGAGATCACGCTTGTGGCATTGACGGGATACGGCCAGCCCGAGGACCGGCAGCGCACGCGCGACGCCGGTTTTGACCATCATGTCGTGAAGCCGGCGCGCCTTGAAGAGATCATGCGAATACTCGCCCGTGGTTGAGTACCGTACCGCCCGTGTCGATAGTCGCGGGCATGCCGCCGGCGACCGCCCCGCAATGCTGCCGAACGAACCGGCCTGGTGGCGGCCCGCAGGATGCTGCATGACGGATATGTCGAGCGGGCGATCCCGAACGCTGAACAGCGGCCTGGCATTGTGGTGCGGCCTCTCTGCACCTTGCTCGCAAGGGAGAAGGATGTTCCAGAGGTCAGGACATAAGCGCTGTGAGCTCTTCTGCATCGAAGGGCTTCGCGAAAATTGGGACCCCCGTACTGCGTGCACGCTCGAGTTCGTCGGCGTAGCCCGTCATCAGCGCTACCACCTGGCGTGGACGGTTTGACTTCATCCATTCGACGAGATCGATGCCGTTCATTTTCCCGGGCATCTGGACGTCCGACAGCACTATCTTGTAGCACTCACCGGAGATCATCGCCTCCCGCGCATCGTCTGCGTTTTCCATATGTATCACATTGTGACCCATCATTTCGAGCACCGCCGTCAGACCGGCGGCCACCTCATGATTGTCTTCAACGAGCAATACCGGCCCTGCGACAGCGTCCGTGACCGGAGGCGCGGGCCGAACGGAATCGGCAGCCGGCCCTGCACTGACGGCGGACTTCGGCAGATACATGCGTATCGTTGTACCCGTGCCCGGCGAACTTGTTATTTTCGCTGCGCCACCACTGAGTTCGCAAAATGTCAGTATCTGGGTCAGACCGAGTCCAACCGCGGTGCTGTTGCTCTTCGTCGTGAACAGCGGTTCAAACGCCCGATCGGCGATCTCGGGAGACATCCCTACGCCTTCGTCGGATGCCGTGACAAGCACGTAGTCGCCAGCCGTCACCCCGACCACTTCGGAAGCGACCTGGACGTTGTGTGCCCGGATCAGGAACCTTCCCCCGCGCGGCATCGCATCGCGTGCGTTGAGTGCCAGGTTGATCATCGCAAGCTCGAGCTCCGAAGGATCGCACCTGACGGACCAGATGTCCGGTGTCACCTCGATGCTCACCGCGACTGCATCGCCGATGGTGGCCCGGATGATGGGATGAAGAGCGGGGAGAGTCGTTTTCAGGTCGACATGGGTTGCTTTTAACGGATGTTTTCTGGTGGCGCCCATCAGTGTGCGCACGAGCGCTTCGACACTGCGTGTCGTGCGCGCGACGGCTTTAACTTCGGCTCCGACGTCGTGAAACCCTTTGCGCGTCGCGAGGTCAAGGTTGGACTTCACCGCCATGAGGTGATTGTTGAACTCGTGGGCAACGTTCGCCACCAGATTACCCAGCGCCCCCATTCTTTGAAGGTGGCGACCCGATGCTTCCACCTTCAGTCGCCTCACCGTCTCGCTACGCCATTTCTGCCGGGCACGTTCCTCCGTCGAGAGTTGCCGCAGCGAGAATCCCAGCAGTGCCCAGATTGCGGCACAAGGTACGCTCACCAGCGCCGCTATCAAAGAGAAGTGGCGCAGCCAGCCGTACAGGATCTGACCGACGGGAAAACCGGCTGCCACTTAGAGCCGATAATCCCCGACGCGCCGGTAGCTGGCAAAGCGCCGCTGGTGATCGGGGAACCGCGCCGTATTGACATGTCCTGCCGCTTCATTCCGGGCGAACCCTGCTGTCAGTGACTGGGAGGTCAATTCAGGCGATGCCATGCCCGAAGCGGGATAACTGGCAAGCAGGGCGCCGTCGCGCCGGTATAGCCCGATAAACGCCTCGTCGTCGTCTTCCTGCGTGAGCCTCTCGTAAAAAGCTGACAGATAGTCGCGCTTCAGCGCGATCGACACCGTGCCCAGAAACGAGCCGTTGGCCGCGACGCGCGCCTTGGCCATGTTGAACACACCCATGCCAGAGATGGCCGCGGGCATCGGCAGGGAGATGTATGGTTCCGGTCGGTATCGTTCGGTGAGCAGAAAGTCGTCACGTCGGCCCACGTTGAGGCGGGGCACAGGGAAGAAGCGGCTGCTCACGAGCAGATCGCCCGACGCGCCGAAAGCAGAAATGGCTGCAACCTGTGGAACGTCGCCAGCAATAGCATTGAGCTTCTGGTGGATTTCGGCCTGCTCGGCGAGGACCTGGCCGTCGGTCCTGTCGCCGAGCAGATCGCTCACGCGCGAGACGAGTTCGGCATTAAGGTCCATGACCTTGAGAGCCTGCTCCTCGGCTATGCGGGCGGTGCGGTCGCTGCTGGTAATGGCGTCCTGGTAACGCCGCTGGTAGTCGTAGTCGCCATACCCGCCCAGGCAGAGGACGGGGACTAACACGGAAATGGCGAGCAGCACGAGCAGGATCTTGCGCGTGGCGGCAAAATCACGCGATGGCGGCGGTAACTGGTCCGCCAGCCCGGCGATTCGCACGTCGGACGTGGAGACGGGATGGCGACTGGTCATGCTCGGAAATCCACTGACGTGGGTAGCGGTCAGGCCACGGGTGCACTGAAGTCGTCTACCCCAGACTGCAGCGGGACAGCATTTATCGTACCCGAGGTTCTCGTGGCCGTAAGAGGCGCAGCGGGCGCGGCTTGTTGCCGGGAACTATCGCCGCGGTGCGCGTGGTCGCACGGCGTTGCGGGCCCTTTGCGCGAAGCCTTGTGTTTCTCTGATCACCGCGCCGACGCGCGCACGAAGCAGAGCGTGCTCCACGCTCATGGCGTCCGCGATCCCCGCCATCATCGCGGCGACGCCGCATTGAAACGTCTTCAGCTCGACGAGACACATGACATAGAGCGTCTGTCCGGAAGCGGTGGCCCTGAGGGCCCGGCAAATGGCCCGCCCGTCCAGACGCGGGTCCGACATGTCCACCATCGCCACGACGGGCGCAGTTGCGCAGGCCGCTCTGATGGCCTCACCTTCGTTGCGGGCAGTCGTTACGGCGCACACCCCCTGAAGCAGCGAAGCAACGTTTTCTGCCCAGAATGTGTCGCGTGCGACTAGAAGTGCGCTGGGGGCCCGATATAATCTCGCACTGTCCGCGATGGGCTGCGACGCAACGGCCGCCAGCGCGCGCCGACGCCGTAGCTGCGCTCGAACACAAGCGATCAGATGGCGCGCGTCCAGCGGTTTGGTCAGGTAATCGGAAGCTCCGAGCAGCAGAGCGTCCTCGATGAGCCGCGGTGCGTCGTATGCGCTGACCAGTACAACGGGGACGTCTGAGGTCGCTGGGTTGCCTTTGACAGCTTCACAAAGGTCGAATCCTGTCATGCCCGGCATGCTCGCGTCGGCGAGGACAATGTCAGGCGGAGATGAGTTGATCATCAACAAACCCATTTCTCCCGTGGTAGCGAACCGCCGGTCGTATCCGTTCAGGATGTCGGCGATGATGCGCACGGATGTGGCGTCGTCGATGATCAGGATTGTGGGGGAAAGGCTGGACATGGTCGTACATGGAACGCTGCCATGCGTTACGCATCTATTTGAAAATTTTTTGGACTGTCACGGCAAGCCGGTGTAACCCTGTATCGGTTGCCTCCGGCGGCATGAAACATTTTGATGGATGACATCGCCTCCCCTTCGGGGCGAGAAACGTGTTTGAGGCGGCGGCAAGGCGTCATGACGTGGCCTGACCCGTGCGGCTGTCTCATGTGAACCCGGCTGCCGCCTGACGAGGGCGGCCCGTTTTGCTGACACACAGTTGTCCGCCGCTCGCGCCAGTGCCGGCGCGGGCGCGCGGACAACGAAGAAAAAAATGCGCTCATTTAATCGAACTCCTCCGCTGCACTGGCTTTCCGGCCCGCGTGCCGTTTTGTTCGGCTGCTGTGCGATAACGCTGGTCATGGCTTCACTGTTCGCCGTCGTGCTGTACCAAAGCCGGCAGGACGCGCTCGAGCGGGCGCGGGACACGTCGCGCAACGTCGCGCTAATCGCCGAGCGCGATATTGAGCGCAATTTCGAGCTGTACGCGCTCTCGCTGGACGCCGTGGTCGAAGGACTTGGCAAGCCTGAGGTGATGGCATTGCCCCGTGCGCTGAGATCGTCGATCCTGTTCGATCGCGCGGCCACGGCCAAATACCTGGGCTCTATCCTCGTGCTCGATGCGGCCGGCGACGTCGTGATGGATGCGGCGAGCGAGTTGCCGCGCAAGGGTAACTTTGCCGACCGGGATTACTTCACGATCCAGCGTGACCACCCGGACATGGGCCTATATATCAGCGCGCCGTTCCGCTCCCGGCTGCGTAGCGGATCGCCAAGCATCGCATTGAGCCGACGGCTATCCCACAAGGATGGCTCGTTCGCCGGGATCGTGCTCATGGCCATCAACCTTCAGTATTTCCACGAGCTGTTTGCGGGCCTTTCGCTTGGCTCTGGCGGCGCCATCTCGCTGATTGCGCGCAACGGCACAATGGTCATGCGCCAGCCCTTCGACCCGAAGATCATCGGACGGGACATCAGCACGGCGAGCACGTTCAAGCGATTCGGCACCGCTGCAGAGGGCAGTTTCTTTGATACGTCGTTCATCGATGGTGTGCAGCGCTTCTATTACTTCCGGAACTTTCCGGAGCTGCCGCTCATCATGATGGTCGCGCAAGCCGAGCCAGATATCTATGCCGCGTGGCGGCGACGCGCATTGACCATCGGCACGCTGATGGGCGCGTTTGCCGCAAGTTTCATCGCGCTGTCGTTGATCCTCGCGACGCAGCTTCGGCGGCGGGTGCGCGCGGAAGCGGAACTCGAACTGCTTCCGCGAACTGACAGCCTGACGGGGCTGAGTAACAGGCGTACGCTCGGAGAAGTCCTCGAGCGGGAGTGGCGACGTGCCAGACGTACGCGCCGCGCGCTGTCGCTGCTTTTCGTCGACATCGACCGCTTCAAGGCATACAACGACACCTACGGTCATCAGGCGGGAGACGAGGCGCTGGCCGCCGTCGCGCGCTGTATTGGCGATCACATCCGGCGTCCGGCCGACACGGCGGCCCGCTATGGGGGCGAGGAGTTTGTCGTTGTTCTGCCCGACACCCCTGCCGAGGGCGCCTGCAAGATTGCGGAGGAGATCAGGCGTGCGATCAGCCAGATGGCCATCGAACACGCGGGCAGCGAGTACGGGCGGGTGACCGCTAGCATCGGCTCGGCGAGTTGCACACCTGATGACGGTACGGACGCGACCAGCGTCATCAAGGCCGCTGACGAGGCGTTATACAACGCGAAGGCACGGGGGCGAAACCGCGTGGCGGTCGCGCAAGGCTAGTCGACCGGGCAGAGCTTTGTCCCGAGCCGCGAAGGGGGTTATTGCTTTTTTTCAGGGCTGTTGTAATTTCTTCGATGCCCTTGCCGGTTTGCGCAGCAGTTCGCGCGCGGCGTACACCGCCACCGAGACACCCAGCACAACTGCGGCGACGGCGAGTGATTCATCGCCCCGATCCGCCTCGCCAGAGGCCGTCAGATAGTAACCGAACGCGACGCCGGCCACTGTGAGCATTACGCCAAACAGAAGTCCCCAGAGAGGGCCCGCCGTGCGCGAAGCCAGTTGGTGTGACATTTTCATCGGCAGTCTCCAGACACCTTTCCGCTGCGCTTGACCGCCTGCCCGCCGCACAGCACTTTGGCCGTTCTGCATCCTCACTGAGGGATCGAGGAGGCCTTGCGTCGTTACCCGGCTGGCTAGCCCTCACGACGGCGGCGTCAGAAGCCGCGTCAGATCCACATGTTGCCCATGTTACCCTCGGCGAGAAAGCTGGGCGCGCGGCAGTTGCTGCAGCCAACGGCGATGACCGTGCTCGCTGCCGGTTGCATTGACGGATTTTTCAGCCCACGGTGCATCGTCATCAAAGCAAACGTTGAGCCTTGTGCGTGTGGCGATGTGCGGCGGCTCGTCTGGCAAAATTGAATGGCAATGCACCCATCAACCGTTACCACGATTTCTCAATATGCCTCACGCGCTCATTGTTGACGACGATCGGGATACCCGCGAAGCGCTTGCGGCGATCATTGCTGAAGACGGGCTGACGACGGCGACGGCAGGTGACCTGCGCGACGCCCGCATCCAGCTCGTGCGGCAGATGCCGGACGTCGTGTTTACGGATCTGAAACTGCCCGACGGCACGGGTGTCGACCTGTTCGAAGATCTCGATCCCCGCTCGGGCGTCGAGTTTGTCGTGATCACCGGTCACGCGACAGTCGAATCCGCCGTGAGCGCGCTCAAGATGGGCGCCGCCGACTACCTCGTGAAGCCCATCAACATGCAGCGCGTGAAGTCGATCCTCGCGCGTCTGCCGCGTGCGGGCGATCTGAAGGCCGAAATCGGCACGCTGCGCGGCGAACTGCGGCGCATGGGCCGCTTCGGGCTGATGCTCGGCAACTCGGGCGTGATGCAGCAGGTGTACGACCAGATCAGCCGCGTCGCGCCGACGGCCGCGTCGGTGATGCTGGTCGGCGAATCGGGCACGGGCAAGGAAGTCGCCGCGCAGACGCTGCATCAGCTGAGCCTGCGCCGCAAGCACGCGTTCCTCGCCGTCAATTGCGGCGCGATCTCGCCGAACCTGATCGAATCCGAGATGTTCGGCCACGAGCGCGGCGCATTCACGGGCGCGGACCGTCAGCACAAAGGCTATTTCGAACGCGCGAACGGCGGCACGCTGTTCCTCGACGAAATCACCGAAATGCCGATCGAGTTGCAGGTGAAACTGCTGCGCGTGCTGGAGACGGGCATGTTCATGCGCGTCGGCACGACGAAGGAAATCGAAACCGACGTCCGCCTGATCGCCGCGACCAACCGCGATCCCGAACAGGCTGTGCTCGAAGGCAAGCTGCGTCTCGACCTGTATCACCGTCTCAACGTGTTTCCGATCGGCCTGCCGCCGCTGCGCGAACGGGGCAAGGACGTCGAACTGCTCGCGCAGTCGTTCCTCAACGAACTGAACGAGCAGCACGGGACGACGAAGCGCTTCCCTCCGGCCGTGCTCGAGATGATGCTGTCCAACGCGTGGCCGGGGAACGTGCGCGAGCTGAAGAACTACGTGCAGCGCGCCTACATCATGTCAGGTCCGGATTCAGACAGCACCGCCACGGTGCCGCTGCAGATTTCGCTGACCTCAGGCAAGCTGCGCGCGCGTATCGATATTCCGTTTGGAACGTCGCTCGACGAGGCGGATCGCCGGCTGATTCTCGCGACGCTGGAGCATTGCGGCGGCGTGAAGACCCGCGCCGCTGAAGTTCTCGGCATCAGCCTGAAAACTCTGTACAACCGTCTGGTGGACTATCGGGAAGCGGAGGCGGAGGAGAGCGACGAGGGGGACGGTAGAACAACCGGAGTGGAGTAGGAGGGCCTGCCGGTGTTCAGGGTGCTTTGCCCCGGCGCGAAGCCGGACGAGACGCACCGTCCGCGACGTCCGAGGGGTATTTTCCCGATGGACATGCTCACGGCTGGCACGGGCAACCAACCGCTTGCGGAACTAGCGGTATCAAGAACAGGCATGGGCGAACAATCGAGGTCGATGAGATCGCGGAACTGGTCGACGCGGAATCAATAGTCTGATGGCATTGAGGCGCGCAAGAACGGCACCACTGTGACTCATGTATCCTCATTACGCACCCGGCGCAGCGAATTGGGCCGCCGATGGATGGTCGTGCGCGGTAAGGGCACAGCCGCTCGCGTAGGCGGCATCCGTATCGCCCATACAAAGGTTCGGATCGAAGCCGTGCGGCTCGACTGTAGCCGGATAGACACATGCCCCCAGCGCACTAGCGATGCCAATCACGAACGAACTGAGCGCGAAGAGCGCAGCTTCAGCGATTATCCGGTGGTGCAGGCGATGAACCAGTATGTGATAAAGCCTGGAAACGAGAACGTCAACGACCGTCCCGCTTCTGCACGGTGTACTACCCTCTCGGCGTTGTGAACGGCATCCTTAACGTCGACATGTCAGCCTCCTTTGGATCTGTGCCCGTGTGGCGACATTGACCCCGACCGGGCTGATTTCTCGGGCATATTCGACCCAGTCGTCGATCAGCCCGTGTACATCCCCTTCGAGAAAGTCGGCAAGGCTCACGGATTTCCTCAATGTGTATGCCGGGCGGAAACTCGTGGTCAAACCCGGCACTAAAACAGCGGTATCGGCTGGTCTTGCCAGCGAGCTGCTCCGTAGTATCGGGTATGAAGTTCTGGGCGCGAGCAGTGCGTCGGAGGCCGCGACCATCCTGAAGAAGCGCAGGGACATTGCGGTCGTTTTCACCGACATTGCCATGCCATATGGGATTAGCGGAATCGAGCTGGCGGGACTGGTCCGATCGGAATATCCGGCGGTGAAGGTGATACTGTCCTCCGGGTATCCACTCGCCGTCTTGCGCGACGAACACGGCTCGCTCGGCGAATTCACGTTCATCCACAAGCCATATCGGCTCGCCGATCTGGCCAGGGCACTGAGAGCCTGATAACCTTTTCCGTTATCTGTTCGCGGGCGGGTGTTGATCGCCTCATATATATGGGGAGTCCGATCAATGTCTTCTCTCGGGTTCTGATTCGGCCCTCGGAATGGTCAGAACCCTTTCAGCCGGGGACTACGATCCCCGGCTTTTTTTTGGCTTCATCGGCACGCGCGCAGTCTGCGAATCCCACACAAGGACGGGCTGACGGCCGACGAAGACGGCGCGAATATGCTTCAATGCTAATATTTGGGATATCTATTGAATTCGGCATAAATCAAACTGGCAACATTTAATATGTACTGCTTGAAATTTCTGATGTAAGGCGTGAATACATGTGAGCCGGCCCCAGACCCTTTACATCAGGCGAAGCACGATTCTCTGAAGGAGGGAGGGCAGGTCACGTCGCACGTCGACCACGAGATGAACAAAAACGGTATCGTCGCGGACCTGATAGATAATCCGGTTCTTGCCGGAAAGGGCCTGCCGGAAACCGTCCTCGAAGAAGCCCTCAAGCTCGGGAGGCGCGTGACCGCTAGCGGGAAACTGGCGAATGTGGCTGATCGTTTCCTGCAGTTGCGCAGAAGTCTGACGCCATGTTTCCCAACCGAATGCGCGAACGACGTAGCTTCTCAGTTCGTCGATGCCGATCCGTGCGGTGGGGAGGATGCGGTACTTCAGCCAGGGTGCCGCCATTAGCGGAGCTTTTCCCGCTGGTCCAGCTCATTGAGCTCTGCAAAGAACTCGTCGCCATCAGCGTGATCCCCGCGCTCGATCTGCTTCTGTCCGATAGCCAGGATTTTCAGTAGCGCGATCGTCTGCTGTGTCGATTCGTAGGTTCGCACGTCCTGAACGACGAGCTTCGCTTCGCCGTTCTGCGTGATGATGAGCGGCTCTCCCGACTCCGTCAGATCCTTGACGATTTGCGCCGCTTCGCTTTTGAGGTAGCTGATTGGCTTCACATGATCCGCGAGATGCATCTGGCGCTCCGGGGCGAGGTGGGTAGGACTGAATTTAAACCATTAACGGTCTGACAGCAACCCTGCGATGCGTCTTGGCACGATGCGCAGTTGACATAATTTTAATTAGCAATCTGACCCCTTATTAAATTGTCGAGGGCGCGATAAACACCGAGCCCGGCGCCTCGAGGCGCGGAATTTATCTCCCAAATGAAGGGGTAGATAGTTGGGGCTATCTACCCCTTCATTTCTGGACATCGTTTGACGAGTCAGTCGTTCACTCAACTAAATCTGTTACCAGTTTTCAAGCGGGGCGGCCCGGCAACCGGGCGGACGCCAGTAGACGCAACTTTAGTTGCGCGAGCGTTTGCCGCTCGCGCGACCAACTCCCGTTCCGCGCTGCCCGTCGATAAGCGCTATCGCTTTCGCCCGTTACCCGACAAAAAAAGGAAGTGCACACCGTGGTCCGGCGCATAAGTGGATGCACCGCAAGCGAAGCAAGCCTGGGGGGCGCGGTCGCGCGGGCAGGTCACCGCGCCATAAATGTTTTCGCGTGCTGCGTCGCCCGTAGGGTCCAGCTCACCCCCGAAGCAGCCGGTAGGTGCTCACCGGGCTCATTCGCGCCGGCCGTCTCAAATCTGCTGCCTCCGAAAAGCCCAAAATCAATCACGCATCCGGATGGACGTCTTGGGAAGTGCGCGATAATCACAACTCTTTGAGTCGAGTGTCTGGCGCCAGATCGGCGAGGCGCGGGCGAAATGCTACAACAGCGCAGAAAATGGATGAAACAGCGTGATCAAAACGGGAGCGATCGGCCAATTTCAAGGCCGGCAGCCGGGCCGGGCCGGCCCACGTCGTCCTAGCGGCTTGATTGGGAGGTTTGCGTTGGGCCTGTATAACGCCGAAATCTCGGCAGGATCGCTGATGATTCCGGAAAGCCGACGCATTGCGACTCTTTTGCTTTCGCAACCCAGCGCCGAGCGGTGGGAAGCTGCCCTCAACGACGAAAATCTGCTGCAAAAAAAACCGCAGACGGCCAAGCGCCAAGGCCGCCTGATTCGCAACCGACTCGAGACGCTCGACACCGACGGCGTGCAGCTCGTAATCGGCGGCGACAGCGAGCTTTGCGGGCAAATTTTGCTCGCCGCGGCGATGCGCCACAGCAGACTGCTCAGCGATTTTATGCGCGACGTCTATGCGGCGGATCTGCGACGGTTGGAAAGACACTTGAACCACCAACAGTGGGACGGGTTTCTCTCCGACTGCGAGAATCGTGACGAAGCGGTGGTGCAGTGGGCGGCTTCGACCCGAGAAAAGCTCTTTCAGGTGATCGTTCGCATCCTTTTCGAAGCCAAATTCCTCGACTCCACTCGTCGACGTGGCTTGACGCCGCCTTTGCTGCACCCCCGCGCGAAGGCTTATCTCAAACAGCTCGGCGACATGGAAACGCTCGAGCGGATGGAGCTTCTCGCATGAGCGCGTCCTTCGATGATCGCTTGAACCAAATGTTGCCGCGACTGCTGTTGCCGGACGTGCTCGAAAACAAAGGCTCGGGCGGGGAGATCGGCTTCTGGATCTTCGATTACCCATCCGACAGGGAAATGACGATGCGTGGATGGCTCGCGGACGTCATCGAGCCTGGTTTGCGCAAGCACAGTCCGAAACTGCGGTTCGCGACCGTCGACCTTTTCGAGTGCGTCATCGGCTTGCTCGAAGATCGCCGCCTGCTGGACAAGGCGTTTGAGATGCAGCAAACCAAAGGCGATGACGCGCTGCTCACCTCGTTGCGCTCGGTCCTCAAAGAGGACCGCTTGGCCGCGCGCATCGTCGAACAAACCGGGGTCGCCGACCTGGACCTGTTGATTGTCAAGGGCGTGGGCGCGTCGTATCCGATGGTGCGCACGCACACGCTGTTGTCGGCGTTGCATCCGCACATGCAGCACAAGCCTTTGCTGATGCTCTATCCAGGGCGCTACGACGGGCAGTCGCTTCGGCTGTTCAACACGCTGATCGACGACAACTATTACCGGGCGTTCAGCCTGGTGTCCTAAAGCCACGAGAGACCAATGAAAATCCGAGAGCTTTTTGTTAAGCCAATCGACCGTCCGATCAACGGGGTCGTCAAAGCCGACCAGCGCGACGACGAGAGCGTTTGGCAGGAGCTGGACGAATACGTCGCGACCAAGGAGGTGACCGAATATCTGCGGCGCTTCTTCGACGCGTATCTGGCCACCGTCGACCGCCCGAACGACCCGACGATCGCCGCGCGGATGGGCGTCTGGGTGTCGGGCTTCTTCGGCTCGGGCAAGTCGCACTTCATCAAAATCTTGTCCTATCTGCTGTCGAATCTCGAAGCGACCCATCCGGAAGATGGGGCGAGGCGGCACGCGGTCGAGTTTTTCAACTCGAAGGTCAAAGACCCGATGCTCCTCGGCGACATTCGCCGCGCCGTCACGAGCAACACCGACGTCGTCTTGTTCAACATCGACGCGAAGGCGGACTCGAAAAGCGACCGTGACGCCATCTTGCAAGTGTTCTTGCGCGTCTTCAACGAGATGCAGGGGCTCTCGGGCGACGCGCCGCACGTGGCGGATATGGAGCGCTATCTCATTTCGAAGGGCGCCTACGCCACGTTCAAACGAGCGTTCCAGGCGGCCAACGGCAACGCTTGGGAGCGCGAGCGCGACGCGGTCGATTTTCTGCGCGACGACGTCATCGCGGGGCTCAGCGATGCCTTGGACATGTCGCCGGACTCGGCGGCCAAATGGTTCGACAACGCGCGCGACGCCTACAAAATCAACATTGAGGGCTTCGCGACGCTCGTGCGCAAATACCTCGACGCCAAAGGGCCGCGTCACCGTATCGTGTTTTTGGTCGACGAGGTGGGGCAGTTCATTGGGAAAAACACTCAGTTGATGCTCAACCTGCAGACGATCACTGAAGAGCTCGGAACGCAGTGCAAGGGCCGCGCTTGGGTGATCGTCACCAGCCAGGAGGACATCGACGCGACGCTCGGCGAAGTCAATCAGGCGCGCACCAATGATTTTTCGAAGATCACGGGGCGCTTTCACACGCGACTGTCGCTTTCGAGCTCGAACACCGACGAAGTGATTTCGCACCGGCTGCTCGAAAAGACGCTCGCCGCGCGCGACGCGCTCGAGGCCCTTTGGGCGTCCAAAGGCGACATCATCAACAACCAGCTTTCGTTTGCCGATCACGCGATCGCGTTCCGTCGGTATCGCGACGCGGCGGACTTTGCTGCCCATTACCCGTTCGCGCCTTATCAATTCCAATTGCTCCAAAAGGTGTTCGAGTCGATCCGCAAGGTCGGCGCGACGGGGCGCCACCTCGCGCGCGGCGAGCGCTCCATGCTCGACGCGTTCCAGACAGCCGCCAAGCACAACGGCAATGAGGACGTCAACGCGCTCGTGCCGCTCTACGACTTCTACCCAGCGATCGAAAGCTTTCTCGATTCCTCGGTGAAGCGCGCCATCGATCAGGCGGCCACGAACCCAGCGCTCGAAGAGTGGGATTTGCAATTGCTGCGCGCTTTGTTTCTCATTCGCTATGCCGATGCGGTGAAGGGCACCATCGACAACCTCGCGACGTTGTGCCTCGACGAGGTCGACGCGGACAAGCTCGCGTTGAAGCGGACCATCGAGGCGGCCTTGCAGCGGTTGGAGCGTCAGAACTTGGTGAGCCGCAATGGCGAATTGTGGTTCTTCCTGACGAACGAAGAGCGCGACGTTTCTCAAGAGGTCAAGTCCGTCAGCATTTCCGAGGGGGAAATTTCGCGCCTCGTCGCGGAGCTGGTCTTCGACGAGATCCTCGGCGGACAGACGAAGGTGCGACATCGCGAGACAAAGAGCGACTATGAGTTCAATCGGCTGCTCGACGGAGCGCCCTACAAGCAGGCGAATCAGGCCTTGACCTTTGAGGTGCTATCGCCGGTGGGCGCCGAATACGAAATGATGCACGAGGCGCGGTGCATTGGTCGAAGCGCCGAAGGGACGGCCGGTCGGGCGCTGCTTCGAATGGCCAACGACGCGCGGGTCTACGTCGAGCTCAAAACGTATCTGCAAATCGAGAAATACATCGCACCCAAGGTGGACACGGCCAGCCCGTCGCTCAAACGGATTCTCTACGATCGAAAAGACGAGAACCGCGATCGGCGGACGCGAATGCTGTCCCAGCTGTCGGAAATGGTCAGCGCGGGCGACTTCTACGCGATGGGCCAACGGCTGACGTGCAAGCCGCAGTCGCCGCCGGCGCTGCTCGACGAGATGCTCAATTACCTCGTCACGAACACCTACTTCAAGCTCGGCTACCTGAAAGTCCGGCAGTCCGATCCGATCGCGGAGATTCGAGCCGTGCTGTCAGCGGACACGATTGGCCAACAGTCGATCGCGCTCGAAGGCGAGGCCGGCAACGCGTTGGCGCTGGGCGAAATGCGCCAGTTTCTCGACATGAGCGCGCAAAACAGCCGCGTGCTGCTCTCGGACGTCGTGGAGCGCTTTGCCGGGGTGCCGTGGGGGTGGAGGCCGGAGTGGGAGTCGGTGCTCCTCGTTGCGCGCCTGTTCATGGCCGGCGAGATCAAGCTCGTCATGGACGGCGCCGACCTCGACCCCTTGGCCGCCATCGAGCCGCTGACAAAAGCAGCCCGCTTGAAGAGCGTGTCGATCTTGAAGCGCAAGACGTCGGACGCTCAAACGCGCGCGAAGGTGCGCGAGCTGCACCGCGACATGTTCTCGACCATGCCGCCGGACGAGGAGGACCCGCTCGTCGCCGAATTCCGCGCAAACCTGGCGCGATTGAAGGCCGATCTCGAACGCGCGCGCGGAAAAGCCGAACTGAAAGACTACCCCGGCAGCTCGGAAATCGCCGAGGCGCTGGGCGCGATCGATCGGCAATTGGCGCGACGTGACGCCTTTGAATTCCTCGAAGCCTTGGCGACCCAGCGCAACGAGTGGCGCACTCGGGCCGACGACATCCACGACGTGCTGAGCTTCTATCAAAACCAGGCCCCCGTGTGGGCGCGCTTGCTCGAAGCGCTCAGCAGCTTCGCCGACAATCGCGAGCCGCTGCTCAACGACGCGACGGCTGCGGCCGCATTTGCGGAGTTGGAGCGCATCCGGAGCAACCCCGCGCCCTACGGCCAGGTTAACCGCATCGAGCAGTTGGTGGCGACGGTCGAGCGGGTCAACGACGCGTTAGCGGCCGAGCGGCGCGAGCGCGCGCTTCGGTCGGTCGACGCGAAGATCGCCGAGGCGATGCACGCGCTCGACGGTGCGAACGCGGACGCCGACCTTCGCAATCGCGCGTTGAAGCCGCTTCAGGACTTGAAGGCGCAATTGGCCTCGATGATGAGCATCCCGCGCATACTCTTTTTGCAGGGGCGGGCGGGCGACTTGCTCGACGCGGCGATGGACCAGATTGCGCGAGTGGCGCGCTCGCGCCCGGCGGCGGCGAGCCATCCCGGCGCGAGCGCGGCGAATTCCACGGCTCTGAGCCCGGGCGCGGCCGGTGGCCCGACGGGCGGCGGACCCGCTGCGCCGGCTGCGGCGTCGGCGCCGACCGCGCGACCGGTCAAGGTGATTCGAACCAGCGACCTGAGCGCGAAGACGTATCTGGACACCGCGCAAGACGTCGACGACTACCTCGCGAAGCTTCGCGAGGAACTGATCTCGGCGATCGAATCGGGTCATCGAGCTCGTCTGCAATAACCCTTTTGGAGCACTGGCTCACGCCATGAACAAAGCCAATCTCAAAGTCTACGCGCCGCAAGCGCGGCTCGATTTCATCGGCGCCGTCTCCGCTCGCGCGAACCTGCTGGGCATCAGTACGCAAGGCGTGGCGCCGGCGGAAACACGCGGCGACGTCGCGATCATCGAAGGGCGCGAGTGGCCTGTGAAGGTGCTCGCGCAGCGACAAAAGGTCGTCGACTCGATCGAGCGGCATGGCTACGCGCACTCCATCGAGGCGATCGCCTACACGTGGTTCAACCGATTCGTCGCGCTTCGCTTCATGGAGTTGCACGACTACCTCGACCATGGATGGCGGGTGCTCTCGAGTCGCGATGGTGGCCAACCGGAAATCCTCCGGCACGCCGCTGAGCTGAGCCTGCCGGGCCTCTCGGCCGATCGCCTTCGCGACATGCAACTGGCCGGCAACCAGGACAACGAGCTCTACAAGCTCTTGATCGTGGCCCAATGCAACGAGCTCTCGCGCGCGATGCCGTTTCTCTTCGAGCGCATTGACGACGAGTCGGAGCTGCTGTTGCCCGACAACCTGCTGCGCACCGACTCGGTCATCGCCAAGCTTGTGGCGGAAGTGCCCGAAGAGGAGTGGGAGCAAATCGAGGCGATCGGCTGGCTCTACCAGTTCTACATCAGCGATCGCAAGGACGCCGTCATTGGCCGCGTGGTCGAGACGAACGACATTCCAGCGGCCACGCAGCTCTTCACCCCCAACTGGATCGTCCAATACCTCGTTCAGAACAGCGTCGGCCGCCTTTGGTCCCTGGCCAATCCGGCGTCGTCGCTCAAATCCCAGTGGCCGTTCTACGTCGATCCGTCGAATCAGCCGGCGCAGGAACTCGCGCCGCTCACTGCCATGGTGGCGAGCCGCGTGGCCGAGGATGGCGGCAGCCTCAACCCGGAAAGCCTTCGCGTCTTCGATCCCGCGTGCGGCTCGGGCCACATTCTGGTCGAAGCCTACGAGCTGCTCAAACAAGTCTATTTGGAGCGGGGCTTTCGCCTGCGCGATATTCCGCGCCTGATTCTCGAAAAGAATCTTTACGGGCTGGACATCGACGAGCGGGCGGCGCAGCTGGCCGGATTCGCCTTAATGATGAAAGCGCGCGCGGACGATCGGCGCGTGTTCGACGAGCCGCCGGCGCTTAACATCTTCGCCCTCAAAGAACGCGGCGAGCTGTCGCCGAGCGCGCTTGCCGAGCCTTTGAAACCCTACGGGATCTCGCTAGAGATGATCGAAGGCTTGCTCTCGACCTTCGCCGATACGAAGACTTACGGCTCGCTCATCAAGATCGAGGAGCCTTTGGCCTCCGAGTTGGCGGCGGTGGCGGCGGGCTTGCAACGCGCGGCGGGCAGCGGCGACTTGTATGCCGAGGCGGCCGCTCA
This sequence comes from Paraburkholderia sabiae, assembly GCF_030412785.1. Taxonomy (NCBI): domain Bacteria; kingdom Pseudomonadati; phylum Pseudomonadota; class Betaproteobacteria; order Burkholderiales; family Burkholderiaceae; genus Paraburkholderia; species Paraburkholderia sabiae. The sequence goes on from NZ_CP125298.1 coordinate 145,069, forward strand.
GGATCTGTTGCCGTTTATCGGGCAGGCGCTTCTTCTCGGGATGCAGTTTGACGCCGTCTTGGCCAATCCGCCCTACATGGGCGGCAAGTGGATGAGCCGCAAGCTCAAGGCCTTCGTTGAGGCGCGCTATCCCGAAGGCAAGGGCGACTTGTTCGCCTCGTTCGATCTGCGGATGCTCTCGATGGTGCGCGAGGGTGGCTATTTGGGCGCCGTTCAGCCGTTCCTGTGGATGTTTTTGAGCACCTACGAAGACCTGCGCCGCGCGCTGCTCGATCAGGCGAGCATCAGCACGCTGGTGCAGCTCGAATACAACGCGTTTGAGCCCGCCTGCGTGCCGGTGTGCACGTTCGTTTGCGTCAAGGGACAAGCCGAAGGCTGTCAGGGCGACTTCTTCGACCTCAGCGACTTCAAGGGCATTGAAAACCAGGAGCCGCGCCTGCGCGAGGCGATCGTCGACCCGTCGGCGGCATGGCGCCATCGCGCGAGCAATCAGCAGTTTCATGAGATTCCCGGGCAGCCGATTGCTTACTGGGTCTCCGAGCGCTTTCGCCAGCTCTTCGCTAGCGGTCAGACCATTGAGGACGTGGCGTTCTCCAAGCAGGGGTTGGCGACCGGCGAGAACGGCCGCTTCATTCGCCTTTGGCACGAGGTCTCCATCGGCAAAATGGGCCTCTCCATGGACAGCCGCGCGGAGGCGAAAGCCTCCGGCAAGAAGTGGTTCCCCCATTTGAAAGGCGGTGCGTTCCGCCGGTGGTATGGCAACTTCGAGACGGTGGTCAACTGGGAAGACGATGGGCGAGAGGTGCGCGCGTTTGGTACGGAAAACGGTGGCCGGGCGAGATCGCGCGCGCAAAACGTCGAGTTTTACTTCAAGCCGGGCATCACCTGGTCCGATCTGACGTCGAGCTTTTTTGGCTCCCGTCAGGTGCCGCAGGGTTTCATCATCAATACGGTGGGGCCGAGCCTCTTCGCCAAATCGGGCCACTCGCTCGACGGCCTCCTGGGCTACACCAACTCTCGGGTGTTTCAGCGCATCGTCGACGTCAGCTTGCAAGGCCTGCACTACAACAACGGCGTGATCGGCAGCCGGCCTTACGTGCCGCCGACTCACGTCGAGAAGGTTCGCGCATTGGAGCGTGAGCTCGTCGCGATTTCGCGACGCGACTGGGATGCCTACGAGGGCTCGTGGGAGTTCCCGTGCCACCCGTGCGCGTCGGCCGAGGCGCGCTCGCTCGACAATCTCGCGGCCGCGTGGCACGCGTGGGCGCAAGCTAAATCGGCGGACGTGCGTACGATGCTCGCGCTCGAAGAGGCCAACAATCAATTCTTCATTGAAGCCTATGGCTTGGGCGAGGAGATCTCGCCGACCGTCAGCGAAGAGCACATCACGCTTGTGCGTCCGGACCGCGCCAAAGACGCCCAACGCTTCGTCTCCTACGCGATCGGCTGCATGATGGGGCGCTACAGCCTCGACGAACCCGGGCTGATCTACGCGCACGCGGGCGGCGAGGGCTTTGATGCGACGCGATACGCCTCATTTGCCGCGGACGCCGACGGCATTTTGCCGACGACGGATTTGCCGTGGTTCGACGACGACGGGGCCCAACGCATCCGCGAGTTTGTGGGCGCCTTGTGGGGCGCCGAGCGTGTGGACGAAAACATCGAGTGGCTCGCGCAGAGCCTCGGACCGAAGAGCGACGAGGACCCCGACGACACCATTCGTCGGTACGTGGCGGACAGCTTCTTTCGCGACCACGTTCAGGTCTACAAGAAGCGCCCGGTCTACTGGATGTTCAGCAGCGGCCGTCAGGGCGCCTTCCAGGCCCTGGTCTACATGCACCGCTACAACGAGCGCACGCTCGCTCGCCTGCGCTCCGTGTATGTCGTGCCGCTCTCGACCAAGCTGGTCGCGCGCATTGAATTGCTCGAAAAGGACGCGGCCGCGGCGAGTTCGTCGTCGTCGCGCAGCAAGCTTCAAAAGCAAATTGACGCGCTCCGGCGAAAGCACGCGGAGCTGCTGAGCTTCGACGAGAAGCTGCGGCATTTCGCGGACATGCGCATTCAGATCGATTTGGACGACGGGGTGAAGGTCAACTACGCGAAGTTTGGCGAATTGGTCGCGGATTCCAAAACGATCACTGGCGGAAGCGATGACTAGCGGGCAGCACACCTTTTTGCCGGCCCTTTCGCGCCTGCTGGGCGAAGGGCACTCGCTGGTGTTCTGGAACGACGCCGAGGGCGAGTTCGCCTCGCAGCTCGATGGCGTGGAGCTCGACGGCGTTCGCGTCGTGCGGCTCGATCAAGTCCCGTCCTTGCAGGTGAAAATCTGGATCGAGCGCGAGAAGGACACCCGGTGGCTGCTTTACGCGCCGTTTGCGGAGCCCGAGCCCACCGCTGACTGGCTTCTCGACGCTCGGTTACGCGGCAAGGCGTTCAGCGCGGACACCGCCTCGATTCAGCTGGACGAGCTCGGGCTGGCCACGCAGTCGCTACGCGCGCATCTCAAACATCGCGCGAAATTTTTGCGGGCGCGGGAGCGGCTCGAGCGGTTGAAGCGCTGGACGGATCCACAAGACACGGCTGAGCACCTCGACCGCAAAATGCTGGGCGTCGTCGTGCGTGCCGAGACGCCCGACGCCTCGGCCATCTTGCTCAAGGTCTTCGCCGGGCTTGCGGCGGAAGCGGACGATTTGGGTGCCACGCCCAAGGCGTTGGCGGACATCGCTACCAACGACCTCGACGACGCCTTCTGGACCTTGGTCGAACGCGAGATGGGCTATCGAGAGGTGGAGCCCGAGGCGCGCTGCCTTCGCGGCTTGCTTTACGCGATTTTCGCCACCGACTTTTGCAACGGCGTGCGCGCGACGCCCGCGCCCATGGCACATTTGCTCATCCGCGAGCGCGCCCGAGCCGCGCACGCGTCGGTGTTTGCGAGCCGCTGGCGTTCGGACATGGCGAACTACGGCAGCTACGACACGCTCTCAACGTTGGTGGCCAGCGACCTGCGCGTCGACGATTTGATTCGCCCCATGAGCGCCGAAGATCTGGTCGAATCGATGACTTTCGAGAGCGTTGAGAAACGGGTGATTGCGGACCTCAAAGGTCGCATCATCGCCGGTGGCGGCGCCAACATGGATTCGATTCGCGCACTGATTGCCCGGCGCCGCGATGGCCACTGGGCCAACCCGTTGCTGGCGGGCGCAAACGACTCGACGCGAGCGCTTGCGGCGAGCTACGACGCGTTGGAAGCGGCGGCCAGTTTCTTCGAGCTCAAAGCGGCGCGCGCGGCAGGGTTCAGCTTTTCCGACGCACCGACCGCTTTCTTCGCCTACCGATTTGAGATTTTCAGGTTCGACCAGCTTTATCGGTGGTTCATGCGCGCGACGGAATCAGTGGAGCCGATGGGGTGGGCGCTCCTTCACGAGTTGCGCGATCGGATGGAGGCTGCCTATTCCGGTTGGTTCATCGGACAGCTGGCGTCGGCTTGGGCCTCGGTGATCGAAGGTGAAGGCGGCTTGCTGAGTTCGTGGACGCTCCCCGGAGTGGTGAACCAGCAGGCGTTTTACGCTCAGGTGGTCCAGCCCGAGTTCGACAGCGCCAAGCGCGTCTTCGTGATCATTTCAGACGCCTTCCGCTACGAGGCGGCCGAAGAGCTCACGCGCGACCTCAACACGCGCAATCGGGTGAAGGCGCGACTCGAAGCGATGCTCGGCGTGTTGCCAAGCTACACGACCCTGGGGATGGCGAGCCTCTTGCCCCATGAGCGCCTGGCCTACAAGTCGAACGCCAACCTGGACGTGATGGTGGACGCGAAGCCGTCGGCCACGCTCGAACAGCGCTCGGCCATCCTCGCGCAGCACGAAGGAGTGGCCATTGGCCGCGACGAGTTGATGGAGAAGGGGAAGGAGCGCGGCCGCGAGTTCGTCAAGCCGTACCGGCTCGTCTACATTTACCACGATCGCATCGACGCGATCGGCGACAAGCGAGCGACCGAGACGAAGGCCTTTGAAGCGACGGCGCAGACCATCAAGGAGCTGGCCGACACGGTTAACTTTATTGTCAACAGCCTCAATGGCTCGACGGTACTCGTGACGGCGGACCATGGCTTTTTGTATCAGGAGTCGGCGCTCGAAGAGGCCGACCGCTCCGTGCTCGACGCCGAGCCCGAGGGCGCCGTCAAGTCGAAGAAGCGCTACATTCTCGGCCGCGGCATGGGGAGCACGCCCAAGGCCTGGTGCGGCTCCACGGAGCGGACGGCCGGCACCGACGCGGGCGAGGGGAGCGTCGACTTTTGGGCGCCCAAAGCCGCCGGCCGCTTTCACTTTTCCGGCGGCGCTCGCTTCGTCCACGGCAGCGCGATGCCGCAGGAAATTGCCGTCCCGGTCATTGTGGTCAAAGAGAGCGAGTCCGAGAAGGTCCGCAGCAAGCCAGTGGAAGTGAGCACGCTGGGGTCGAGCAACCGTGTGGTGACGAACAAACAACGCTTCGAGTTCATTCAAAATGAGGCGATCTCGGAGCGCGTTCTGCCCGTCACGTTAATATTCTCCATTCGAGACGGCGACACGCCGGTGAGCGACGAGCAGGCGATCACGTTCGACAGCCCTTCGCCCTTGCTCGACGAGCGCAAGCGCTCGGTGATGCTCACGATCCAGGCCGGCTCCCACGACCGGACGAAAGACTACTTTCTCGTGGCGCGCGACGCCAAGACCAAGGCCGAGGCGTGGCGGGTGCCCGTGCGGATTGACTTGGCGTTCAGCAACGATTTTTAGAGGCAGGAATGGCAGAACCAACCTCAGAGCCCCTGGCGGAAAAGGCGAGCTTGGACGCGGCGGGTGAGCGCTCGCTCGACACGCTGCTGAACGCGAGCTTCGCGGGGCGAGTGGTGCGCAAGGACCTCACGAAGCTGATCAAAGAGGGCGCCAACGTTCCGGTCTATGTGCTCGAATACCTTTTGGGGATGTATTGCGCCTCCGACGATCCGGAGACGATTCGCGCCGGGCTCGACAGCGTCAAGCGCATCTTGGCCGAGAACTACGTGCGCCCCGACGAGGCCGAAAAGGTCAAGAGCAAGATCCGCGAGCTCGGCTCGTTCAAGGTGATCGACAAAGTCACCGTAAAGCTCAACGAGAGCCGCGACGCCTACGAGGCGCTGCTCTCGAACCTCGGCATCAAGAACGCGGAGGTGCCCGATCACTACGTCCGCCAATACGAGAAGCTGCTCGTCGGCGGCATTTGGTGCATCGTGACGCTGCGCTACTATTTTGAGGAAAACCAGAAGTCATCTCCATTCGCCGTGGCGGACTTGAAGCCGATTCAAATGCCCAGCCTCGACATGTCCGAGTTGTTTTCAGCGAGGAAGAGCTTCACGGAAGAGCAATGGATCGACACGTTGCTGCGCTCGACGGGGATGGAGCCCACGTGCTTTAAGGAGCGGGTCAAGTGGCATCTGCTAGCCCGCATGATCCCCTTGGTGGAAAACAACTACAACCTCTGCGAGCTCGGGCCGCGCGGCACGGGCAAGAGCCACATCTACAAAGAAATCAGCCCGAATTCGATCCTCGTCTCCGGTGGGCAGACGACCGTGGCCAATCTGTTCTACAACATGAGCGCTCGTAAGGTCGGGTTGGTCGGCCTGTGGGACGTCGTGGCGTTCGACGAGGTCGCCGGCATTAGCTTCAAAGACCACGACGGTGTCCAGATCATGAAGGACTATATGGCGTCAGGCTCGTTCAGCCGCGGCCGCGAGTCAGTCAACGCCAGTGCGTCGATGGTCTTCGTGGGCAACATCAATCAAAGCATCGAATCGATGGTGAAGACGAGCCATCTTCTCGCGCCGTTTCCCGACGCGATGATCGACTCTGCCTTCTTCGATCGCTTTCACGCCTATGTGCCGGGCTGGGAAATCCCAAAGATGCGGCCGGAGTTCTTTACGAACCAATACGGCTTGATCGTCGATTACCTTGCGGAATGGGTGCGCGAGATGCGCAAGCGAAGCTTCGCGGACGCGATCGACAAGTGGTTCAAGCTCGGCAACAATCTCAACCAGCGCGATACCATTGCCGTTCGTCGCACGGTTTCGGGCTTGCTCAAACTGATCTGCCCGAATGGCGAGTATGAAAAGGAAACGGTCCGCCGCTGCCTCGAATACGCGTTGGAGGTGCGTCGCCGCGTCAAGGAGCAGCTCAAGAAAATTGGCGGGATGGAGTTTTACGACGTCCACTTCTCCTACGTCGACCTCGAAGACATGCAGGAGCGGTTTGTCGCCGTGCCTGAGCAGACCGGAGGCGGTATCATTCCAGAAGGGCGTCTCCAACCTGGCGTATTGCACACGATCGCGATGGCCGCGGCTGAAATGCCGGGCGTTTATCGCATGGAGGTTCAAGCGCTCGGCGGTAGCGGCAAACTGTCCGTCTCCGGCTCGTTGTCGCGCGAGCATGTTCGCGTGGCGTTTGACTACTTCAAGGCGAACGCGAGCCGAGTCAGCGCGTCGATCCATCCGGCAGAGCGGGACTTCCACCTGCATCTGGTAGAGCTTCAAAACTCCGGTTCGCCGAATGCTGTGACTCTTGCGAGCTTCATTGCATTTTGCTCTGCGGCGTTGAGTAAGCCGTTGCAGTCACAGTTGGCAGTGATGGGTGACATGACGCTCGGTGGCACGGTTGCCCAGGCGAGAAATCTCGCCGAAAGCCTGCAAGTGGCGTTTGACGCCGGGGCGAAGCGGATCTTGTTGCCCATGTCTAGTGTGACTGACATCCCAACGGTTCCTGGCGAACTGTTTGCCAAGTTTCAGACCAGCTTCTACTCAGATCCCGTCGATGCGGTGTTTAAGGCGCTCGGCGTCGAGTGAGCAATTCACGGGGTGAAATCGATGGGAGAGCGCAAGCGCCAGCTTCCACCGTTCTTGGTTGGTGTCGTCTCGGAGGATCTATATTTGCGCTGGCTTTTGCGCAAAGCGCAGGCGCATGTCGGTCGCGATCGAGCGCGAGGCATGACCGCGAGCGGTGCGCAATATCGCGATGCAATCCATTCCGCGGTGCTCGCGAGTGAAGGCCGAGATCACTACACCGGCGAGCGGCTCGACTGGCACCTCATCTCAAAATACGCCAATGCTGAATATCAAGCAGGGCGTCACCACTACAAGGCCGGCTTCGCGCTTCTGCCGACTGTCGATCACTTTGAGGCATCGGCGTCGGCCGCTTCGTTCAAGATATGTGCGTGGCGCACGAACGACGCGAAGAATGACCTTTCCGTCGACGGGTTTCTCGCGTTGTGCGCGCGCGTGTTGGAGCATGCAGGCTATCGCGTGGAAGCGCCGAAGGATGAGCAGCGGCCCCGAGTGCGACGCGTCAAAACGCGACCACTGCGCCGCCTGCCGGTGAACCGCCGCGTTGAGATGCGAAACTAGCGTCCGCGTGCCCTCGAGCCGCTATCTATAGAAGCCACGACTCGGAGTTGCGGCAAACCGGCGACGGATGTGCGTCTGCAGCGTTTTCAAAGAACGATAAATCCATGCGACAGCTATTTGACAGCATTACGACAAGTGTAGGTTGGCTTACTGGACTATATGAAGCGGTAAGGATCAGCTCTGTCGGAAAAGCGATAGCGATTCTGATTAGCATAGCCGCAGGCTTGGTAGTCTGTTTGCGGCTTCTGAATGAGTTCAACAGGTGGCGGGCCACAAGAATAGAAAGAGCCCTCCACTCTCGTGCTCGACTGTCAGAAAATATGGCGGCGTTCGGCGACGACGAAATCAGGAAGGCGGAGCGACTCTACGTCGAACCGGATTGCGCGCAGACTGATCCCGCAAATGAATCCGACCTGCTTCGCGTTGCAGCTGTACGCCAGCCGATACTCAGCGCGGTAGATAATTTTTTCGAAGCTGCGGATGGTCATCGTTATCTGATCGTGCTCGCCGACTCTGGAATGGGCAAAACGACTTTTTGCCTTAACTATTTCCTCAGGAAACAAAGGTCAAAACAGGCAAACGACCGAAAGGTGGCGGTCGTACCGCTGGGCCGTAGTGACGCGCTTTCGTTGATCTCCAAAATCTCGGAACCGCGGGACACCGTGTTGCTGTTGGATGCCCTTGATGAAGACACCGAGGCCATTGGATCCTTCAACGATCGGCTGAATGAGATCATGAACGCAGCGCGCGACTTCAGACGAGTCGTCATTACTTGCCGATCTCAGTTCTTCGCGGATGAAATGTCGATTCCAACGGAAACCGGTATAGCCTATTTCGGCGCACGAGCGGGTGGCGAGCGCGGAGAGTATCAGTTTTACAAGCTGTATCTGCTGCCATTTTCTGTAGCCCAGGTCAACCGATATGTCGAACTGCATTTCCCATTCTTCTTCATTCTAAAAAAAAGACGGGCACTCTCACTGATCAAGGCAATCGGCGATCTGGGTGCGAGACCCATGCTTATTGAGCAAATTCCTGAACTCGTTAAACAGAAGAAGACTTACACGGAGATCTTTGACCTTTATGCCTTTATGGTTGATCGGTGGCTTCAGCGCGAGAGCCGATGGATCAACCCGGACAAGCTCCTTGCTGTGTCGAAGGTCATCGCGGTCGATATCTATCTCGGTCGATCCGTTCGTAAGACGGAAAAGCTAACGGCCAGGGAACTATCTACTTTGGCTAGTCAATGCGGCACAGATCTACAGCAATGGCATCTCACCTCACGGTCGATGCTGAACCGGGACAGCGCGGGCAACTACAAGTTTGCGCATCGGTCGATCATGGAGTTCCTGTTCGTTCTGGCTTTCGTGATGGGCAACGACCAGTGCGCGTCCGATGCATGGACGGATCATATGATTGAACTTTTCTACAGCTGGGGAAGATCTGACCACGCGTCGAATAACTGGGATGCGATCTCGAAAGTGTTGGCCTCGGACCTGCGCAAAACAAACCTTCTTCCTTTTGCGCATCCGATGAAAGTGCCCACGACATTGTCGAAAAGCGAGATCTCGAGAGTTGGGGACGCGCGGCGTCCACCGGCCCACACACTGCCGCCGCGTTGGCATGCCGCACTGATCAGCGTCTTGGTTGACGGGGCCGAAATTCATGTACACGATTCCGCGTATCGGTCGTTCTACAGCCTGCCCGCAACCAGTACGGTTGAGGCTAGCGACCGCATTGTCTTCAGGGAAAATGTCCATGAGTTGGGTGCATTGAAATCCAGTCATGAGCAATCCTTTCTATCGACGCGGCTTCCGTCAATCGAAGAAATACTCGCTCTGTGGGAAGCCGAGACCGGTCTGTCAGGCCCGATTTTCGATCGGAGCGAGTATTACTGGCTCGGTGATGTGCTCGATAAGGAGAGAAGGCTCGTCTTCAATATCAACGAGGCGCCAGTCAATGACGATCGCGTTTCGCTCGTCGCGCAGCTTAAGGGAAGGAACGGCGGTGCTCGCGAGACGCTTAACATCTACGAGGTAGTCAAGCCGCCGCGGGTCGTGGCGCTTAGTCGCAGCTTCCATGCGCTTACGATTCGAGTGACGGCCGGCGAGATTAGCCTTAACTCGGCGCCGAGTTTGCAGTGACTAGGCGCGGGCTTTAATGTCGAGGAGGAGAAAAGCAACCAATGACTTCGCTTTCCAGGCGGTTCACGTACGGCGAAATGTCATCTATGAACTCTACTCGGTCGAACGAAGGACTATCGGCACTATGACAGCAGCTTTTCTAACTCGCGAGTGTTCTAAGAGGGGCTGTCACGGGAGGGTCCGCTACCGGGCGGAATGGAATCCTATACCCAAATTCTGCCATCAATGTGTATTCACTGAGCTTCTGGATCTTCCAGAGTTGCTAGTCCGGTTCCTCAAACACGAGCGCGCCATGAAAAGCCGAACGCAGTTTGGCACGGATAAGGCTCAGTGGATTGATCGAGAGCCATTGCGAGCAGCCATCCAAGGGCTTCTCCGTCGACATGAGGGGGATCAACGAGGCCTAGCCCGGGAATGTGCGAGGGACCCCGCCATACGAGCCGTCGTCTACCGCATGAGGAGAGACCAGCGGCGCTCTGTTTCGACGAGCCCCGGCGGAACTATTGCTTCGCCCAAGCGCATCGGGAAGCTGCTGCAAGGAGGCGCACCGGGTCTCGGGAAGCGATCTTAGGCGGGGAGTAGAAGGCACGCCCGCGTCGTAAAAGACGATGACACTTTCCGAAGGGTCAAAGGAGTTACGCGTCGGAATATGGCCAGCAAGCGAAATCCGTGCAAGGCGTGTGTGTACGCGACAACGTCGAAGTCACATTGAAAGCGCTATCAGATGGGATATTCGGAGGGGTTCGAAAATCGAGATATTCGACACCGCGAGTGATGCGGTCATTCGCTTCGCCGGAGACGAGGGCATACTCTCCGTCTGGCGAGAGACGTCTGTCAACAGACGGTCTTGAACCTCAGGCCTGCGGATCTTTTTCTGCACTCCGACGCCCCGGGCGCGGAGGGGGAGGGTTGCCATCCTTGCGCCAGAGCGTATCGGGCGCTACGTCGAGCGCGCGTCCAAGTTGCTCGAACACCTCAATGGTTCCCGTGCGCTTGCCCGTCTCGATCAAGGCGATATAAGAGCGACTAACTCCAGAGGCGGCTGACAGCTCGTGATGGGTCAATCTTCGTGTGTGCCGCCACGCCTTGAGCGGATGCACACCGGCAGCCAGTGCGTCGCGCACGGCGTCCGGCACAGTGCGGGTTAAATTGGCAGCTTCGGGCATAGCACATAGCCGATGCCATAGTTCGATCGGCACCACGGCGAATCTGGGCGTGCCGTCGACGCTGATGAATTGGATGTCGTTCATTCTGTTAGCGCATGCGCGGATTCTGACGGGCGCACTATACCAAGGCGCGCGAGTCGCCCAATACCGCCATTGTAAAAGAACAAAATATTCAACGCGATGGACAGCGCCCGTACTTAGGTCGAATAACGGGTGCTTCGGCAACTGGACAAGCTTGCCGGTTACGTTGAAAGCGCGCTATCTAATATCTAATCGACTTCTATTCGGAGAGGTTCGCAATCGAGATCTTCGACACCACAAGTGATGCGGTCACAGTCGTTACTGATCGGGAAGTACGGTATGAGGAACGAGCGCTACGTAGCGATAAGTTGCTTCGCTTTTGTAGCCAGCTCGTTGCAAAAGACGAGGTGCGCGCGAACCCAAAGAACCAAAAATGCACCTCGGACGGTTGCTTCCGGCACAAAGCCGATCTTGATTCCTACTTGATTGAATAATAAATGCGGGTCTCTATTCGTTCGGGAAACGTCGTCTATTGAGCGGCGAACCAACTCTTGCGCTTCTGGCGCTCTCTGGCACGACACTGTAAGAATCGCAAGGTTTTCATTCAGGCTACCGCGAATCGCATCGAAAACGGCCAATTCGGGTTGGCGACCAGGGAGGCGTATTATGCCCGCGTCCGGGTCCTCTTGTTGAGCGGAGTCGCCATCAATCACACAGAGCGATCTAAAATTGATTGCCGGATTTTGCATGTGGGATCGATGCGTTTTCACAGCGTTTCCGTCCCCATGAACCGCATGGACTTCAATTTGATCGTAGTCCGCGCCTAGCATTTCGCGCAGAATCGTATCGACCCAGCATTTCGCGAATTCATCCTCAACAAAGACGGCAAGTTTCTTGTCGACCCTGCCGGAGACCGCTCGTAATGCTTCAACAGAAAGTTTGCCTTGTCTAAGCTTGCCATCGATGCTTGCCCAGATTGCCTCATTTGGTAATGGGGATAGAGCATAGTCGCTGTGCGTAGTAAAGACCGTTTGGATCGACTTCCGTTCAGCAACGTCGATCAGATATTCGACCATTCGACGAGTCGCGACTGGGTGCAGGCCGTTCTCGATTTCTTCGATCAAGATCAGACTGTTTTCCGGGGCGCTTTCAATGCGTGACACCATACGGATTACAGAAGACTCTCCCGCGCCAAAGTGAAATTCGGAGTAGTTGTTAACGCCGAATCGGCCGACCAAGAAAGTATCGTCGAGTCCGTACTTCGTTATGCGATAGTCCTGTACCGATTTTCCAAGGATGTGTTCAACTTGTGTCGCAACGTCTGCATTAAGAGGCTCAAGAGGTGGGCGATGGATGTATGTCGAGCGCATCAACGCCTTATAGCGCGTCTTCTCACCTGCTGGGACGGTCCGCTCAATACCAAAAAATAGTACCTCTCTGTCGGCGACGTCTCGGCGCACCCACTTTGCTTGGCGGAAGCTGGAATTTCTCTTTACGAGTTGACGTGGATTTATCTGCTTGTCAACAAGCTCGTACTCGACACTCCAGCCTGACATTGATTCATCGCCGACAGTGCTCTTGGGGAAAAAGGTCCCTGGCTTGATTGGCTTGTATGCGCATCCGGCCGCGCCAAGCACTGCGGATTTTCCGCTCCCATTTGGACCGATAAGCGCGGTTACCGGGAAGTCGAACGTGATGTCCTCACCCGAAAAGCCACGAATGCGTCCGATGCTTGCCTTAAACAGATACCGACCGAAGTCGTGCTTTCTGACTTTCTCAAGGAGTTGAGCTTTAATCGAGTCTCGTATTTCACTTGGCGGCATGCTTTCCCCGTTGTCTGTTTTTGCGCTTCCTAGCGGCAGCGGATGGTCTTTTCTGCGTACATTGTATTGTAGAGTCCGATTATGCCGGACATCGCCCAGACGCGGGATCGACACATTGACAAACGCCTTAGCGCTCAACCGCCGGAAACGGCGTATCGACGGTGCAGCGTCGAACGAGCCTCTGGGCCGACAGGCGCCCGGCGACCGAGCGCTGAGACTCCGGGGAGGTGCGGCATGTTATTCAAAAGGCATAAAATGACCTTGCGTTGCGGTGGAGAGTCAGAGGATTGGATTGGCTTTCGGGTGAGCCGCGGGTCCGGCATCTTCGCGCGCTGCATCTAGTACCGGCCGCATCAGCCTTGTCGGACGAGCAAAGTACAGCGAGGCCCGAAAACGCCAGTCACAGCCGCTAGCGCACGCGATAACTAAAGTGTTAGTCGAGGGGTGCCGATAAGACATTCTGGTCGCAGTACCGAGGAAGCTCGGCGCCAGGAGGGCCCTCGCCGGTGGTTTTGCTTTTCCGATACCTTAAATAACTCTCGTCAGAACATGATCAAGTGCACGTTGTTTACGAAAAATATTGGGCATGTCGCGCGTGAATTTCGCGTTGGCGACGCTCAGGCAATAGTCCTTTCTGATGCCAAAAAGCTGAAAGCCGTGATGGAATCAAACGACGTCTATTACTACAACGCAGCGAAGGTCGAGATGCACAGGGGCCTGTTCAAGAAGGGCATGTTCGAAGTTCCCCTTGTTGCTCCGAGGGCTGACGGACTGCACTGGATCGAAGGGTTTCACCAAGTGAACGCGGCGCTTGAGGAGGGCATGACAGTCGTGCTTATCGGGACCTCGCTTGTCCTTGCGGAACAACTGAAGGCGCTAGTCGGGGCTAGCTGCGACGATACGGCGGGCAGCCCTTTTGATTTTTCGGCTTGTGACGCGACCATCATGTAAACGAGCCGTTTACACCAGGTCGTACCGCAATCCCGCACCGGAGGGCGTAGACGAAGGAAAACGGGTCGATCATCTGGCGCTGTTCTGGGCAAACCTATCGCAAACTGCAGACACCTCACCCGGGTTGACGCGCGCCGTTCCTCGATCAGCAGGATACGCAGAAGTGTTGCAGCCGCTGTCGCGCGGAGCGCTCTTTAGGCCCGCCGGTCCTTTTCAACGCTCCGACGCCTTGGGCGTGGAGGGGGCTCATTGCCGTCCTTTCGCCAGAGCGCATCGGGCGCAATGCCAAGCAGCTTCCAGAATTCTCCTGCAGTTTCTCGAAGAGAGGTCACCGAGCAACGGGGTTCGAAAGACGAATTTTAAATTTTCACGACGCGGTTAAGACGCAAAAGTGATCAACTAAGGGAACAATTCATGAACTTCCATAGGCGTCTGTTACAGGCGGCTATCGTCACATCTCTCTGCGTTGCGTGCGCAACCTCAGCGAGGGCGGGCACAGACGCTTCCACCTTCGATGTCGCTGGTATCAGGCTTGGCATGTCGCCTGCAGAGGTGCAGTCCAAAATCGCCGAGCATTTTGGCGTAAGCAAGGCAAAGGTCTATACGCTTTCGATGCCGCAATCCATTCTCGGCGGCAAGCCCGCGATCATCGCAGTGAATTACGAAGCCAACGGCGAGCGCTTGGAAGTCAACTTCGAAGTGGTCAGTGCGAAACCGGGTGACCCGACGGCCGCCGACCGCATTGGTTACAAGTTGCCGTTCTCTCGTGAGAACGCTGATAGGCTGAAATCCGCCGCTGTCGCGAAGTACGGCGCACCGAACGTGGACTCATTTCCGCTTCATTGGTGCGCGAAAGCTTCCAATCCTGCGCTCTGTGATTCTGGTCAGGCCGAACTTACCGTCGGAAACACCGACCTGATCCTGAAGGACGACAGGTATGTTCAGCGATCCATGCGGTTAAGGGACGAACTAAACAGCGCGAAGCCACGTCTTTGATACGACCAGTTTGAAGGGCCGCCGCATCGACGGGAACTAGAACAGCCCGGGCGGCCCTGACTCGATGCGCGTTTCGAGCCGCTCTGATGACATTGTCGAACGCGCACTGAGCGCGCGGAGAGCAGAAAAGAAAATACTCATGAGAAAAAATACGTGGACATACGGTGAATTGACACAGATCGTCGAGAAAGAGATTGACGGGCTAATGGAAGAAGCGCGCGCGACGGCTAAAAGCGAAGACAGGAGGCGCAAACAGTGCTATGCAGCCGGTGTCTTGATGGGTTGGATGGCTATCGCTGCGGGCGACGCGGCCGCAATCGACAAGAAGCGCATGCGGGACAAGCTACGTCTCACTGCATAACGTCGAAGCGCGGATAAACGTACGCGCGATTGCGGCCGCGCCGGGCGTCGTGGCGAAACGATGGCTACGGAGTGGAAGCGACGCTCGCTCATGACTTATGGCTGGAATTCGACGCGACTCGGTCATTCGATCGAAATTGAGGTCCGCGATCCGAGAATGTGCCTTCGAATTTGTTCGCCTCAACTGTTCTTTCGCTCGACGCGAGATAGCCATTTTGCTGCCGAAACTCACCAAGCTCGGCCTGTCGCACAGATTCAGCATTTCCCTCTTCCTTCACGCGCCAGTGGGCGCTCGCCGTTTCGGTATGATTCCGCAAAGGGATAAAGGAGACGGGGAAATGGATGACGGAAACGCTGCGTTCGACTACGCGGCATTTATTGAAGAGGTGAGGGGGCTAATCGGTCGTGCGAAGGCGTTCGCGCCGCAGGACAAGAGATACGACAGCCCCGCGTTGAAGCAGTGGCGCCATCAGCTCCACGACTACATCCAGCGGATCGAGCGCGAAGGGTATCGCATCAACTGCGATGATGTCATGCGAGTGTACTTCGTTCGATCCTATGGATCGGTTTCCGGCTGCGACCAGTCAGAGGCATCTGAGAAGGACTTAAGTGCCACGATCGGTGAATTGGAGCACCTGCTCGAGGCCTACAACAAGTACGGTGACCCGGGGCCGAACAAGAGACGAAGCGTAGCAGGTCCGATCGCTGCTCCGGTCGAACCGGAGCAGCAGGAAGTCGTTAAGCTCGAGGTGCCTGAACGTATCACTATGCCGTGGATCTGGAGGAACGCATCTGCCACATTTTTGTGGACGGTCATCATCGGCGCGATCGTCTTCATCGGCGTCGTGTTCTCGTTCGGCGTGTTTATGGGCGGGACGAAGGCAGGTCAGCAGTTTATGGATTGGTTCAAACCCGCTGCGCAGTCCGACACCAAAAGCGACGACCAATATCGGCTGGTGCGACCGGAAAGGAAATAAGGGCTTCGACCTGATCGCGCAGGCGCCGGATATTCCGTATCCAGCGAAATGAAACGATCCATCGCGCTCCTAAAGAAGAATTTCTTCGCGGGACGAGCAGAATACGCGACTCTGGCAAAAGTAAATCGCGTTTCGATTGAATGCTCGTAGACATTCGAGATTGTCCGCAAAATAGTAAAGCTGGAGCGGATGGTTCTGTTTCTGATGGTGCTCAATTAGTTCGCGCGGCGCACGGGGGACTAACCCCGCGTGATCGGCAAACAAGTAACGAATAAAGGCGTCGTGGCGAAGATTAAACTCCAAGCCAATCTGGTCGTGCCGGTCCGTAAATTGGCTGAAACCACGATCAGACAGTAGGCAACGTGATTCGCTATACGTACAGACCATGACTGCCGCAGCATGGCTTTTTCGCTCAAACACTGCTTTGACCATACTCTCGAGCATAGAGAGATTTCCCTCCCCCGATTCCACAAAGAGCATGAACAGCATCCGTAGCCATCGGCCATAGTCGGTGTCGGATATGCCAAGTTGTGAACAAAGCCATGCCTGATGAGGCTTGCGACCATTGAGTACACGTTCGAACATCCGTCTTGCGTCCGATGCGGTCGGCTCGTAGTTCGCGAGCACGCCGAATGTGTTTAGGATTTTGGCCACCGAAAAGGGGTTGCGCGCGAAGTTCAGTAGTTTGGCCGTGAAGATACTGGCGATCTCGCCGCCGACATTGTTGTCGCCCGATGCGAGCTTCCGAAGCAGGCTCCCGGTTGTGACGGCGACCTCCTGTTCGAAGCGCTGAAAGCTCGCCTCGAAGTTGAATCGCGAAGCGCAGTCCGAAGCGACATCAAACGTGAAGAGGTCATCGAGCGAAAGATTGCTAGATATCAGTCTTCCCCTCTGGTTCTCAAGTCGAATGGTAAAAGACTCCCGCTCTTGGACCTTGAACGAAAAGATCCGTTGATCTCGCGGCGGTGCGAAAGGGTTCGCCGCGTTGAGTCGTTGCTCGACCTGCGGAACAAAGTGCTGATTCCGGGTTGCGTTCGAATAGTTCATTTGGCTGCGGCGCACGACGAGTACGCCATGATATCGGATGGTCCGTGGTGTCTGGGAGCCCATGCTTGGCGCGCAATTCGGCGCATGGCGTTGATGGTGTCATGCTATGCAGGCGCGGCGGGGCCGGAGAACGAGCGCTGGCTGGCCTGCGGCTGGCCGAAAGATAGAAACGGCGTCTGGAAGCGCGGGGCTATCAAAGGCCTGGAAACGCAAGAAGCCCGCTAGGGCTCGGCGCTGCGCTTGGCCTCGCGGCCAGCGCCCACATAGCGCCCAGATTCAAAGAAAAAGTTTGTGCCTGGGAAGTAAGCTAAATCGCGGGCGACAATGTCTCATATCGGCAAGACAGCGGGCCGACGTCGATGCTGACTGAGTGACTCAAAGGGTCGATGTCGGCCATTCGAGTCCGCGAGATGCGACAATTTTGGCGCGAACGTAGGGCAGTAGCACCAACTTTGTCGCACCACCCCGCAATGTGGCGCGGCTACGCGTCGTAAGCCTTTGATTACGCACTATACGCCGTCGCGATAACCATGACGCCCTACGAGAGCCGCGACGATCGCGACCGTGATTGTTTCAGTCATTATTTTTCTGGTCTCCGAGATCGCTTGAAATCTCTTTCCGGTCATTGCCGCTCGGCGAAACGCCGAATGGCCTCGATGGAAAAAGGCCCGGCGACTAGGCGCCGCCACTTATCGCGCGTCGCAATCCATTGGCGATGACGAAACTCAGCAGCGTTGACGCCGGACTGAAGCTGAGGATCGTCTTCTTGGTATCCGAGGGTGTCCATGACCTCACCGAGGCCAGCCTGTCCGGCGCGCCAGTCAGATGCCGCTCGCTTTTCCACGATTTCGGGGCCGACATAGTAATGCAGGGTGATTGACATCGCCTTTTCGCTCAACTTGGATTCAGTTGCCATGTATGAACGCACGACGTCAACGAATCGATTGGGAATCTGACTGTGGTCGTCGACACGCTGCACGGACTCGAAACCCGGAAGGAACGAGGCAACAGTCGCGATATCCAGTTGATGATCTGGCGGGACGGTGGCAAACCAGCTTAAGAAGTGCTCAAGGGGAGTTTTGGAATCAGCCATGATAGGTTGGGAAGCACTATAACGGTTTGACCTTTCCAGTTCACAATCTTCTCACGGCGCGGCTCAGAGGGAGTCGACAGCGACGTCGAAGAACCCATGACAAACAGTGCAGCGGAACAACCGGCGCCTGATCTGAGCGGCAGTTTTCGTGCGCGTGCGCTTGAACCCATGCGGGCGTGCCGCGACCATCTTGCGGCAATGCGGGCACCAGATCTGCGGCGCAGGTGCTTTCAGACCAAGCCGCAGCCGGCGCTCGAAATCGCCTGACGGGTCGAGAGCCAGCAACCACTCGCGGAAGCGCTGAACCCACGACTTGATGACCTCCGGCTTTGTGCCCAGCGACTCTGCAGCGTCGCGCAGGGTTCTGTGTTGCGAAAGGAGCGGGAGGATTGCGTAGAGCATGTCCTTGCGCAGCATGTTCGCCATCGGCGTTTTCGTGGTCCGCATGAACAACCGGGCGCACGCTCTGCACTGGAACTGGGGTAACGTGGGTGCGGCTCGCATCTTCCCGGTGAGCCGCGAGTCGGCGCTGCCGCAGTGCGGACAGGCCGGTGGCGCAACACTGGGCGACAGGGCGACGTCGATGTGCTTTTTCAGAAACCGCGTGAGCGCCTTGTCCTCGGTGAAGCGCCGCGCGATCGGGCTGTTGCTGCGCAGCGGCCTGCTGAAGTCGAAGCGCTCTGGCGCCACCGGGGAAAGAGCGGGCTTCGGTAACTGATCTGGCGGGGGGTGAGGCTGCAGCTTCATGGACGCAGTGTCGATGGGCGGGAGATCAGGCGCATCGAGGCCAGATCGCCGACGGCGGGCCGCCGCGTTTCGTGCGAGGTCGTCCACCACGATGACCGGCACGCAGTCGGCCGATGAATCTGACTGAAGCGGCCAGGAGAAAAGACAGGCGGGGCACTTCGCGAGTCGCCGCTGATCGACGCTATACCCGCCGTTGAGTTTCACACCGCCGCGGCCGCATCTCGGACACTCGCCGGCTGGCCGGTACTTGATGCCGAGTTTCACCAGCGACGTCCAGTGGCCGTCCGGATCATGCGCTGCGATCAGCTGGCGAAAACGCATTAGCCAGTTCGATACCGCAGCATAGTCAATCTGCAGGCGACGCGAGGCCTCCTCGACCGGAATCGGTTGCGACAACAGGGAAAAAAACGCAGGCATCTTGCCCACAAATCGAAGGCGCGCGAGCGGACTTCCCGTCAGCCTCGTGAACAGCTTCCTGCACCCGCCACAGCGGAAGTAGGGGACCGAGTGATATCGCGTGGGCCTCTGGTGCAGGCGCGCGGTCGCGGCTCCGCAATGCGGACACAGCGGCGTGGGTTTGATATCGGAAGAGTGCAGCTCCGCCCAAAGGCTGGCCAAGAACGCCGTGAGCGCAGTGTTCTCTTCGTCGCCGTAGCCACGGTCGCTCGTCCGCGTGATAGGCGTCCGGGCGTCGAATACCGCAACGGCGGCGACGCGTTTGTCTTTGCGGGCGCTACCGGTAGTTTTCAAAGCTTGTCGCATCACTTCGCCAAGTGTAAGGCGCGCGGCGGCGCCCGGTCTGGTAGATCAGGGAAGTGCACCGTTAACGGTCGGCGCAGGCCCGAAGTTTAATCCTGCGGCCTTGACACGCCCAGCGTCACGCCCTCGGCATAAAAGATCGTACCGATGGCCATCACCGAACTGGTGAGCGGTTGTATTCTCTTCGATTCCCACACGAACGCTCTTCTAGATTTCGCCAATGCCCCGCCTGATGATACCGACCGATGAGCAGCTGGCGATCCTTGATGCCGTCGTCGGCCGCGAGAGCATGAAAATCAAGGCATACGCCGGAGCGGGGAAGACGTCGACCCTGAGGCTCGTCGCGGACCGTCTTTCACATCAACGCGGCATATACCTCGCTTTCAACCGCGAGATCGCGGAGCACGCCAAGCGTCGATTCCCAGGGAACGTTCTTGCGGGCACGATTCACTCAATGGCGTACCGATCGGTTTCGACTTCCCTCACCGCGCGCGTGAATCAACCTGCGGAGCAGCCCCACGAGCTTGCGGCCCGCTACGGACTTGGGCCCGTCGAAGTTCCCCTTGTCACCGGAAAGGTCGTTGAAGTCACGCCTTTTGAGTTGGGCCGGATGATTGTTGATGGGCTCGGCAGGTTTTGCCGATCTGCGGACGACGTGCCGCTCCAGCTTCACATCCCTGTCGACGAGAAGATCGACGTGAGGGCGGCCGAATGGCTGCAAAGCAGACTCGTTCCCTACGTCGAACGACTGTGGAGCGAAAGCAAGGAACCTAGCGGCCGCGGAGCCATTCTTCCCGACGTCTACCTCAAGGTCTGGGCTCAGTCCGGTCCGCGCATTGAATCGGACTTCATTTTGCTCGATGAAGCTCAGGACAGTGATGGTGCGATCTTGCGGCTTCTCGACGAGCAGACACACGCACAGATCGTGTACGTAGGCGATCCCTATCAACAGATCTACGAATGGCGCGGCGCCGTCAACGCAATGGCGAAGATCGAGGCAGCCGAATATTCGCTGACCGAGTCGTTCCGTTTCGGTCACACGTTCGCCCTGCTAGCGAGCCGACTACTTGCGTTGCTTGGCGAGCAGACGCCGGTTCGCGGGCAAGGCACAATCGGCTCCCTCATGGTCGAAGACCCGTCGGTCGCGCCACCTGTTGACGCGATTCTTTGCCGAAAAAATGTCTCCGCCATATGGCATCTTGCCGCCGGCGTGGAGGCGGGCCAAAAGCCAGCAATCCGCATGAGCCCAGCCGAGATTGTCGCTTATGCCGATGGTGCCGATATGTTGCTGGCGGGACGTCGTGCTTTCCGACCAGCTGCATTGTCGCTGTTCGAGACATGGAAGGACGTTCAGTCTTTCGCTCGCAGCGCGGCCGGCGTCGATCTGCTTCCCATCGTGCGAATCGTCGACGAGCTAGGGACGGATTATCTGCGCTCGCTCGCACTGAGGATCACACCCGAGGCGAGCGCTGATTACATTATCTCGACGGTGCACCGGGCGAAAGGCCTCGAGTGGAAGCGGGTCAAGGTCGTTAACGATTTCCTGTTCAAATACGTCGATGGTCGCCTGGCCCTGGACGACGATGAGCTGCGCCTGCTCTACGTCGCCTTGACGAGAGCGCAGCACGTTCTGGACGTGTCAGACCTACGTGAACCGCTCTTGAAATTGTTTGCGTGAGACGAATCACTAGGTCGCGATCCTGAGGGCGATAATTCTCGGTGCTCAGTGGCAAGCCTTGCAGTGGTCCCGTAACCGCTTGACACGCTCGTGCACACGATAAAATGGAATTAGCTTCGCCACACAGGTGAGCGGTCGAAGACGCAATTGGAGGGCAGGGCTATCTCCGAAGCGTACATACAGAACCAGTCAAGAGAATAGATGCTTACGGGAACCGGGCTATTACACACGCGAGAATCAGCCGAGCGCCGCTACGAGTTAATCAGACGCCGCGCTCGACTGAGCGCGCAGCGGTACGCGCGACAACGGACGCGGCGTGACTTCAAGTTCAAAGCGTTTGACGTCTTTGCGTTCAAGGCTGTTGCATCGCAGTGGGAGCCGCGTCGACGCAGGGTCGCCTGGGACTGGGCCGCTCAGTTCGTTTACTGGAGAAAGAAACGACCTACCCGGTGGGATCTTGCGATCTGGCTGGGTGACGAACTTATTTGTCTGGCGCTGGGTTATGCATCGCGGCCCGGGAAGAAGATTCTCTATCTCGCGGGCGTCGAACGCATTCCCGGCAACCATCCAGAAGCGCAATTTGTACTTCCGATGGTGATCGACGCGACGGAGCGATACGCCCGGAGGCTTGGCGCCGCGGAAGTGCGGATCTTGCAGCCACACCCGGCGCTCGAAGCCAGGTATGCGGTCTTGGGGTACACTTATACCTATGACAACGCCAAGCGCTCGACCGTAGCCCGGCGTGAGGAGTAAACCGTGCGTACGATGAACATGGGTTTTCAGAAAGCCAATGATATTCAGGAGCGAACGGCCCGTGCGGCGGGCGGTTCGGGCCGGTCTACGCCTGTACCGCGTGTGACGCGCGAAGATCGCCGCGCTCGCGACATCTACAGCGCATTCCAGGGAGCGGATACACCTGAGTTTCAGGGAACGATCCGGCAGCGACGACCCCGCTAAAACCAAAAAGGCGCATGAGCGCCTTTTTTACGTCTCCGACATTTTACATAATATAATTTATCGAACGGTCGCATGTAGGTCCCAAATAGAAATGTCGGGTTTCCGCTAAATAGAAATGTCGTGTTTTAGGTAGTTTGAGCGCCGGACATCCGCTCTGGGAGCCGGCGATGAACGCGACTGGGACGATCACGATGACGATGCGCGAGGTGGACAGGTTCAAGGTCATCCAGGCGGTAACGGAGGCGCGGCTCAAGCCTGGCCAGGCGGCTGCGCGGCTGGGACTGGGCGTGCGACAGGTCGAACGGCTGGTGCTGCGCTATCAGGCCGCTGGCGTGGCGGGACTGGTATCGGGCAAGCGTGGCCGTCCCGGCAACCACCAGCTGCCGCCCGGCAACCACCAGCTGCCGCCCGGCAAGGCGCAGCGGGCGCTGGCGCTGATCCGCGAGCGCTACCCGGATTTTGGCCCGACGCTGGCGTGCGAGAAGCTGCGCGAATGTCATGGCATTGAGCTGGCCGTCGAGACGGTGCGTACGCTGATGCGGGCGGCCGGGCTGTGGATTCCGCGCAGGGAGCGCCCGCCGAAGGTCTACCAGCCGAGAAACCGTCGGGCATGCCTGGGCGAACTGGTGCAGATCGACGGCAGTGATCACCGCTGGTTCGAGGACCGGGCGCCCGCGTGCACGCTGCTGGTGTTCATCGACGACGCGACCGGGCGCTACTTTGAGGCGCTGGCGAAGTATCTGGACGCGCAGGTTTTCACGACGCCCCCGCCCCGTACTGGCGGTCGCGGACATCACAGGCCCGCGACCTCAGGATCCCAATTTCCAATGGTTTCAATGCGACAGAGATCCGGCGATCTCAACCGCGGGAGACTGGCTGGAACAATGGGACGCACTCAACAGCGCGAGGCCCTGCCGGTTACTGACCGTTGACGGCATCCTTGAACGCCTTGCCGGCAGTAAATTTCACCGTTTTCGCCGCAGCGATTTGGATTTCATCACCGGTGGCCGGGTTGCGGCCCACGCGCGCGGCGCGGCTGCCTGTCGAAAACGAGCCGAATCCGATCAGTTGGACGGTGCCGCCCTTGGTCACTTCGGCCGTGATGGCCGCGATGATCGCATCGAGTGCCTCGCCCGTGCTCGACTTGCTTTCGCCGGTGCCAGCTGCGACTGCGTCGATGAGTTCCTGTTTGTTCATATAGATTCTCCCTCTGTCTGATGTCCGCCCATGCGGGTCAGACGCACACCCTAACGCATACGCGGCGAGCAATGCAACCTACACGACTTTGCGAGTCCATCAGAGGAGGGTTCGCACTGCCATTGTGGCACCCTCGCCTGCCGTCGATCGATGCTCGCTGGCACACGACCTACGTCACCGTGAAAGCCGCACTGCCCGCCATGTGGGCGGGTGCTCTCAGTCGAGCACTCCGCGAACCCGGCAGCGGCGACTCGCGTTTTTCATCGAGCTGCGCTTCAGCTTTCGCGGCAAATGCGAACTGTCATCATAGGCTGGGCGTACGGTTTGCCTGTTGTTTCAAGAGCTGATTGCGCCGGTCAAGATATCGATCATCGAACAGTCGAAGTGCGGTGCCTTCCAGTGTAAGGCGCGCTTGATTGGTCTTGCACGCCATGATGGTTGAGTCCAGGCACCATCCATCACCCGCAGCCGAGTGTACGGCCGGTGGTCCATACTTCTTAATCGCCCCGTCGTGCATCCCAGTACGGTTCTCGGAGGTCAGCGGGACGTTGTAGCTGATCATGTCCGCTGCCATCGGACTCTTGACATCGATCGGATTCTTCGTTTCAAAATGCACTGATACTCGTTCTCCCGGATTTTTCTCGAACGCAATGTCAGTCACGGCTTCTTTGTGCAACGCTAAGGGGACCTGCTTTGTAATTGTGAGACTTGTCCGCTTGACATGGAAACGTGTGATCAGAGCGTCGGCTACTTGCTCTGGTGACATACCCAGCCGGACCCCGGATATATCAAATGCCGAAGCGTCGACGGGCTCGCCGGCAACCGCGATACCGCTGATCATTAGTGCCGCCGCTAAGAATGTACGACCGAATAGACCTTGGATTCTCATAGTTTTGGTTGTAGTTGTGTAGGTACTGGCAGATCGTCTTTAACGCTCGTCCGAATAGTAGAGGCCAGTCCCACAGGTGCCGCAAAAATGCTCACGAGTGTATGTGTATCGCATCAAGCGACGCGTCTGCAAGAAAGTCGCACCGCAGCTCACACACGATGGTTTTCTTCCGCTTAGCATTGGATGTCGCCCGACGTACCACTCATATGTTTCATTCTCGTACCGTCGAATGGTTCGATATCGACGAACGAGGAGCAAGATGAGAACTGCGGTCACCAAAAGCGTCACCAACCCTGAGACGACCTGTCCATTTACAACGTCTGCGAGGCCGCTTATACCGTGTACTCCGATCAGGATCGTGACGAAGAGCGTCAGATACTTTGATACTTTTCTTCTCATTTGAGCGTTCATCCTTATATGATGTGCCGGATGTGCTTGCCTAGGCGCCATCGGATTCCTCTCAGATCGCCATCGTGCATGAGTCAGGCACATCGACGTGTATACGGCATCGGTTCTCCAAGACTTTAGCGTCAGCAAAGCTTTCGAAGTTTCAGCAGCCAAGTGAGCGTCGATCGCTGCATGCTCGCGTTGCCACCACAGTCCTTGACGACGATTAACTCTCGGCAGAATCGCGCGGAGCTTTAGCAGCCAACCACCACGAGAACGATCTTGACCGCAACCGATTTCCTCGAACAATCAAGAAACCCCGTCGCGTGGCGAAAGCACGCGGTCGCTTTGCGGCGATCTGCTGACCATGCTTTGGGAGGAGTTCTCCCGTGTATTTATGGCCGCAGTCGCGGAAACCAGAGACAGTAAGGAATCGAGGTCCGCGTCACGATGGGACAGACGGCGAGCCCAGTCGGTGGTCTTCTCGTCCGGCTGGCGCGTTAGCGCGCTGAAAACTCGCGCACGCCGTCGTCACCCTACTGGCGCATAGCTATGGCGCACTACATGCGCGATTGGCTCGTTGTCGCGCCCGTTTTCCCGCTTTGTGCCATATAGCGTTCCAAAGTTTCGTCTTTGGTGTGAAGGGCGCTACCACTGAGAAACTGAAGGTTTATCTGATGGATGTCAGACGAGGATCGAGCGCGAATCGTTCATCGTTCTTGAGATCAAAATATTTAGTCGCCGTCGATGTGTTGATCAGCAGATTCCACGAATGCTTGCTGACTGTGCTCGGCAGAATCACAACGGGATGCGAGGCAAGCAGCGCATCTCCAAATTTTTGTTGGTTCGGACTGACAGCGCCTGGATTCAACCAGTGCGGATTAGGCACATCTGATGGCCGCACGACTTCGATGGACACGGCGGCGATGCTGATTTCCAGCAGCCTATGTGGAACGCTATCCAGCACGTTAAAGCCCTTATGCACGGCCACTTCAAGAATGGTGGTCGACGGATCTAACGAGGCATAGATTACCCGCTGCCCGGGTGAAGACCATCGGCCACCCGCCAAGAACGCGCCCTCGGCCGTAAACCATGTCAGAAAGTGCTTCTCCCGTTCAAGTCTCCATACGCTCAACGTGCTCGTGCCGAGGTTTGTCGGCAAGGGCGTCAAGAGTACACCCCATAATCCATCCGGATGAGCAGCGTCTTTACGAGTTCCGCACCTTCCGAGCTTTGCAGCAGATCGATTGGTCGGCGCTGGTCCAGTCCAATGGCGGGCGTGGAAAGCCAGTGCTCCGCAGCTTCCTTCGATCCCAGAACGTCGATTGCCTGTTCCGTGATTGACGCGAGCCGGATAAGGCGATCGGTCGCGTTGCTATCAAGCAGGCGGTCTTCATCCCTGCCGCGCTGCAGAGTGCGTTCACTCACACCGATCGCCTGAAGCAGCGCTTCACGCGCGATGACTTCGTACGCGTCCATCATTTCCCGCGCAAGGACAACCGGCAAGCCGTGCGTCACGATGTCATGTGCCTGCAACGGCGTCATGTCGGTGACCTTCGTGATCCCCACGGCTAGGGTCCTTTCACTGCTGCCGATGTACGTCCCGTACGACGTGATTCGCGTCTGCAACGCTTGCAGAAGGCTGCGAAACGGCGTGCCGTTCCCGAACTGTCGCGTTATCGGTTCCATCTCCAAACTCCTTTCCGCCACGTGTCGTGATATTTTACGCCAAGTGGCGGAAAACGTCCAACACGTCCGCGGAGGGCGCCGGACTCTTCCAGTGCCCGGAGTTGCGCTATATTGCCCGTCATTCTTCAGACGAGACCCATTGATGAAACGGATTGCGCTGCTCACCCTCGTGCCTGCCCTGCTTGCTGCCTGTGCGCCGGTCGATGCCGTACGCAAGGAAAGCAGCCTTACGTGGGCGACGGTCACGATCGCCAGTTCGCCGGCCGCGCTGATACGCTCGGCGCAGGAACGCACCCGGCGCTGCGGCTTTCTCGTCGGTTCCGTCACGATGGACGGCTCGTATTTTCCCGATACGGCCGATCAGGCGCTCGATCTGACCATTCACATGCCAGGCGGTGGCGCGGTGGGCTTCGGCCGGCTGCGCATGGCGCCCGATGGCACGTCGACCGCGGTGCGCATCGGCACACCTGATACATCGTTTGCTCGGGATGTGGGCGCCCGTGTCGGCCGGGTGCTGGCCGATCCATCGCTCGCTTGCGACGCCTGAACCTGTTGCCCCAACCATGCTTCGCGGCGATGGGAGTGCTCCCCTAGCCGCCGCAACGTTGAGTGAATGACTCCGTTGGGGATCGCGCCCCGAGCGTCAACCACTTCTAATACTTTTCGCTGGAATAGAATCAATGCTTTCGAATTTCAATCGAACAGGCGCAGTTCTCATAGTCGGCGTCGCCCTTGCTGGCTGTCACGGCAAGTCGGATCCTTCGCCGGAAAACTTTGTGAAGGCCGTGCAAAAGCATTTGGATACCATTGATGCCGTTTGCGTGGACAGCGGGCCACTTCCTTTTGATCTCCCGCACTACAGCGGCTCTGTTGGCTATCAGGAGGGACAGGCGGATGCGCTGGTGAAGGTTGGCTTGCTTTCAAAGGAGCCAACGAGCGTCAATCAAAACGGTCGCGCGATTCCCGGGTTCCATTATTCAGCAACGGACGAGGGGAAAAAGGCATCTAGGCCGAATAACCGGATGTGTGGCGGGAAAACACAAATTCAATCGATCACGTGGTCTTCATCGGTCCCGGACAATGCCTCAGTCGGTACAACCGTTCAAATCAAGTACATTGCGAAGTTAGTTGAGCGGCCGCATTGGGATGATGAAGCGACTCTTCGGAAAACGCATGTTGAAGTGCTTTCCACGAACGATGGTACGTACAACGCTGAAAATTTCCTTGAACTTACCAGTGATGGCTGGGCGGTGAAGCCAGCGTGGGGAACTCCATAAAAGAGAGCTTCAGTATTGCCCCTCAGGCGCTAGCGCCCGCTCGAAGAAGCTAACCCAAGGGTACGGAATAAACGGTGGCACAGTGATGAAGCGATGGATCGAATTTGTCCGAAGACGGAACCGCACGCTGGACAGCGAAATCCCATGACTTTCTCCGTTTTCTGTTGCGTTGCGGCCCTGTCAGGAAAGAAGGCGCGTGAGTTCGGCCACCAAGCCCGCGCCGACGGCGCTTCCAGCTGCCTGTTCGACGACCGATCGGATGCTATGCATTGTTTCCCGGATGATGGCGAATCGGGGTTTAGGCGATTTCGCCTGAGCCTCGATGGTTGCTATGTCAGCTTCGACCTCATCGCGCGCCTCGGTCGTCAGATCAAGTACTTGTAGCTGTTCCCGCAGTCGTGTCATCAAGGTCGTGACCGCTGCCAGGTCAGGCGGCGCCTGCACGAAGGTCTGCGTGGAGTCGGTCGTGGCTTGTTGAACCTGAGACTGCTGCATGCTGTGGATGACCGTCTGGTTCTGCGCGTAATATGCGACCGGTGCCGGCGTGGCAGGCTCCGGCACACGTTGCTTTTCTTCATCCGAAAACGTCATATCCTCTCCCAACACGCCGCTGCTTTCCAGCTTCAGTGACCAATCGAGAACAACGTTGCGCACCGTATCGATGACGCCCTGAACGGATGCCCTGCTGATAGCGGTCGCGGGTTGCATTTTGGGTCCTACCATCGCGTCCATCAGATTTCGCTCGACTTCGGGAACGAACGACACCATAAACTCGCCCGGTTTCTCTGTCTCAGCGAGCATGTTTTCCAGTTTCGCGATCGAGTCGACTATTGGCCGTTTCGACAGGCGCTCGGCCCACTTCGGTTCGGCGAATCTCAGCGGCTGCCATCCGTGATAGTCGTTGAAGACCTTGACTGTGTCAAACGCAATCTCATGCATGGACGCCCCCGGTTTGCCAAGCTTTCATGATGCGATGTATCGAAGGTCATGATTGCAGCCATGCATCCGGACTTTGTTGCCGTGCGCAGGCCGGCTGTCCCTGATGGAATATGCTGACGGGGTCCCGATCAAGTTGGCGAGCTTGGCGCTCCTTGAGATTTGTCGGGTTTGACCCGTCACGGTCTGACCTGTGTTGCCATCACGTCATGATTGCCCAGGCAATCGGTGGAAGTGTCCTTCTTTTGTGGCGAGATTGTTGCCGTCGGGGATTACACGTTCAGCCGGCAGCTTGATAACCGAGCTGGTATGACCGCCCGTGAGCCAGCAACGCCCATACGATCCGGGCGTTCTTGTTGGCCAGCGCGACTGCTACCACATTGGGATTGCGACGCTGTAGCAGGCGAGGCAGCCAACCTTCTTGATCGTTCCTGCGTTGAACAGCCCGGATGACGGCACGCGCCCCGTGGATCAACAAGGTTCGCAAATAAGTGTCGCCCCTCTTACTGATGCCGAGCAGAATATTTTTTCCGCCGCTTGAATTCTGTTTGGGTACCAGGCCGAGCCATGCAGCGAGCTGGCGCCCGCTGGTGAAGCCTTTGGCATCACCGACCGAAGCTACTAATGCAGTTGCCGTAATCGGCCCAATGCCGGGCACCTGCGCGAGCTTGAGACTCGCGTCATTGTCGCGATGCCATCTTTGGATCTGTGCCTCCAGATCCCGGACCTGTCGATCGAGCTCCTTCAGATGTTCCATCAAACGTTGAATCAGCAACCGGAACGATCCGGTCAGGTCGTTAGCCGCATCTTCAACTAAAGCTGGCACGCGACGGGCGATGTGAGCAATGCCCTGTGGAACGACGAGCCCAAATTCGCTAAGCAGTCCGCGGATCTGGTTCGCCTGTGCCGTACGGGCTTTTACGAAGCCCTGACGTACGCGATGTAGCGACAACACTGATTGCTGCTCGACATTCTTGATCGGCACAAATCGCATGTTGGGCCGCGCGACTGCCTCGCAAATGGCTTCGGCGTCGGCCGCGTCGTTCTTGTTCGTCTTGACGTACGGTTTCACGAACTGTGGTGCGATTAGGCGAACGGTGTGTCCCATGCCCTGAAGCTTTCGGGCCCAGTAGTGAGCGCTCCCGCAGGCTTCTATCCCGATCACACAGGCTGGCAGGTTCGCGAAGAACGGCAGCATCTGATCCCGCTTGAGCACCTTCTTCAAGACCGCTCTGCCATGCTCATTTACGCCATGCACAGCAAACACAGATTTAGCCAGATCGATGCCAATTGTCGTAATCTTCATGATGGGCGCTCCCCTCGGGTTAGGTGGTTGCTTCGACACTTCCACTCTGGCACATTGATGCCGTATCGGGTGGGGGCGTCCATCCCATTAAGTTGATACAGCTTCGGACGCAAACGCAATCGTAATTTGATACACCCGCTCATGCGGTCAATGACTGGAGGCTGCCTCCTTTGAACTGCGTTTGCGTTTGATGTCGTCCGCGTCGTTTAGGTGCGGCGGTGGGATGCGGTTGATCATGCCGGCCTGTCGTTTTTCCTTCAGCCTGTACGAGTCGCCGGAGATCGGCACGACGTGTGCGTGATGAAGCAGCCGGTCGAGGAGCGCCGCCGTGAGCGTTGCGTCGTCAGCGAAGGTCTGGTCCCACTGGCCGAACGGCAGATTGCTGGTCAGGATGAGACTACCGGTTTCGTACCGCTTGGCGACCACCTGGAAGAGCAGGTTCGCCTGCTCCCGGTCCATGGGCAGGTATCCCATCTCGTCGATGATGAGAAGCTTGTAGGGCTTCGTAATTCGCTTGATGGTTTCCTCAAGCTGGTTGCGGCGCAACGCTGTCGTCAATTGCATCAGCAGATCGGCGGCGGTGATGAAGCGGGTGCGAAACCCGGCCTGCGTTGCACGATATCCAAGCGCGACAGCAAGATGGGTTTTACCAACGCCACTGGGTCCGAGAAGCACGACATTCTCGGCACGCTCCACAAAGGCAAGACTGCCGAGTTCGAGAACCAGTGCTTTCGGCACGCCGAGCGCGAATTCGAAGTCGAACTCATCAAGCGTCTTGATTGCCGGGAAGCCAGCCAGACGCGTCAGCATCCGGCGCATTCGCTCCGCGCGTGCCATCGCTTCATCCTTCAAGGCCTGTTCGAGGAAGTCGAGATAGCCGAGCTCGCGCTTCGCGGCCATCTGGCCGAGATGCGCAATCTGTGTTGGCAAGTGCAGCAGGTTGAGCTGCTTGCACAACACCGTCAGTCGTTCGAGTTGTGGCGTCATGCGCTTACCTCCTGTGCGCGGCTGAACGCGTCGTAGACCGACAACGGGTGCTGCAGCGGTTTGTTCCACTCCGAGGTCGCGTACCGTGATGCTGGTTTCGGCTGCTGATGTGGCGTCGCACCGGTTCTAACCGATCGTCCCACGTAGGGTGCCGGTAGTGGCAGAAGATGCGGCCGCTCCTCAAGCAACACTTCGGCCGGAATCCGTTTGGTCGTGCCGTGCACACGGACGTTGGCGACGTCGCGCAACCACAGTCTGACGCGCTCATTGCACAGGCCGCAGTCGGCTGTGAGCCCTGCCTGTTTGAGCATTGAAACCAACGGGACCCAGAAGCTGTAGCGCAGATATCCGTTCATACGCTCGACCTTGCCCTTCGTCTTCGCGCGGCATGGCTTGCACACGCGAGGTACGAACCCATGGTGTTTGGCGAAGTCAGCGAATCCCGGATGATATCGGTGCTGCTTCTTGCCATAGGCATCACGTTTCAGAATCACCGTCTTCATATTGTCGTACACGATCTCTCTGGCGACGCCGCCAAATGCCTCGAATGCCCGCACGTGGCAAGCCAGCAGCGTTTCGATACGCATGTCAGTGACAAACTCCGCGTAGCTGACGCGGCTGTAGCCCAACGTCGCAACGAACGCCGCGAGCATGCCGAGTTTGTGCCCCGGCTTACGAAACTCAATCCAGTCCATCTGCATCTGATGTCCCGGCTCTGTTTCGAATCTGACTACCGGGTCGGGACGTGCAGCGGGTCGAAGCTTCTGCAGGTACTCCTGCACCCGGCGTAAGCCGCCCGTGTATCCGCGCTCCTCAATCTCCCGCTTGAGTACCGTCGCTGGAATCCAGTCCGGTTTCGCTGCTTCAACGCGGTCCTGCAGATATCCCTTGAACGGCGCAAGCTTGCCGGCGACTGGCTGGCGGGCCTTGCGTTGTGGCGGCCCCGATTCCAGATACTTCCTGATTGTGTTGACTGCCATACCGGTCTCGACAGCGATGTCCCGGAGGCTGTTTCCCTGGCGACGCAGAATCTCGATTTCCATGTACTCCTCGTAGCTGATCACGGGCCGCTCAAAGGGAGCAACCCTACAACGAGGCGTATCAATTCCTAACTGCGTTGCTGTATCAATTTACAACTGCGCGCGACAACTGAACCCGAGAGCAAACGATATTCCGGCAAGTCATCGGCGTCTTTGTAGCCATTCATTTCGGAGCTGACCCATCTTTCAAACTCGGAGACGCCGAGTTTTCGCGCGACGACAAAAGCCATGCGCAACAGGTGCCCCACGCTGCCTTGGGTGTTCAACGCTTCGCGCTGTAGCTCTAAAACAAGTGACGCCATGACAGCCTCCCTTCGGACCAACGAGCGTTGCCTACAATCCCCGCCTTGATAAGATGTAACTGTTTTCCTATGCCTTCTTCCAGCCTAGCTCAGTATCAAATTCGGGCAACAGCCTCGCAGCAATCAAACCTTTCGGCGCGCCTCTTATGTCACTACTGCCCGAGTACCAAAAGGACACCAACTCGCCCGCCGTGAACACATCGCTGGGATCTGCTGGCTCTGCGACAATGTCAACACCACCGTCCTCTGATGCTACTTTTATGATGTAAAAGTCGGGCGCCTCATCAGGTAAGCCCGTGACATCGAGCACAAGGGCAACGACCTGACTCTCAGGTTTCAAAGTGCTATCACAGAACTCGCATGCGTACCGAAACGCACTCTCGTTGTCCTTGAACCGCGAGCCTCGTCCGGTCTCTCTGAGCCGGTGTCCGATCGATCCTCGCGAACAGCTTCTTCAGCATCGTCGCCCCGTTTTCTAATTTTCCTACTCTTGCGGTTCATTCACGTTCGCCCGCTCGCGCGGTGGACGTACGCGAATCCACTTTCCCCGTCCACCGGTCGCTGTGTACAGAATCAAAAACAGGTAGCCACGTCGCGCCATCTGCTCGATATCAGCGGTCTGGTCAGCCATCCCGATCCACTGCATTCCCACGTCGAATCTGTACGGTATGCGTTGCGCGGGTGCGGGCTCCGTGATGATGAAAGCCTGCTGTGGTTTCCGGCGCCAAACATAGGCCTGCCACCATGACTCGAAGTACATTCCGCCCAAGTTCGTAATCGTCGTTGGGCGATCACCCACATTGAGCGCGGTCACCGCGACGTAGGTGCGTGGATCTTCGACTCCCCCGCCAACCATCTTCATCCCGGTTGATACAGACAAGCTGACCCTCGGGCCGGGATCGGAGCCACTTATACGCGTCCTATCCAAGGACGAATGTCGAGATGACGGCGGCGTATGCGGCGATCCCCAGAGTCAACAGCTCGTTCGAGTTGAAGGTGTGAGGGGCAATCGTGATCATGGTCAGCGGTGATGTTTTCCGCTCAGAATTTCGTCACAGGCATCGAGTTACCTGTGATCTGCTCGACGTCCGCAACTTCAAGGAACTCTTCCCCTTCAAGCTGGGCTTCATCGATGCCGATCCCGCCTGCGTTTTGAGCCTCATGTTGTGCGATTTGATACGCGAGCACGCCTGCCTGGAAGACGCTCCGCGGCTGCCCTTGACTCGCAACGGGCATCAGCCACGTACTGCCGGCATTTGTGTAGTCAAGGTCCACGTGGGCAACCTGCCTACCGCTCGCGTCAGGCTGCGGCTTGAGGACAGTACGGACACGCGCACCGTTTGCGAGCCGAAAATCAAGGATTTGCACCGGCTGTTGTCTCGTGCTCGGATAAGTGGTCTTTGCCATATGAACATCGCTCCTTTTGCTATTTTCCTATGCTATCTGTTTCCGCGCATCAACCCGTGTAGCTGATTGAGTCAATGTGTTCGGCCAGATATTGGGCGATAGCTGCGGCTTGTTGAACGGTCGTGCCACGCTTTAGATTTATAGAAAGAAATCCGGAGCCGACAATCGAAAGCTCGCTCGTCGTCGGCTGATAGTAGAGCGATACCAGCGCGTCATCGCGCCCGCTTGCGCTGGCCTCACCTTCTTTCACCTCAAAAACATACACGCCTTTATCCACTTTTTCCATTGCCGTGCTCCCTGTGGCGTTATCCGTCCGCTTCAATCGATCAGCTGGAGGCTCGACCGTTCCGCTTCCCAATCGCGGATCGTTTTCGCCCACTCTTCGACGCCATCATTGTGCTCTTTCGCTGTCCGCTGCGCATCTTGAAGACGGCGGCGTACGTATTCTGCAGCGATCCAGTACCACCCTGCAGCTGCCACCAGCGCGGCAAAGGTGCCCGGGCCGAATCGATAGGCAAGAGCCGCTACGAAAAGCGTTGATGCGATCGTCGAGGCGTTGCCTTGTTCCAGAGCGCTAACAGGAATCGCGTTCCCTTCGTAAAACGCAATATTCGCTTCGAGCAGTGTTGTCGCTCGCTCAACGTAGCCTCTGCGGGCATCGGGTTCATTTATTCGCTCTGCGATCTCAACGAAGCCGAGTCGTCCCACTTCTCGGTCGGGCAGTGCAAGCAACGGCTTAACGGTTGCATCCACGTAGTCGTTGAACGCCTTCCGGGCTCTCGCTAGTTCCCCATACGGATCATTCTTCATCGCTCTAAGCTCCCGCCGAAGACGCTTTTCTATTCGTTCCCTACCGCCCGCCTGGCGAAACGCGCGATCCTGTAGTGTCGGTCCTTCGGCAACTTATTTATTGCACTCGGTATCAGGGCCAATTATTTCCCGAGGGACGGACGTCGAAAATTGCGAGCCGTTCCAATCCAAGGATTCCCGATAGCAGCTACCACCATGTTCCCATCGCGCGGTTACATAGTTGCTTTTGACGGCATACCTCAGACCCAGCATGTTGTAATCTTCCCCACCATATGGAAACGGGAACATCTTGCCGGTCGCCACATCTCCGACGAAGACAATGTGACAACCCGTACCACACCCAATGTCTACGATTGCGTAATGGCCTGCGAAGTTCGGACCCGTCCGCATCTCGTTGGATATGCGTGTCCTGAAGGTCCTGAATTGACTGTCCCTGCCCGCGAAATCAGGAAGTTGGATGTGACCTTGATACACACGGTCCATCGGTAGGCTGTTATTGCCTGATTGTGAGTAAGCCCCCGATACTCCGAAGCCCAGTGCAGCGACCAGATACAAAGCCGCGGTTTTGGAATTTTTCATGACGTGTATTTTTATTTTCGTGTTTTCCAGCGCCGCGCTTTGCGGCGAATTTTCCGCTTCAATATCCGCGAAACGCGTGCAGACAATCGATCGTCCAGATCGATCCGCCAGGAAGCGGGCAGAACTCTTGCCGCTCGCCGGACCAGCGATTGACCCTGATCATCCCACCCCCCTGATAGTCATATCGAAACATATAACCGAACACGATAATCCCGAGCACAAGCGCGAATGCGAGGTATTTCATGGACAATATTCCTATTGCTCGTCGTCCTGCCAGTAATCACCGCCCAACGTATTTATGGCATCGGTTCGAGCGTCATCTTCGGTGGCAAAGACGGTGGACGGCGCACCGATCAGACTCCCCGTAATGTCTTCCAACTGCCAAGCCCACCCACCCTGAAGAACAAACACGACCACCTTTGCGTACCATCTATAACGCAATCCTTGGAGTATCGGATGAGGTTCATGTCCAACGACTATCGGCATCGCATTTCCTTCGATTTTCCGTGGTCAAGTAAGTTCAGCGCGCACCCGTGCCATCGTGCCCGCATGTAGATGATCGGCTGCCAGCGCCAGGGCGCTGTCCCGCCACCGATTATGTGCAACGTAGCGCGGATGACTGGTCCTGTAGCAGAGTGTCCGGCCGACGCGGAATTGCCATAGGCAACGCGGCTCGATTGCAACACTATCAGTCCGATCGGGGAAACAGTCGCGCAAGAATCGATCGTAGGCCGCCCCTGTGGTGAAGAGGATCACATCAGGGTCGGTCACAGCAATGTGAGCGCGAAGCAAATCCTGCGACAGCGACTGGATACGGTCGAACGATTCCGCCACCTTAGGCGAGCCCCCGGCATGACTCACACAGAACAGATTCGCCCAACCGACAGCAACGCCAGCATCGGGCAGCCGCGCGTGCATCGACCGTCTCACCTGGCGCAAGAACTGGAGGAATTTATGGCGCTCGGGTGGACGCTCCATCCAACGTGCGTGAGACTGCATCGACTCGGAAACTGCGTCCATCGTGGGCACGTTCCCCTGCTTGAACTTGCATTCTTTGTTTCGCCACGCCTTCGTTTCCATCCCTACAACCAGTAAACGGTGCTTCGCGTCCGCAAAGCCGGCTGGAACTGTCGGAAGGAATAGCCCCGAAAGGCCATGGACGTTGTCGAAGACGGCAGCAAGGTTCGTAGCGGTGAGGATTTCGAGATAGCTCTGTGCTAACGTGAATGCGTGGCTGTCGGCCTCGCTGCTTTTGAGAGTTTCGCCCATATTGATTGTTTGCTTGTTCGTTCGCAGGGCTCAAGCCCGGATGTCACGATGGACGGGACGCTCGCGCATGAGCTTCTCGATCGCTTGAACGCCGGCTTGCATCTTCTCCGCGGCAGAGGGGTTTGCCGTGTGGATCCTGATTACTGGTGGCACGAATCCTCGAAGCGCGACCGCCCCTTCGATCCAAACGATCACGTCGTAACCCGTGCCGCGAGCGTCATCGCCCAGATCATGGTCCAAACTGAGTTCCGTGACGCCGCCTGCTTCAAGCAGCAGGATCGCTTCCGACGGCCAATACACCCGATCCCAGCCCTCCGGCGTCGGGCGCTCGTCATCAAGAAACAGTTTCATGTCCTCTCATTTCCTCCTGCCCGTTTCCCTATGGAATAGCCCGCGCACCGGCTGGAAGCTCGTACGCAAGTTCGGTGAGTCGTGCGAACTCAGCCTCGTGATCTTCTTCCGCAGCTAGCGGTCGAGCATTTTCATACCATCCTTGCAAAGCAGCTTGTGCTATCGCGCTACGGATCTTCATCTCCGCGACCGGTAACGGAGCATCATTTGCGAAAAGCTCACGAATCACGTTTTCAGTCGCTTCTGTAACATCGCTGTATGTAGTGTTCATTGCTCACCAATTTTCCTCTGTCGAAAACGGCCTAATCGCCCTTCAGTCGTTCGGCAAGCCCGACGAGCACCGCACCGTCCACTCGCGGCCCACCAGCTTGATGTCGAAGGTGGCGGGCCACGGTTTCCAGGTCTTCCTCTCCGGGCCCTTGCCCTCATCCTCGTAGTAGCGTGTCAGGCTCGCCGTGGGATGGCCGCATGCGTTTTTCAGCTGCACCCTGATCACATCGCGCACGCTCATGCCGCTGGCAACGGCTTTCGTGCGGTCACCCGCGAAAACGGGTGTGCGCTCAAGATAGCGCTCAAGGATTTCTTCAATCTGTTGTTCGGTGGTCATGCTCTCTTTTCCCGTTTCGCGCACGCGAAAGTCGCCGCGCATTTTCCTACCAGTCAGCGCCGTTAAGTGCCTCGTATTTGATACCGTGACCTTCGAAATCAATCTTGTGAGGCAAACCTTGCAAAGCGTCAGAAATCGCTTCGTATTGATGCTCGTTGATGATGGCCTCTGAAATTTGAGGATTACGCTTGAGCGGAGTGAAGGCGATAGTTTTCGCTCCGTGCAGCGTGCTACTGAGTGTGTCTTTCGTGTGGACTTGAAGCGCGATTTGAGCCATGTTGTTTTCCTATGCCGGTTGATGCACCGTGACCAACGCGCACCCTAATGATGAAGTTCTTGGTGGTCATCTACCATGTTTCTTGTGCTGCTAGTCAAGGTTACCTGCTTCCTCTTGCGCTTTACTGCGCGCGTTGCTCACAGCAGTCTCGACATGGGCATCCAAGTTCTCACGAAAGCAAGTGTGGTAGAACTTGTTATCCGTGTCGGGCGTCATTGTCTGCTTGGCGAGGTCGCTACAGTGCCTGCCAATCTTCACAAGGAACTGATGCTGCTGATACTTCGAAACCCACATAGGCGTGAATAAGCCCAGCACGTAGGCGACACCAGCTACCGCGACCAATGGGAACGACCGCTTAAACATTCAAGCCTCGACTATGCAGTAGCTATGGGAAAGGGCCGGCCTTCGATAAGAGATTCGATCCTCGACTTACTTCTGGCCATCCGGAGCATCATGATCCGATTCCAGCAATTTTCCGATTTAGACCGTGTTATGAACTTCGAAGTACTGGC
This sequence comes from Paraburkholderia sabiae, assembly GCF_030412785.1. Lineage (NCBI taxonomy): Bacteria > Pseudomonadati > Pseudomonadota > Betaproteobacteria > Burkholderiales > Burkholderiaceae > Paraburkholderia > Paraburkholderia sabiae. The sequence continues at coordinate 183,012 of NZ_CP125298.1, forward strand.
ACTGCATGCACGAGCATAAGCATGGCAAAGACAACGAAATGAAGCCCAGCCAATGTTTCAGGTAATCGCTCATAGTCGCGCGCGAGGCGGCGAAAACGGTTGAGCCAGCCGAAGCTGCGCTCGACCACCCAGCGCCGGGGCAGCAGCACGAAGCCTTTTTTCGCTTCCTGCAGTTTGATGACCTGCAGCTCAATGCCCTCATTGCGTGCAGCGTGAGCAGCATCTTCACCTGTGTAGCCCTGATCTGCGAAGGCCACCTTGACCGTCTCTCCCGTAACGTCCTGCACCTGACGCGCGAGTTCGCCTACCTGCGCGCGCTCCTGTTCATTCGCCGGTGTCACATGTACCGCAAGCAAATGTCCCAGCGTGTCGACCGCGATATGGACTTTGCTGCCACGCTTGCGTTTGTAGCCGTCATAGCCCGCACGTGGACCACTCTCGCAAGTGGATTGCATCGTCCGCCCATCCAGAATCACGGCGCTGGGCTGGCCCTGCCGACCTTGCGCAACACGGATGATCGAGCGTAAATCGCAGACCATGTTCTCAAAACAACCTGCCTGCAGCCACCGCTGGGTCTGCTGGTACACCATCTCCCACGCAGGAAAGTTGTTGGGCATCATTCTCCACGGCGCACCGGCACGCACGATCCAGCGTAACGCGTTGAACATTTCGCGCAGTTCGTATTTGCGCTGCGGGGCCGCTTCATTCATCAATGTCAGATACGGCGCCACGAAACTCCACTCTTCGTCGGACACGTCTGTTGGGTAAGGCCTGCGCATTTCTTTTGTCATGCGCCCAGGATACCAGGTTATACAAAAAGTTCATAACACCGTCTAAATTACTCTCATCAGTCGCAGCACAGAGACCGCGACAGCACCAGCCAGCACCAGCCAAGAGAACGTGCGTGCCAACACAGTGTCCCTCAGCATCGCTTTCACGCCGGCGACGACGAGCTGTAACAACCCCATCACGCCGAGCGCGACAACGGCCCAAAGTGGCACCGTGACGTCCATGCCTCGCAGCAGCGAGGTCGCAGTAAGCGACATAAGGTAGAGCGCCGAGCCACTGATTAGCGGCATCAGCCAGCCTTCGTTCTTGCTGGCCCATGCAAGTCTTTTGCAAATGCTTTTCATGCTTCTCTTTAAGAAGGATTTTCCGTTACGTTTGCCGGAGCCGGTAAGTCAACCGTGCCTCAAGTGAGGTCTGGAGAAATCTTCCAACGTTTGTATGGCGGTGAGTATTTGCTTTGTCAATTCGTTATCGGATGAGGTGCGAGTTCCGAAGACCTCAGATCTGACCTTGCTGGAAAATTGACGGTCAACACGAAAATTTTCACCTTCACTTACACAGTTGTCGATATAGCTTTCGATCGCCGCATACAGGACCGATACGCATCGCGACAGCAGTTGTGTCGCTTCGCGCGCCCCGGAGCCCCAAATTGCTTCTGCTTCAAGACTACGAGTATCGAACTCTTTCAAAGCGGTCGCGACATGCGACCAACGATTCTTGAAAACATGGTTCCAAGCGTTTACTTCGTCTTTCGTGGATGGATTGACGCCGGCTTGCTTGTACCCTGCGGGGAATTCAGCTGCGACCACGAGCGGAGCCCTACAGTTGAAAAGCGCCTCACGAAGCGAATACGATGCGCGCATTAGCGCTAGTGCAGCCTCGAACTTTGTCCTTCCACCAAGCTCGCGCAGCCAGTTATTGAGTCCTTTCCGTGCAACTAGTGCCGTAACGATGCCTGCTACCCCGAGCAAAACATCTTTTCCCATGCCCACGACTAGACCGATCTCAGCTAGTCCCATGGCAACTCACACGCAGTCTCATTCATTGTTTTCCTTGTCCGGCCGGGCCGGCGTTTTCCGTGCCGTCGTTAGCTATGGTTCTGGCAAACGGGACAAGTCCACTGGCCGAAGTGCGCGTGCATGCCGACTGAGCGAGGAAGGCGAATCTTTTTCCCCGACGTTTCGTAGCAACGGGCACAGTAAGGGCCCTCTCCACCGAACTTGTATCCCCCATTCATCATCTCCGGCTCTTCGCGAGATCGCGATTCGAGTTTCGATGCTAGTTCGGTGTTCTTTTGGATCAGCGCTGCAATCTGTTCCTTCAGCCCAGCCGCTTCCACCTTGGCGTCAGCGAGTTCGCTTTGCAGGTCGGCAAGTAGCGTCTTAATTTCCGCATCCTTGAGCTTCTCGTTGAGCGTGCGCAGCTGCTTGGCTATTTCTAACGCTACCTGAAGCGACGAAACAATATCTGCCATCACATTCCCTAGACTGTTTAACTGGTGGTCCGACAATCGAGGCGATGTCCCCGCTTCGTGCACCTCAAGCTATTCACGTCACGCCACATTCAACGATTCTAGAACCGCTCGATAGCCGTCGTACGGGTAGCACGGCCAGCCGGACGGCATACAGAAGCCGTTACGCCGCTCGATGTTCTCGAATTGAGCGTGCCAACCGGTGCCCCGCGTGAACACCCAGCCTGAAAGGCCCGTTCCCTCGAACTGATCGTACGTGATGTCAATCAGGACGTTGTCGACCTCGAACCAAGCATGTGTCTGGTCGCCCGTTAGCTCTGGGTGCCCCTCACCGCATACATACATCCCGTCGTATCCGAGTTGCTCCTTTAGAAAACGCCCAACAATCTCAGTCGCCGGACCGCAAGCTCCACGCGGAAACTCAGCGAATATTGCGCCCGGCCCGCCATAAAGACTACTCAAGCCACGGCGGCAAGATATCGCAACCCTCTCAATTGCCGTGCGATCAACCACAATTGCCCCGTTTTCCTGTCCGTTATTGGTCGAGGCAGCTCTTGACAGCCAGCGCTCGAATCTCGTTCGGCGTCGTACGCACCATTTGACTGTTCAGATAAACGCCTGCGACGAACATCTCGCCATTCGCACCGTCTCGCGCCTTCGCTTCTTTTGCCGCGGATTGCATGCTCATACCTGCATCACGGTCACGAGCATATTCCGCGAATTTATCGCCGAACGCCGCGCATTGTTCAGGTTTTGCGGCATGCGCACCCATAGATACCATCGCAAACGAAAAGACAACAAACGATTTCATCATTTTCCTAAAGCTTGTACGGCACGCGGACACCCGGGCTTGCCTGCTGGATTTTCCGATACTTCACTGCGCGCCAGCAGCGCACGGATTCTGGCGCAGGTACGCCAACATATCACTCCCTTGCCCGAGTGCTGCGGCGCTGCCATGCTGTTGCCGCGTCACTTCCGTTTCGTGATCGCCAACCGATTTAAGACGGATCAATGTGAGTGGCTGGCGAAACCATGCGTAATCGCCAGTTGAATTGATGTAGCCGCTCATCTTCGGCTCGGTCATGCCGAGGCTCGATGCCGCCTTCTCCGCACCTTTCTCATAGAGACAGCGGTAGTCCGCAGCAACGACGAATCGGGCGTTCGGCTGAGTGTCGGCCAACTCTTCTTGAGTCATCGCACAACCTGTCAACCCTGCGGCCAGGAGGCCCACGCATAGTGCATATTTCATCCCATTTTCCTATCGCTTATTCGAACACGACATGGAGTTCGTACCCCTTGCCGTTTGGCCAAGTCTTCCGGATTGTGGAAATCCTAACCGTCCCGTTCATTGCCGTCACGTCGCCTCTACGCGCAACAATCGCTTGCTCCACTGCAATTGGCAACGGCAGGCCCGATGCGCGGATGCTCAATGCCTTGGAAGCCTTCAACAGTTCCTGTATCGCAACAGCATCCGACAGCGGCTGATTTAGGTTTAGCACGAGTTCAAGTTGTGTGACTTTGGTCGCGCTTCCCGTCACGTAAAACGCGAGGTTGTTTGCAATGCCCGTGGTCGCTGTTCCAATTTCCCGGTATTCGCTCGCGCAACCGCCATAGGTTACGTCCTGAGCGAGCCACGGACGTGTTGACAGCTTTTCGGTCACAAGGTATCCGCACACATCGGCAGGGAGGCTGCTCTTTAATGCCGCTTGAGCACCGCCGGCCGAAAGTATCATGCATGCTGCGATCAGCGCCTTTATGGGTCTCATGATTTTTGCGGATTTTCCTACCAGTTCGCGCCGTTGTGGGCGGACAACCGCTCGCTGCCGGCGAGGGCGAATTTGTACGGCACGCCAGCAGCATCCAATTCTTTCTGGAGCGTTGGCCACTGTTCATCGCTCACGAATGCCTCGAAGACACCCGATGATTCGTTGTATACCGCAACTACTCCCACCGTTGCGCCTACGTCGTCAGCCGAAAGTTCGAGCGTGATGGCCATCGCGTTTTCCCATTTTCCTACTCATCAAGCAACAGGTCGAAATCGGAATCGGGATGGTTGTCAAACAGCAGCCTCGATTGACGGACCGCCCCTCCATCGGCTTTCCAGCACATTGCCATCGATCCCGTCGAGCACGAGACGCTACCGATCAACGCATACGGGCTATGCTGACCAGCTTGCCTCTCGATCGTGGGCGTGAAATGCGCCTCGCGGCAGCGAACGGCTGCGCCGCCTAGCACCTTTTGAACGTCGAACGTGTCGCTCATGTTTCGTGTCGTTCGGGCTGCCGGCCCGTGCGGGGCGCGCAAGCGCCTACGTCGTTTTCCAGTGCCGGCCCAGCCGGCGAATTTTCATATGCCTGCTTGATAGCGTGTTCTTGCCACGCTTGCCGGATGATCGCGGCCATCGTTTCAACAATGGCACGCCGGTCATCTTCGCGGATTCGCTCAAGATGAAATGCATCTTCGAGCTTTGCGCCGTGGTCATCGCTCAGTTCATCGACAATGCCTCGCGCTGCCCGATGCGCCCAATCATCAGCGAGGGGCAGATTCACAGCCGGATCGCCATGCCAATTCTCACGATGCCATTCTTCGCTGGCATCAAACGGGCGTGCGTCGCCACGAGCAAGTGCCGACCGCGCCATTTCCAAAAAGCTAATTGCCATCGTCTTTTTCCAATGCCGCGTGTGGTGGCGAATTTTCCTACTTTCTGGTGGCGTTCACTCGATCGTGGTGGAATTGCGCGATCTGTCGCCTCGCTTCATCGTCCGTGGCAAGCTCGCCGCGGTACTTGTCGATCAGCGCATTGAGCACAGTGTTGACCTTGTGCGAGGCGACGATTTCGCTTTCGAGGGCCTCGCTAGAAAGGGCCGAGTAGTCAGCATCCTCGCCTCGGATGGAGGCGGCAAGCCTATCGACTTCCGCCTTGTCTGTGTTCAACGCTTGCTCCCAGACAACTCTATTGCCGGAATTGTAAAGTCCCTGCGCAGCGAGAACAGCTGGACGCGACCGCGCGGCAAGATCCATTGTTCCGCGTAGCGTTGCAAGCGTCGTGTGAGAGTCGCTGACGGCCTTTCTGAGCTCGAGCCGCAGGTCAAGTGATTTGATTTGACTGCTTCGCTTGTAACCGAGGAAGCCCATTACCGCGCCGAAAATTCCCGCAGCCGTACCCACGTAATCGGTCCAACTCCCGTCAGCCATTATTGCCTCTCGCTAGATGGTCTCGAACACAAGGCAACGCAGCGCCCGCCCCACCAACGCTCAAATGCCAGCTTCTGGCAGGCGTTCGGGGTGCTGGCCATACGCCACCTCCTTGCCGTATTTTCCGTTATGACACGAGCCCGAGCTGGCGCAATGCAACTGTATAGGTAGTCCGCGAGATCCCCTCCGCAACCGATCCCGAGAACAACGTTGCGGTTCGCATCGCGGCCCAAAAGGCTGGCCCGTCTCCGCGTTCCTCAACTGGAACGATCGGAGCGCCGCAGACGCGATTGATCCACTGAACGAATGCGGACCCGTAGCCCTTACGACGAAAGGCGGGCTCTACTTCAATGTGTTTCACCCAAACGGTCTGCCCCTCGAGGAAGCGTATCGCTGCTCGACCAGCAGGAGCGGCGCCACCATTCGTGGAAAATACAGATTGAACTCACCATCCGCGAGATCGTGGATCTCGACAGAGATTACGACGTGTCCGTCCTTGGTGCTCGACTCAAACGTCTGTTGTCCGGCTTTCATTCCTACCCTTGTTTTCCTTTGCGGCCTCGCTGCCTTTTCGGTGCTGAATTCAAGAACAGCCGTAGAGCCGTTCTGCGAGCTTGTTCGTCTCGCGCTGCATCCATGCACCGACAGCGCAGATCGTGACGCAAGCGACAAGGTCCGGCATCGTTCGATCACTCAACGCGAACATGACGGCACCAGCAAGCCCACAAACCAAAGCCAGCCCCAATCCGATAGTGCGAAGTCGCGAGCGCTTGTCACCCTTCGGTACGTCGTCGTATTTTTCAACCGTCATGGCCTGATTTTCCGAGCCTAGTCCGAGAGATCGAAGACGATCGTGCCGCGGCCGAATCCTGCGATCTGATTCAACTCGACCAGTGCGAGATGGCCACAGTTTTTCAGGGTAATTCGCGCTCCACTTGCAGCGGCGAATCCTGCCATTTGATTCAACTCCGCCACAGTGTACTGATCGGCCGAAATGATGAATCCGCCGCCGAATCCGGCAATCTGGTTTAGCTCGTGTGCAGGTCTCATATCTGGGTCTTCCCTAGTATCAAATTTCCCTATTCGTCGCTTGCAACGCTGTCGACATTCTTAACGACGACATCCAGCCTCTTTCCCGCAGGCTCTGATGCGCGAGCATCCTCGAGCGCCTGCGCCTGCGCCGGTGCCGACGCCAGGCGCGGGGTGTCGAGGCTAAAGCCGTCGTAAATCGCTTGCTTTGCTTTGTTGCACGCGATGTTCTCAGCCTCTCTAGCGGTCGCGGCTTCGCCGCTATAGGTGCCAGCAACGTCGTTGGTCTTCCTGTTCACGACGACCACACGGCATGCGAACCCTTTCCCTGCACGCTCAGGGACGCTCCACATGATGTCAAAATCGTCAGTAATCGTTTGTGTCGTCATTTCTGTTTTTCCGATATCAAACCGTTCCAGTGCGTTTTAACGCTTCGACAGCTTCCACGCAGTCTGGGTCGCCGCATTCGGCCATGCACGCCAAGCAGTCGCCACCACAGCTCACGCTCAACGGATCTCCAAGTTCGTCAAGTGAGCGCCCGCAGGTCCGGCATGGGTGACCTGGCAAGCACTCGCGTTGGTGCCAATCCGTCCGTTCTACCCCGTACACAACCTCGCACTCACTGAACAGTTCCGCGGGTGAAGGATACCAATGATCCGAAGTGGGTAAGGCACGACCGATAGCCTCGTACCGCACAAGCAAAAAGCTTCCATCGTTGAGCGGCTCAACTCCGACCGCCCACGTTGTTCCGGTCTCATCTCCCCGACCATCGAGAGACTTTCGCGTCTTCGCCCACAACGGCATGCCCATGCCCCCGTTTTCCGATTTTCCCTATTCTGCAAAGACTTCCTGCAAGGTTCGCAGGGTGTCCAACAACGTCTTATCGGCCACTGCACCCTCTTTCTTGACCAGGCGCACCTTGTCTACTGCGCGAATTTGATCCAGAAGGATCAGGCCCTGTTTGCGCTTGAACGTCACGGGAATCCGAAACGGCGCAGGACGTCCCTTGGAAGTCATCGGCGCGACGACGACTGTGCGCAAGTGGTCGTGCATTTCGGGAGGCGAAACGACGACACAGGGGCGCGTCTTTTGAATCTCGCTACCAAGAGTTGGATCGAGCGCGACCAACCAGACTTCCCCGCGCATCACCATGCAAGCTCCGCGTCATCGGCATTCGAAAACTCGCCCATGACCAGCGCATCGTCGCCACTCCCGGCCAGAGCCTTGCTCGCATCCGCCCAACCCTCACGGGCTTTGTGCTTCGGACGGCGCAGAACAATCGCGTCGTTCTCGACTTCCATTTCCACTTCGCTCTCCAGCCCGAGTTGCGCAAGGACGGGCTTCGGAATCAGCACCCCCTGCGAATTACCCATTCTGCGAATCGTAGTTCTCATAGACCCTCCAAAGTAATAACAATGTTACACCGCACAATCACGGCAGTCAACACAATGTTATTACACCTGGTGTTCCGTGTCGCGCCCGCCGCATCGGGCCGCGCCGGATGCCGTTGTCAGATGGCTCTCATAACACTTCGCAAAACATCTGTCGTAGCTTTTTACCGGACACATCCAGATACGGCAAAACGTGGTCGAGTTCGGCATGACCTAGAAGCTGTTGAACCGTCTCAATATCGTGCCCTTGCTCAATGAGGTTACTGGCAAATGAGCGTCGGCCCGAATGTGACGATCCACCACGTATCCCTGCGTCCCTGTAGAGCTTTGTGACGTGGGATTGCAAGCTGTCGCACGCAGAGTAATCAACCTGCTCCCCGGCCTCGTTGATGCGGCGCTTGGCGTTCATCGCAAACTTGCGACCCTTGCCAGCGAGGACCAGGCAACTTGACGGCGCGAGTCCGCGATAGCGCTCTCCGGTTAGCTCGGTTCCCATGTTCGCGCGCAATGCGATGGTTCAGATAGCACTCCAGAGCCGAAACCGTTTTCGGATGCGTGAGATAGACGCATCGCTGCCGACAGCCCTTCGTGATTGCGGCCCGAAGGCTGACCTCTGCGCGGATCACGCCCGAAGGGAACAGCACGTCTTGAACCTCGATTTGAGCTATTTCGCTGACGCGCATTCCGCACGTAATGCCTAGCAGGAGAACGAGGCTATCGCGCTCAGGATGGCGCGAAGTTGCGGACGTGACGGCGAGTAGATGCCGGATTTGGGCCGGTCGAAGTGTTGCAGCTTGGGCCATGCGCCCCTCTGAATGGGATCGGTTAATGACGTATTCAGAGAGAGATTTGATGAGGGTCTTTTTCAAGCGTATCACGGCTTGTTTATTCGATTCCTCGGAAAAACCGGACACACCCACAACTCCCCGCGCGACAACCGCAGAATACGGTGTATGACTCCATGAAACGCGGCCCGTAACAACTACATAATGCGGTTTCGTGTTCAGAATCAAAACTGCGATGCCAGCCGCGAAATGCGGATACCCTTCTTTTTTTGCGCGCACGCTTTCTCGCGCGACGCGCAGCCTTGACACGCAATTTCCGCGGGTAGTCTCGACATGTCGCCGCGTCTTTACGGCGACGTATCTCAACTCTGATCGCTGAAGTAAATGCAGAGATTGAACGCGACGCTCTCCCCTTCACACATCGCACGGCCGTCATCGCCGCCGGCTTCCGTGAACCCGCACCTTTGGCGTGGTTCGCTCGGGCACGCTGGCAACCCCTCCCTCCTGCAAAACGGGTTGGCGAAGCGGCAGCTTCGCAGATACTATGGGGGAACGTAAATTCAGTATATAGGTTTATGGACAGTGAACAGTGGCTGCGAAGTCCCGAGGACGCGTACGCCGAATGGCAGCGTGCCGAGGCGACTGGCGCCGATCGTCGCGCCTTTGCAGAGCAATCGATTGTTCAGCACCTGTCGATGTTTCGACGGCTCAACCGATACCTGATTGCTCATCGCAGCAATGTGGTCGCATTCGGCGTCGACCACATCGACCGTTTCTTTGCCGAACTCGATGGCAGTTGCAGGTCCGGCACGTCAACCCGCCAGCGATACCTTAAGCTGATTGATCGTCTCGCCCGACACCTGATCGCGCTTGAGCTTCGCACTGACAATCCAGCCAGCAGCCTACTGTCGAGCGAGCGCTGGCCGGAAGACGAGCCGGCGCCTGTCTTCCTGGGTTCGGCCGATGACGTTCGGCTGCAATCAGCCTGTGCCGTTCGCGCCTTCGATTCCTTCAAGGAATTGCGCAACGCCTCAATCGTCGCGTTCCTGCTCGGGACTGGCCTAACCGCCGCAGAACTCCGGGCGCTCGTTGTAGAAGATCTGGACGCGAGCAGCTCGCGCATGAGTGTATTCGTGAAGAAGCACGGGCCGCGTATCGCGCGACGCGTCCCCGTTGATGCGTTTGCCGTTGATCTCCTCCGGCTTTATCAGAGCACGCGGGCAGGAATGTCCTGTCCCGCGCAGTGGCTCTTCGTGTCGACGGCAAACGGTACACCCATGAAAACAGACAGGCTCGGCGAATACGTGCGCCAAGCCCTTCATCATGCGCAAATCTCCGCTCCCGACGAAAGCCCGCGTCTGCTACGCAATACGTTCGGCCGTCGACACCTCATCGACGGCATGTCCAACGAGCAGGTGAGTAACCTGCTAGGGCTATCCAGTCATCGGACGGTCAACAGGCTACGACAGACGTTTGACGACGAAAAAATAGCTACTCCTGATGGATCGGGGTAGCTGCCGTCGCGTTCAGGGCCCGCCAAAACGAGCGACTTGACTTTTATTAGTTATGCGTACCGTAGATCGTACGCAGGGCACACGCTCTGCGATCTACCCGACGAGGAGGCGCATGAACTACATAGGCCCGTTCAAGGACGTCGTATACCCGAACGTAGACCGGGAACCACGCATCGCGCGCTATCGCATCGCTTTGATCCCGCAAGCGGCCGGCGCACGTGCCATCGTACATTTGCTCCGGAGTGCTGCAGTCGATTCGCAGGTGCACATTCCTGATGCAGCCTTTGACACGGTGCTGAACAGGATCGTCGGGATGCAATTACCAGGAGTCAGACTCGACCGCATTCAATTCGTGGTTCAGACGGACGAGGAATTGGTCGCATATCCGATCCGGTTTAACGCCCTCGATCTCGCGCCAAGAAACGGGTTCCGATCGCGCGGCTCGAAGGACCTTGCTGTACATATCCGTTCACACGACATCGTCGGCGGCTCGGTATCTTTCTACGTTGATCGCGATGAAGGAAAGCCTGTCTCCGCAAGACTGGAGAAGGTGCTTCGACAGATATGATCATCCGCGCTCGGTATGCAGTCGGCGTGTGGCCATCGCTATGGCCCAGCGAGCCACAGATGTCACACCGAATCCTGATCGACCTTTCGTTGAAAAGGGTCGTCGCGGGTCAGGATCGCGTGCAGAAGCAATGGCGAACGATGAACGCCGCCGACTTCGATTACATGCAGCAGATCATCGGCGAGAGTTTTCAGGATGTATTCGACGATCCGCATGAATACGGGCTCGACCTCGTCGATGAGCCACCACCCTGGGCTCGTGAAGGGATACCCGGACGCGCAGATCGCATCAAGGGAAATGCTTAAAGCCATCAGCACCCCACGTCTGAGCAGTTTCATTTGCTATGGGGAGGTTCGCCCGCGAATGCGTATGCGCAGTCTTCCGCCTCACGCAGCATGGGCGCTGGGCTCAATACTTGGCGTCTTCGCGAGATTCGGCTCCGCGACGCACTGCATTTGACAGCGGGATGACGAATCCTCCCTCCCGTCGCGACTTCCGGTCACGGAAGCCGCCCTGCTGGCCGACAAATTGCTCGTCAATAGCCTATCGTTTGAGCAAGTGCGCAGCGCGGAGGCGGGACATGTTTCTTTTCTATCTTATTGATCCCGTCAGCCGCTCGATCGAAAAAGTGCGCGACGGCTTCGACCGGGCTGCCGAACTGACGAACAGCGACGCGCCCGAGATCGACACTTTGTGGGAAGACGCATCGGATCCGGACTCATCGGTCGACGTCGCGTACAACCCCGATGCCGGGGGCCAGCCCGTCTTCCGTCTGCGGCTTTTGCATGGCGGTAACACGACGGAGCGGGTTGTCGCTGGCCGCAGCGTCCTCATGGCGTGCGGCGCAGTGCCGGACGACATCGCGCAGCAGGTAGCGACAACAGAGGCAGTGCAGGCGGCAATCCATTTTGCGGGCGGGCGGACCAACATCGCCGAATGGCTGAAGGCCGGTGCGCCGGACGCTCGCGCACCGGCTCGGCGCAGCGCCTCATTCGACCACCCCCGTAAATATCGCCACAGCACGACTGGGCGGCGATAGCCTGTCCGTCCGGCTCAGGCCTGCTTACGAAGCTCTAACGGCCAGGCGTCCCCATCGCCAAGCATGCCGACGGCACGCCGTTTCAACAGGCGATGTAAGCGTCGCCTTACCAGGCTATACTACTGTTTATATATACAGTGTTTTGTGGGGAGAGCCATGAGTGCCGTCATGCTACCCGAAGCGATCCATCCCGATTTATGGAGGGCCAACCAGCTCGCCCGCGCGGCGTCGCGGGTCGTCCCTTGCGGCGACGAAGCCCTTGCGGCCGAATTGCCGGGCGGCGGCTGGCCGCGGGGCGTGCTGACCGATCTTCTCGTCCAGCAGACCGGCTGTGGCGAACTGCGGCTGCTACGACCCGCCTTCGAGCGCCTTGAATCCAAACCGGTCGTGCTTTTGCAGCCGCCCCACAACGTCCAGCCGACCGCGTTTGCGTGGTGGGGGCTCGATCCGTCCAATCTCCTGACGGTGAAAGCACTGAAGACCGCCGACGCGCTATGGGCCGCCGAGCAGATTCTGCGCGCGGGCACCTGCGGCGCGCTCGTGTTCTGGCAGCAGCACGTGAGGCCCGAGGCGGTGCGCCGGCTGCACTTGGCCGCACAGACGTCAGAGTCGCTCTTTTTCATGGTGCGGCCGCTGGCGACGACGCGAGACGCGTCGCCCGCCCCGTTACGGCTCGCGATCCGCGCCGCGAAAGGCGGCGTCGATGTCCAGTTTCTAAAACGTCGCGGCCCCGCCCGCGATGAACCGCTATTCGTGTCCCTGACGCCCTCCCCGATCCTGAACGTAAAACGCAATGCAACTGTGGATAGGCGTCCATCTCCCGCTGTTGTGCCTCGAAGTGTTCCGGCCGAAGTGGTCGCTTGAACCCGATGACAACACGGGTCTTGCCGTGCTCGAAAAGGAGCGCGTCATTGCTGCTGACCCGCCCGCGCGCGCGGCCGGGGTCTGCATCGGCATGCGGCGCGGTGGTGTCCTGACGCTCGCGCCAGCCACCGTCATGCAGGAGCGCGACGGCACGGCCGAGGTCAACGCGGTGCGCGAGATCGCGACAGGTTTGCTGAACCTCTCGCCGCAGGTCGTCATCGCCGAGGAAAGCACGGTGCTCGTCGACGTGTCGGCAAGTCTGCGGCTCTTCGGCGGTATCCGCGCGTTGCGTCGCATGGCGCGGCGGGTCGCTCACGCCATAGGTCTGACGGCCACGATCAGCGTCGCACCAACGGGACAGGCCGCATGGCTGCTCGCGCGGCACCGCGGCGGCGTGGCGCTCTCGCACGCTTCGCTCTCGCGCGCGCTCGCGGGACTGCCGGTCAGCCTGCCCACACCGGCCAGACGTCACCTCGACTGGCTGACGGGCATCGGCTGCGAAACGATCGGACAGCTGATGCGCCTGCCCCGCGCGGGACTGAAGAAACGCTGCGGCACGGCACTGCTCGATGTGCTGGACCGCGCCAATGGAGCGGCACCCCACGTGTATGAATGGTACGAGACGCCGCCGACCTTTCAGGCGCGCGTCGAACTTCCCGATCGCATCGAACACGCCGAAGCGTGTCTCTTTGCGGCCCGCCGGCTCGTCGTCCAGCTAACGGGCTGGCTATCGCAGAAGCAGCTTGCCGTCACGCGCATCGCGCTGCTGCTCGAGCATGAGCGTGGCCGCGACGCGATCGACCCAACGACGATTGCGGTGTCGCTCGCGGAGCCGACGTGGCGCGAAGACCACCTGATGCGCCTGCTGAAAGAACGGCTGGGCCGTGTCGAACTCGCTGCGGCGGTCATCGCGCTGCAGCTCGTCGTGCAGGAAGTGAAGGAAGCGGAACCGGCGTCGGACTCTTTGTTCCCTGAACCGGGCGGCACGGCGGCGGATCACGCGCGGCTGCTTGAACTGCTGGTCGCGCGACTCGGCGCGGAAAACGTGCTGAAGCCCGCGCCCGTCGCCGACCACCGTCCGGAAGTCGCCGCGCGCTGGGTGCCCGTCACGGACAAGACGAAGTACGTTGCGCCGGCGCCGGAGACGCCCCGTCCCGCCTGGCTGCTGGAGTCGCCCATCAAGCTGCTGATGCGCGGCGAGCGACCGTTTTACGGCTCGCCGCTGCGCACGGCGTCATCCGGTGAGCGCGTCGAAGCTGGCTGGTTCCAGGGTGAGCCGGTAACGCGCGATTACTTCGTTGCCGAGGCCGACGACCACATCTGCTACTGGATCTACCGCGAGCGGATCGGCGCCGTCGACGAAGAAGAGCCACGCTGGTACCTGCATGGGCTGTTCGGATAAGTCATGGTGCCTGCATCGTTCGGCCTGCCCGGCTATGCCGAGTTGCAGTGTGCGTCCAACTTCACGTTCCTGCACGGCGCTTCGCATGCCGAGGAACTGGCCGCGCGCGCGGCGCAGCTTGGGTACGAGGCCATTGCAATCACCGACGAGTGCTCGCTTGCGGGCATCAAACTGCTGGTCGGCGCGCATTTTCGCGTCACGAACGCCGATGGCTCGCCTGCCCTCGCCTTCACGGCGATCGCCCAGAATCGCGACGGCTACGGCAACCTCTCAGAACTCATCACGCTTGCGCGCACGCGCACGGCCAAGGGCACGTATGTCGTCTATCCGCACGACCTCGATCATCCTGATCCGCCTTACACGCATCTACGCGCGCTACCTGATTGCCTGATCATCCTGACGCCCGAATTTCCCGCGAAGGATGCGCGACTGGACGCACAGGCGCAATGGGCGGCACAAACGTTCGGCACCGATCGCTGCTGGATGGGACTGACCCTGCACGCCCGCGCGCTCGATGATCTGCATCGCAATACCGTCTACGACGTCGCCGAACGGCACGGACTGAGCGCAGTGGCTACCGGCCAGGTGCTGATGCATGTGCGCTCGCGCAAGCCGCTGCAGGACACACTGACGGCGATTCGCCTGAACCGGCCCGTGACCGAATGCGGATTCGAACTGACACCAAACGCCGAACAGCATCTGCGCTCGCGGTTGCGGCTGGCCAACGTCTATCAGGCGGACTCGCTCGCGCAGACGTTGAACATCGCGTCGCGCTGCACGTTCGTGCTCGACGAGCTTCGTTACGAGTATCCCGACGAACTCGTGCCGCCCGGTACCACGCCGACCGCGTACCTGCGGCGCGAGACCTATCTGGGCGCACACCGCCGCTATCCCCGCGGCATCCCGCACATCGTGCAGACGCAGATCGAGCACGAACTGTCGCTGATCGCGGACCTGAAGTATGAGCCGTACTTCCTGACGGTGTACGACATTGTCCGTTTCGCGCGCAACGAAGGCATCCTGTGTCAGGGGCGCGGTTCGGCGGCAAACTCCGCAATCTGCTACTGCCTCGGTATCACGGAGGTGGACCCCGCGCGGGGCAATCTGTTGTTTGAACGGTTCATCTCAAGGGAACGGGCGGCTGCGGGGGACGTGCCCGATATCGACACCGACTTCGAGCACCAGCGGCGCGAAGAAGTGATCCAGTACATCTACGGGAAGTACACGCGCACACGCGCGGCGCTGGCGGCTGCCGTCACAACCTACCGGCCACGTTCGGCGATCCGCGACTCCGGCAAGGCGCTCGGCATTGATCCTTTGATCGTTGATCGGGTCGCGAAAGAGCATCACTGGTTTGATTCGAGCGCCGATCTTATGCGTCGCTTCGTTGATAGCGGGCTGGACTCCGAGACGCCGATCATCCAGCAGTGGGCAACGCTCGCGGCGACGCTACTCGGCTTTCCGCGCCACCTGTCCCAGCACGTAGGAGGCTTCGTAATCGCTCGCGGCAAGCTCTCGCGGCTCGTGCCCCTCGAAAACGCGTCGATGCCGGATCGCACCGTGATCCAGTGGGACAAGGACGATCTGGAAGCGCTCGGCCTTCTCAAAATCGACGTGCTTGCGCTCGGCATGCTGTCGGCGATCCGCCGCACGCTCGAACTGGTTTCGCAGCAGCGCGGCGAGCCATTCGAAATGCAGGACATCCCCGCCGAGGACGAGGCGACCTACGACATGATCTGTGCGGCTGATACCGTCGGCGTGTTCCAGATCGAGTCTCGTGCACAGATGAGCATGCTGCCGCGCCTGAGGCCACGCGAATTCTACGATCTCGTGATCGAAGTCGCGATCGTGCGGCCGGGCCCGGTTCAGGGCGGCATGGTCCATCCGTATCTTCGCCGTCGGCAGGGACTGGAACCCGTCAGCTATCCGAGTGCGGAGGTCGAGCAGGCGCTCAAGCGCACGCTTGGCGTGCCTATCTTTCAGGAGCAGGTTATGCAGGTTGCGATGCTCGCGGCGGGGTTTAGCGCGGGCGAAGCGGACCAGTTGCGCCGCGCGATGGCCGCCTGGAAGCGCAAGGGCGGCCTGCAGCACTACCATGACCGCATCGTTGAAGGGATGCTCCAGCGCGGCTACGACCGCGAGTTTGCCGAATCGATCTTCGCGCAGATCCAGGGCTTCGGCGAATACGGCTTCCCTGAGAGCCACGCTGCAAGCTTCGCACTGCTCGTCTACGCAAGCTGCTGGCTCAAGCGCCACGAGCCAGCAGCGTTCCTGTGCGCGATGCTCAATAGCCAGCCAATGGGCTTCTACTCGCCATCGCAACTCGTCCAGGATGCCAAGCGTCATGGCGTTGGTGTGCTGCCCGTCGACGTGACAGTGAGCGACTGGGATTCAACGATGGAAGGCGACGGAAGTATGGCGCCAGTGCGACTTGGAATGTCCGTAGTTCGCGGCATGCGTGAGGAGACCGCGCAGCGTATCGAGGCAGCGCGCGCGGTGAAGCTGTTCCGCGATGTTGCCGACCTCGCGAACCGGGCGCAACTCGATCGCCATGACTTGCAGGTGCTCGCGGCCGCCAACGCACTAAAGCCGCTCGCGGGCGACCGGCGGCAGGCACTGTGGGCAGCCGTCGCCGCTGTCCCGGAAAAAGATCTGTTGCGCGCGACAGCGCGCGAGGAAGAGGCACCCAACCTGGTCGCGCCAACCGAAGGACAGAACCTGATCGCCGACTACCGTTCGACGGGTCTGACGCTCGGCCGACATCCGCTCGCCCTGCTGCGCAAGAAGCTACTGACGATGCGCCTGATGTCCGCCGAAACGCTGATGCGCTACCGTGACGGACAGCTCGCACGGGCCTGCGGAATCGTCACGGTACGTCAGCGCCCCGGCACGGCGAACGGCGTCATGTTCATGACGCTCGAGGACGAGACGGGATCTGTGAACGTGATCGTCTGGCAGTCGGTGCTTGAACGGCAGCGGCGCGAAGCGCTCGGCTCGTCATTGCTTGCCGTTTATGGTGTGTGGCAGCGTCAGGGCGACGTGAAGCATCTCGTCGCACAACGGCTCGTCGACGTCTCGCACCTCCTCGGCGAACTGCCGACGGCGAGCCGGAATTTTCACTGAATCCAAGGTAAAGGAAAGAGCAATGGAACACTACAACGTGCTGTTTGATGCGCAAGCTGCTGTCGATGCAGTCGTGCCGAATGTCGTCGCCCGGCATCGTGGAAAAGGCATCTTGACGTGGAAGCTGATGCACGAGATTGAGGAGGAGGTCCTGTCAGAAGTCCGCGCAGGCGGACGGTTCAGCACGCGGCTGCTGCAGATGATCTGTGCGCCAGCCGCCCTCTCTTACCCCAATGACGATCGCCCTGCTTCCTTTGAGGGACATGACTTCGTTCCGATTGTCTTCGGGGCAATCGAGAAGGCATGGCGACAGGTCCACTAAAGAGGTTATCTTCGGCTACCTATGGAGGCTCGGAAGCTGCTTGACGAAGACCGGGTCTACTGTACAACGGTGTTGTCCTCAACCTTAACGAGCAAGAAAGGAAGACAACACTGATGCGCCGCCGACAACCCAAGATCTACGCTACCCTTCGCCGCCGTTTTTGCACCGAGGCTCTGGTGACGATGGGCTTCAAGTACACGAGTACCAGCGGGTCCACTCTGGTCAAGCTCGGCGCCTGTCGTACCCCGTATGCGACGGCTTCGCGCGACGGCGAGTTCTGGCGTGTGACGCCACTCGTCGGCCCACGGATTTGGCGAGCCCGTTGATTTGCGGCATTCATATATGCCATAAGCGCGTACTGCGCGGGCCTCCGGTACGCATCGAACGCCGTATGAATCACTCGGGTTTTTTCCGACCAAATCCGAGTGCTTCTGGGCGGCTGTATTGTGCGTTCTTGACCTTGATCCAGTTCAGTGAGCGACCGCGCGTATACGGCGACGCCTTTCGCTTTGCGACCATCCCCTCGAAGTCATGGAGCAGCACTTGTTCAAACACCAGCTCGCCAACGCCTTCGACGTCTGGCACATAGACGAGCGTGGGCGTGTCGTCGAAAGCGTCGCGCAGGCAAGACTTGCGGTCGGCTAACGGCAGTGCACGCTGATCCACGCCATCCGCGATCATCATGTCGAAAACATAGAGCCTTGCAGGGCAGCGGCGCGCGGCGGCCGGCACGCTGCGGAGCGATGTTGTCCTCGCGCGCTGCTGCAAGCTCGCGAATGACTCGCTCCCGCGAGCGGCGCCCACGGCAAGCTCGGCATCCCATACGAAATCACCCGGCACTGCCGCGACCGCCTCGATGACCTCGGGGAACGAGACGTTGAAGAGATTTCCTTCGCGGCTGATGAGGTCGACGCCCCGCTCGCGCGACTTGCGCACGAGGCAGCGAAAACCGTCTAATTTCCATTCGTAGAGCCAGTCTCGATCGGAAAATGGACGTTTCCGCAGCGTCGAGTGCATCAGGTCAGTTGCGTCCAAATGCCGCCTCGCGCTCAAGACGGTCGAGCCAGGCGGTGCAGTAGGCGAGCTTTGCGTAAGCGAAGCCGATCGGTCCCGCGCGCTGCACCGAAAGGCCGCTGTAGTTGCAGAAGTGCTCGAAGTCGTCGATAGGAGTATGCCCGCGCGAATTCACTGGCAGCGGCTCGGGCAGGAGGTCGGCCAGCATCGTGTCTGGGTGACCGTAGAAGTCGCCATCTGGGTAGAGGCCGCCCCAGCGTTCTGCATCGAAGTCTTGCATGGCGGTTCTCCAAGGATGACTCCCAAGGACAAGCATGACAGATACCTGCTCGACGCGCTCGCGCGGGCCGCCGCCCTTCCGCGCTACTATCAGGGTGTGCAGTTCACTACTAGCAGGGTCCGCTCGATGTGCACAAGCTATCAAACCAACGAGTACGATCGTTTCGAGGCGTTCAGTTTGTTTTCGCCTCCGACGTTTGAGTACCAGCACGAGATCTTCAAGGACAACTACATTGCGCCGATCTTCCGGCGTGAGGAGGATCACTTTGCGACTGATCCGGCGACCTTCGCCTTGATTCCGCGTCGTAAGATGAAGCCGAACACCAAGCCTTTCGATACGATGAATGCGCGCGACGATTCGCTCGACGTCAAGCCGAGCTTTGTCGGACCGTGGCGCTCTATGCAGCTCTGCCTGATACCGTGCCAATGGTTCTATGAGCCAAGTTATGAAAAAGATCCGGAGAGATCGGAACGTTGGCGCATCGGTATGGCCGACGGCGGCCCGCTCGCGATCGCGGGACTCTGGAAAAGCTGGAATGAGGCAGATGGCGGTCGGTCGTTTTCGTTCACGATGTTGACCGTCAACGCGGATGACCACCCGTTGATGAAGCGCTTTCACAAACCCGGTGCCGAGAAGCGATCGGTCGTGATCGTGCCACCGGACCGCTACGAGGAATGGTTGACCTGCAGCTCAAGCGAGGACGCACAGTCCTTTTTGAACCTGTATCCAACCGAGATGATGCACGCCGAACCCTACCCTTTGCCTCCGCGCAAGCGGCGCACGGAGCCGGCGATCGATGATCAGAGCAGCTTGTTCTAAATGCCCACCTCGTCGCTGATCCTGCATTTCCGTTTCCTCAAATAAAAAAATCCCCGATGCCTCTAGCCCCGGGGATCTCGAAAAACGCTGGCCGGTTACGCGGCTTCTGCAAACAGATCAAGCTGCGGACCTTCGCGACACAGCAGTACCTGATGCTCACCGTCGCTGATACCACAAGCGACAAGATGGGCATCCAGTTCCGCAGGTGTCAGGTTTCTGCGCTGTGCGAGGCGCGCAAAATATTGTCCTCGCTTCGCCATGTCCTGATACCGCTGAGCCATGCCGACCGGCAGCTTCACGAAGCCTTCGTTCAGCCAGAACCGCGCTGATTCGATCGCTTCGCGATTCTGGTTGTCGAGCATGAACGCTGTATCGTACGAGCACGTCACAAATACACACGCAGCTTCCGCGTCGACCTCAAACTGCGAGGCCTCTTCGAAGTAGACCGTTTGCTCCCCGCCCGTCGTTCTGGCATAACGGCCCGGCCGTTCAGGATGCAAGTAGCCGTTCCATTGCTCCGCATCGAAATCGCGAAGCCCGAGTGCAGGCGCGTCGCGATCATACTGTCCGACCGGGTACCAGCCGTGCAGCACGATCTCCGCTTTCGGTTTTGCTTCCAACGGAGGAACAGGGTATCGCCGTCCAAGGACGTTCACGTCGTGCCACACAGCAAGCGCAGGGAAAGCGTGCGGTGCGTAGTGGTGCTTCGACAGGAAGAAATCAATGGCCACGAGCTGCTGTGGCGTCACGAACTCGAATTGCGGATCACACAGTTCGCGGTTCTCTTCGTTGTCGGGAATAAGCCCCGACGCCATATCCGCAGAATGCGCTTCCGCCCGATCTCGCTCGTTCGCGTCGATACTAAGGATCATTTTTAGCATATTGACCCTCTCGGAAAAATTGTAGGTATCGGCCTGAATCCGCGTATATCCAGCGTCACTCAGCGTTCGGCCGACCAGCTCCCGCCGCGACATGTCCCACTGAACGGCAAGAAGGTAGTTTCGAAAGTCGTTCAGTGGCTTGAGATGCGCATACTCTTCTTCCTGCATCATGTTTTCGAGCGATCTGTCATTGCTCACCATGCCGCAGAAAACGCAGCCGAAACGCGACCCACACGCCGCTCGCGTCCCACTCTCACCCATCACGACGCCGCAGACACCGCCGTTACCCGCCCGATAGATATCGGAGAGCCTCGTGACCGTCGACGACGACAACGGGCTCGGAAACGGCATACTCGCCGGTTCCGCGAGACACGCCAGCATCGTCCATACATTGTCCACCGTCCAGTCTCGCAACGGAGAGAGCGTCAACGTTCCCGAGGCCTGGCGAGTCGCCATATCAGCCTTCTCATCTCTCTCAATCATTGCCCGCCCCCTGGACTGGCTTTCGTCGAGGCGATTGCCAATCACGGAGATCGTTTCACGCACGCCGGCGGCGTTCGCCTTCTGCTCAAGGAGAGTGCGGAGCCTTCCGATTGGACGTACCTTGTACGAATCTGCACAGGCGCGTACGCGCTTCCCGTTTCGGACACCGTTCTCCGGCGTCCTGACAAGTGTGCCTCGCCCTATCGTTTGCACGACAAACTGCGACGCGAGCGACGGCTGCGTGACATGCACCTCAACGGGCAAACCCGTCTCTTCGACGAACAACGTCACCTCTTCCAGCAACGAATGCAGGAAATTCGATGTCGTTGGGTTGTCGATCGTCGTGTCCGCAGAGATGACGTAGTGCCTTACGTCCGGGCTCCTGGATTTCGCCCGTCTGACTGCCTCGAGCATCAGGACCATCGCGCACGTACTGTCTTTCCCGCCGCTTAGTCCCGTTGCCAAAACATACCCCTGCTCGATGTACGACTGCATCGATTCAATCGCAGCTTCCATCAGGGTAAAAATGTCATGTTCCATGTGATGCTCCATTGAAGAAAGGAGCGCCCTTTCGGGACGCTCCCGAAAGGGTTAGAAAATGAATGATTTACAAGGTCATATTCAGACTTGCCGACCGAGCGTCTTCCAGAGACTGACTTGCAGCTGCAAAAAGGTCAGGCTGGCGTGTTGCGCGATCAAGCCGGGGCAATGCCTTCGCATAGCGGCTCGGCCCGCTGCCGTCGAAACTGTTCGCTCCGGCGGCAGCACAGATGTGAATGCGACGTGCCGAATTAACGCGTCCAACATGAAGGTGACAGTTGCGCCTGCGTGCAAGCAAGCCCCACGCCTCCGCCGTCTCCTCCTTCCACTCCGTCGATCCGCCGATGAAGATCCCGACTACGGGCGACAGATACGGTGCGACATCGTCGAGTTGCATCCCGTTCTGTACCGCGAGGAGCAGCTGGGCAGGAATGCCTGACAGACGCTCCTTCCAACGCAATGAAAAATCGAGCGACGCCAACCCACCCTGAACGATGTCGGGCAAAACGATCCAGTCGGCGCGCTCCCCGAGCTTCTCCACGACATCCAGAAAGGCAGGTTCATCGAACGGTTCACCGCGCTGGTATGCCGTCCATGCGCCGTTGTCGATCGCATAACGCATCCCTTCCGTACGATGCTCGCCCTTGGCAGACACCAGGAGGCGCCATCCAGCTACCGCCAGCGCCTCGAGGTTGCGACGCGTGCCCGTCCGGCTCGCGTACCCAACCATGGGCGCGCGGTGCATGATCAGGCGTTCTTCGATGTCGTCCGGCTCATCGTCAGCGCTCCCGTCGACGCAGTAGTAGTCGGCGTAGGCCATGACAGCCTGTGCCCAACCCTGCTTCTGACCGCTCGCGTAAGACGCCAGCCAACTCGGCTCTTTCGTTGCGCTCATATCGGCAGCTCCGGATCCGGCGTCGGTCGACCTGCGATCACGAGGAAATGTTTCTCTCCCGCCAACCGGTTGACCTTGCGCACCCACGGGCGCACTTCGTTCGGACACGTCGGCTGCCCTGCGACGTACTGCATCGCCGCGGCTTCGGTGTCGAACTTCTCGGGGGAAAAACCAACAATGGCTGCTTAGAACATAGATGCTCCACAAAAAGGGATGCGGAGCGACCCTCGCGGGATCGCTTTCCCGCAAGGGTAAAAAAGCGAAGCCCCGACGCCTGAAAATTGGTCGTCGGAGCTTTCGCAAACAGCTATCAGGAAAAGGACTTCGGATGACTCGCCGGGAAGACGAGCACCCTGCCGTCAGGACAGAGCGTGAAGTCTCCAGGCTCACCTTTGGGCCTCTGAACCACGATCACGGACCGCGCGCCCGTCGCGTGCGCCTGCGGTTGATTCGTACAGGCACACAACGACGAACTGCCAGCCGCTAACAGCAGAAAAATGAGGTTTTGCATGGTTGTCGCTCAAAGATTGAAGGGCCCCGCTTACGCGGAACGTGATTCAGTGGGATCGCTCGCATGCACCGTGACCCACCTACCGTCGATCAGGACGTCACGCAGGAGCGTGCCGTTCAGGACATAGGTGTGATTGGTGCCGACGCGCGGATTGCAAGGACGAACCGAGAGCGTTGCCGCTTCGGCACGGACGTTGAAACTACGGATCAAAGACATGGCGTTCCTCGTTGATAAATCGGCGAGAAAACGCCCCTGTGGGGGCGTTCCCCACAGGGTTGAAAGAAAAAACGTTCAGGCTGCTAGCGCCTCGACGTCGATAAGTGCATCAGCCTCCCCGACAAGGTCAGGTGTCTGCGAGATGAAGAACTCCCGCTGATACCCGCCCTGTCGAAGCACCTCGCGCTTCATCCGCATGAACTGCATCTTGCGTTGCGGGTCGAGCGGACCGTCCGACTCATCGCTGAAAAGCGTCTGGTACGGTTGCCCGGTGTTCTGGGCAAGGTACAACGCGATACCACGCGTCAGACACTCGTTGATCCAGACCTTCTGGCCTCCCGACATCACCGACACCGACTTGGTGCTGTCGGCTTCAGCGTCATGCACGAGGATTTCAAAGCCCTCGCGCATTTCGCCACTGGCCAGCGCGCGCTGCGTGCGGATCTCCACCGTGAACCGCATCCCATAACAGGCCAGCAACAGCCTGTTGACGGTATCGGTCAATGCGGGTCCCGCGTCGTCGATGGTCAGGGCAATTACGCCGTCGTTACCCAGCCCTTTTGCCAGCAGCTTCCACTGTGCGATCTCGTCGGACAGACGATCCGCACGCAGTTGCGTAGCCGAGAAGCGGGCAAGCTCAACGTCCAGACCATTCGATTCAGCCTGTAGAACCGTCTGAGAGCGGATCGATGCTTCGATCCTCCCGTCTTGTGCTGCAACAGCCTCGCGGTTTGCGACCAGCTTCCGTTCGGTCTCTGCAATTGCAGCCGTCACGTCGACGGCTGCAAGCTGCTTCGATTCCTCGTGGATTCTGGTCATCTCCGTCGTCACGCGAGCCTTTTCGGACTCGAATCGGGCGGCACGCGCAGTACTCTCTTCAGCAACCGTCCTGAGTTCCGCATTCGCAGTCTCCAGTCCAGATACAGCTGCATCGAGAAGCGGCTTGCTCGCAGCGAGTTCGGTTGCAGCCTGCATGGTCTTGCGCGCCGCGCTTAAGGCGTTCGTGACAGCAGTCAACTCGCCCCGCTTCGCGGCAAGTTCGGCAACGACAGGTGCAAGCTCATCCGCCTGCGCCTTCTTCTCGCGATATTTCGTGCGAAGTTCGGACACTGACACGCGTTGCAAGTCTGCCTGCGATCGCGCCTGTAACGCCTGCGTGAGCAACGGACAGGCTGCATGCATTGCGTGGCCGACACAGGGAACCTGATCGACAACGGCGGCTTGCCGGTTCAACGTTTCCAGGTGAGCGGCTTTCGTCTGGCCTTCCGTCATCATTCCCGACAGCGCAGCATTGAGCGTAGCGTGTGATACCTGCTTTGCCTCACGCTCCGCAATCAAGCGCTGTAGAGGCTCCAGCTTTGCCTCCTCGCGGCCGATCAACAGTTGCACCTCGTCACGTTTCGCCGCCGCACCAAGAATCGCTTCCTTGCGTGCTAATGTCGCCTGATGCGTCGCGATGGTCCGGTTGATGGCAGTGACACGTTGCTGACTTCGAACTGATGCAGCCTGCTCGTCGTCAGACATAGCCTTCAAGGTCCGTACCAGCTCTCCACCACGCACGGCCAACTCACGAAGCCGTGCTTCAGACGTGGCCGACTCACTCGCCTTCGCTGCGAACGTCGCGCGTTCCTGAGTCAGCTTCGCAGCTTCCTCAAGCATTGCGTCACGTTGCGATCGGGCCTCGCGCAGAGCATCGCCCTGGGCCAGTACCGAGCGATCCAGTTCCGACTTGCGCTGACGCTTTCCAGCGAGCGCGACGAGTTCCGATTGGATCTCGTCGAGAGCACGACCCAGAATCCTCGCAACGTCGCCCGCTTTCGCCGACAGCGTCTTAAGGTGTTCGATGCCGAGCATCTCTGCCAGCAACGTCTTGATCTCGCCGGCGCCATAAGACGCAAGCGGTCGCCGGTTCTGCGCGGAAAAGACACTGGTAAAGAACGTCTCCAGCGAGCCGTTAATGGCTTCGACACAGCGGTTGTACGTCGCCGCCTTTCCATCCGACACGGTGCCGTCAGGCAGCGTGACCGGTCGCCATGTGCCGTCAGACCCATACCATGCGAGGTAGTACTCCGCCTTCCCGGTCTTGCCTGGTTTGCGGAATGTGAATGTCGAGCGGTACCGGATGCCGTCATGCTCCCATTCCAGCTCCTTCAGCGCGCTGGTGCCACAAATGTGATCCCAGTACGAGAACGCATCCACCGACAGCGTCGACGCGTGAGAAGGCATGATCGGATAAGGATGCAGATTGTCGATGATGGTCGTCTTCCCCGCTCCATTGGGTCCGACGAGAGCAATGAGACCTTTGGGCAGCGCTTCGAGGTCAAGGGTGATGCTTTCGCGCTTCATGCCATCGCGAACCCCATAGAAGCCTTCCAGCGTCAGTTTCAGAGGGCGCATGATCCAGCCTCCTGCTCTGAGATCGCGGCCATCTGTGCGTAGAACGCATCATCGTCATCGTTTCGAAACGGCTCCCGCATCGGATCGCCGGTAACCACCGCCGTCGTGGCCGGTGCCTGAAGCGTTCCTTCGATTGCAGCGGCAACCTTGTCGCATACGCGGCTGAATTCGCGTCGCGCGCGAGTCAGCAACCCGTCCCAATCGCGATAGCCGGTCAGGCTTCGGATCTCCATCGACGACCACTGCTTTGCGTAACCTTCCCGGTATGACCAGAGAAGGTGTTGCATCTGAACAGTCGGCGTTACGGCAATCTGCCGCGCAGCATGAGTTGTTTCCGACAGCACGAGGATCTGGCCAGACTGCGCCATGACGGCTCCGCGTTGCCGTCCGAAGGGTTGATGAAAAATCGCAGCGGTAAAGCCTGCGTGATCGACCAGCGACCGTTGAATATCGCGCATGTCCTGATCGTCCATCGCGAAAGTGCGGACCCATTCGGAACCGGCAGGGTAAAGGCCAAACATGGTTTCACTCCGTTAATGATTTGACGGAGTGCGCCCGGTAGGGATCGCTCCTCGCCAGGGTAAATGAATTGAACCGCTCAGAAAGGTCTAGCAACAACTACGTCGATGCGTCTATGACGCGGTGAACCTTGTTTCGATAGCTGCGTGAGCTATCGGAACAACGCTGTGTTCGAGAACCGGAGAGCCTTACTGGCCTCTCCCGTTCAGCGGCAGCGAGTTACGCTGCGAACAGATCGCCGTCGAGCCACGATGTCTGCGTGCCGGTTCCAACCTCGACCGTCGCGACAGGCATTGCGGCATCAGCCAACGTATCAACTTCTGGCTCCGCCTCGAGACTTGCAAGGACGGCAGCTGCGATCGCTTCCACGAAGCCTGATTCAAGAAGTTGATACCGCTCGACCAACGGCGCTGCGTCCACGTTCGCGTGTTCGGCCCAACGTTCAATCTTTCGATCTACGGTCGTTTCGAGACTGATTCCCTGCGAACGCGAGCGCACCACCGGCAGTATTCGCGCTTCGACCTTCAATCCGGCCGCCTGCGCGAACAGGGCTTCGATCGCATCACGATCAACCGACTGACGATGCTCTTCGTCGACCTGCCAACGAACACGAACGAACTTGTCGCTCGCATCCGCAGCAATCGCCGCAAGCTTCTCCATGTCCGGCGTACCATCGAAGTCCACACAGATTGTCTGTCGTGAAGGCGTCGGAATGAGTTCCGCTCTCGCGTCACCCACCTCAACGTCCCACATCAGATATCCCTTGTCGCCTTCCTCGCCGTAATGAAAGCGTCCGATCGATCCGGCGTAGCCGACCAGCTGGCCACCGCGTTCCCACTGCTGCGCCTTATGAATGTGTCCGAGCAGAAACGCGTCACATCTGGCGTCAAACAGCGCGCCGAGCGAGAACTCGTGATCGAATCCCGCCATCGTCACGCCATGCTCAGTCGTACAACCGTTGACCGTGCCGTGCGACACCCCGACAGTGCGGATGCCCGCCGCCGAAAGGCGTTGATTGATCCGTCCAGCGGCAGCCAGATAGTCACCCAGCACTGCCTCCAGACCGGTTGCCGCATCCGTGGCACCGACAGCGGGCGCCAGTTGCCCTTTGTTGACCGTGGGAAGACAGGTGAAGACGACATCTGCGCCGAGTGTCAAAACGCTACGCAACTCCTCTTCGTTGAACACCGGTCCTGCCGAAGCGAAGAAATTCCCTTCGAAAAGGCTCACCTGTTGCACGCGTTCGGCGATGAAAACGCGGTGCTTCTGACTCATCAGCGCGAAGTTACGCAAGGTGCCTGGCGGCTCGTGCGAGAACGTGCCCTGAAGCATCAGCACTGGCATCGAGAGACTGAGATGGTTGATATTCCATGCCAGCCTGTTAAGCGCCGGCGCGTGAGCATCAAGCCGATGGTCTGTCGAGTCACCCGAGATAACGGCGACATCCATGCAACGGTTCATCGCATCCTGTGCTGCGTGGGTAAAGCATCGGTCTGCCTCATCGAGGTTTTCCGGCGAGTAATGCAGGTCAGAAAAATGAGCGATTTTCACGTCGCCTCCTGAAAAAGAAAAAGGCCGCCCGTGGGCAGCCTCAATGGATGGTGCGCCAGGTAGCGCACAGTTGAAAAAGTCAGTGGGACAGGGTTTCGCGCACCTTCATCAGCGTGATGCCGAGCAGGTTCGCGCCACGCCAGTTCGCCTTGTCGAGAATCAGCGGGTCGCGCTCGCCCAGTCCCACGCCCCAGATGCGGTCGTATGGACTGGCTTCGACGAGTTCGGTCGATGCCGTCGCCAGAAGCAGCGAGCGCAATCCCGGGTTCTGGGCAAACTTCTCCCGGCACCCGACATAGACGATCGACTCGCGCTTGCCTTGCCACGTCGCAAGGTCGAATCCTTTCACGCCCCGTCCGATCGCCTTCTGATCTTTGGGATGACGCGCCGCGAGAATTTCTGCCGCTGCATTGTCATCGCCAAACAGCTTGGCTTTGGAAAACATCATGAACTGTTCTACCGAGGTGAAGTCCACGCCGTGATAGCTGAACCGGCACGGATGCCAGTTGCTCAGCGCGTCATCAGCGCCGAAAAATAGCGTGAAGTTGTCTACCTTGCGCATCGCTGAATGCTCCTAGAAGACTGTGATGCAGCCGTCACCCTCTCCCCAATTGATCTGCAGCTTCGCAGGCACGGGTTCGATAAACGAGGTGCTCATGCACTGCTGACATTGGACAACGATCCGCTGCGTTCGATCCGCAGTGAAGACCTTGAACAGGTCTCCACCACAGCCACCGCAACGCATCTCCTGCAGACCCGTAAGGGCGCTCAGATCGTTCGACATAACGTTGATACTCCATCAAGACAGGAAAATGATCCGCCGTCAGGCGGAAGAATTCGATGCGCAGGGATGCGCGGTCGAAAACGCTTGAGCAAGTGCCGCTTGCTGAAGGGTTCTCGTTACGCGAAGGTGAAGAAAGGAACGACCAGCCCCGAAGGGGCCGGTCCAAGGTTAGACGTAGGTCTTTGCCTGCAAGATCTCGTCATCAAGCGCAGCGCGATCGTCGAGCGCTGCCGTGAGGCGTGCGTTCATCTGATCAACGTCTGCCGGTCTTTCCGCCCAGCCGCGCCCGAATCTGACGTGCGCGAAGCGGCGGAAATCCTGCTGGCGATCCGGCTGGCTGAGCCCCAGGCGGTTAAGCAGATCGGACATGCGGTGACGCTTGTCTTCAAGCGACTCGCCCTCTTCGGGCTCGCCACCACCGTCGGCACCTGCGGTGCTTGCGCCGACCGTTTCGCCCTGCATCTGCGCAATGGTCCCAGAGCCTGCCTCTGTCATGGCCTGCGACAGGACCTCGACATTGCCACCGCCTTCGATCAGGGCAACTGCACGGCTCGCCGCCTCGAGCGCTGGCTGCGGCTCATCGCCTGCATCCAGCAATGCCCCGAGATCGATATCCGCATCGAGCACGGTTAGCATCTGCTTCTGACGCACCGGCTGCCCGTTGTCGTCGATCCGCGTGATGTCGAACTCCTTCTTCGACAGCCAGAAGCGCGTGCCGGTCAGCCTGCCTCGCGCGAGCGAGACGGTCTGCATGGCGGAATACGCTTTCTGCAGGACGTAAATCGAATTCGTTGGAAGTTCGATCAGCCCAAGGCCTTTCACGTCGGGGATCGCGAACACGAAGTTCGCGCTCAGATTGCACTTGCGCTCCTGATACTGCGGACACTCGTGCGGATCGCAGATTCCGTCGGGGATGTCGTCATCCTGACGCTGGATGACAAGACGACCACCGAAAGTCCGCCGCGCCCGCTTCGCACGCTCATCGCGCTCGACCGGTGCATACGTCTTGCAGTAGCGCTTGCCGTCACGGCCATACTCCGAGAAATACTGCCGTCCTGTCGTCGTATAGGCCGCCATCTGATTAGGCACATTACGCAGCCAGTCGTCGAAGGCGAACATCACCGGGAAGCGGTGCAGCTTGAGGCCGTCGCCACGATCCTCTCCGTAGAGCTTCAGAATTTCATCGGCGGTGTCAGGATTCGAGAAGTCCGACCGTCTGCAGGTGAAATGCGCGACGTTTCTCGGAATCAGCGCGTTGCGAAGATTCAGCTTCGATTCGATCACCTTTCCGATCGTCTCGTACGAGTCGCCGGCGGCCACCATTTCGTCGTACAGCTTCACGGCAGCCGGATTGCCCTGCGCGTTTCGTGTAAGAACCTTGATACCGGGCCGGATCTTGCCAATGATCGGCGGTCGGATTGCGCGCTCTTCGACCAGACTGCGAGGCGCGTTGTCGAACATCTGGACGACTGCATTCATGATGGTTTCATTGCGAGAAAAAAGATGGCGTTCGTCCGCAGCGTTTCGGCGTGAGATTCGATCTCGTGCGCCGCAGCGCTGCCTCGACGTTCGCTGACACGATGGATAAAGACGGAGCGCTCGGCGTCGCTGAACATCGCAACCGTCGCGGCCTCACAGCGGGAGCGCCAGGCTTCTGACGTGGTGTCGGAAACGCCACGCTCGTCGGCCAACTGATGCTTGATGGCCTCGGCGATGCGTTGATCGAGGCGGTCGGGTAACAACATAAACACCTCCAGTTGAGAAAGCCCATCGGAACCGATGGACGAAAAAAAAGCCCGCTCCGGGGAGGAGCGAGCTTCGTGGAATCAGGATAGATGAGACCTACGCGCCACGTCCCTTCTGGGGACGTGGCGAGCAGGGAGCGCCCGGAAACCGGAGCGCTCTGTCAGAGGACGTAAAGTCGTCCTCGCGCGGCATGGTCACGCCGCGCAACAGCCCTTTTCGGAAAATACATTCCGCCGCAGGAATCACGGATCAGCCAACTTCGATCGTTCTACCCAGATCAGGCTCTGGAGAGAGAACACCCGAAAACCCGGGTTCGAACGATGTACCGGCGCAAATGAATGCAGGCCAGGTACGAGTATCACAGCTGAAATAGGGGAGTCAGTAGCTGGCAGACTCATCACAAGGAGATTTCCACGCCGGGAGCTATCCGGTCGGAGCATGCTCAGGAGCACGACTTGGAGAAAGTAGATGGACTCCAGGCTTGGAGTCGAGGTCGATGCGTCAGAGACGCGGGGTATGGATTGAAGTGTCAGGGCAATTTGCCCTCGCGTGCGCGCTAAAGCTCACAAATTTCATATAGCTTTTCGCGAGCTTGACAACACCTGATTCGATGAGAATGTGTGTGAGAGAACACATACTTCCGAGAACAGTTATGTCTGGCTTCGACACGGAAAAGCCCGAAGGGGCTGATCCAGAACGACTCATTCCCCCCGCGCCCTCAGAGCACGGCTCGACAGGGCTTCGTCCCATCAAGCGCCTCACGAGCGATGATCGACTCGCCCGTATCAATCCCGAGACGCTGGCCAAAACCGAGTTGCACTATTACTCGGCATTCGCGCGGGAATTTGTCAGGTCGGACTACAACTTCTGCGCCGCAAAAATGACGATCGCGCGCGGCGGCAAGCTTGTCGCGCTTGAAGCCGAGTTCCGCACCGCCGAGGCGTTCTTCCGCAAGGCCCTGGGCTGGGCGAATCGCATGCACGGCAGAAACGTCCGCCTGGACCCCGAAACGGTGACACTTGAAATCAAGCATCCGATGTCGGGTCGCCTCGTGCGTCTGCTGACGATCTACGACCACCTCTTCCTCAAGACAATGGAAGCGCTCGTAGCGCGCACTTTGATGATGCATGAGAGGAAAGCTGCGCTCGATAGCGCGGAAGCACGGATCAAGCAGATTCCCTTCCTATGCATCCCGGATAACGATCGCTACGCGCCCGAAGGCGTTCTCCTGCCCGACGCAACTGAGGCCCATTAAGCGGGGCGCCGCGTCGGCTTGACATTGCATGGCGCGTGTCAGGCTGTATCCAGACAACGAGAAGAGGCTCTTTAATGGACATTCGAGAAATCCAGCGTCTGCATGCGCAGTTCGCGCCCGACTCGATGGTGATCGACCTTCCCCGGCAGATCGCCGCGCTGCCCGCACCGGGCGACTTCTCGGAAGGAGCGCGCCAATCTCCGCTCGCGCGAATCGGGCAAGCGCCAGAGCACTTCGCGCGCGCGAAATGGGCAAAGGCGGGTCCGCTTGCGCGCGGCGCAGCCATCGCCGTGGCTGCGGCCGCAGTTCTCGGCATGGCAGGTATGGGCGCGGCATCGCTCTACACCACTTACCGCGCCAACCACCACGATCCCGCCGTTGTGGCTCAGCCTGAAAAACAGACAGCGTCGAAGACGCCCGCCGCCGAGGCGAAGCCAGCGCCCGCTTTTGCTGATATCGACGCGACGCCCGCGCATCCCGTTAGTGCAGCGCCGACGCTGAGCGCAAGCGATTTCGCGTCGGCAGGTTCGCTGGGCCTCACGGCGGATCAGTTCAGGAATTCGCTGAAGACAACGCCTCGCAACGCCGGTCCTTCCGCCGCACCGGCAATGACCACCGAAGCGCAACGGGCCGCGGCATCCCCGATCCATCGGGAATCGACCCGGCGCGACTCGCCCGCTTCCGCTGCTTCAACAAGCGCCACTTCGCAGCAGCAACAGGCAGCCGCAACAGTCGCGGCCCCGGCGCCGGCGGCTCCCGCGCCTGAGCGCGCAAAGGCCGAGACGAAACAGACGCCGCCGGCCGCCGTAGCCCCACAGGCTCCCGCGATCGCAACGCAACCCGCTGTAACTGATAAACCCACGCACCCGGTACACCGGCATATCTCACGTCCGCGCCCCGAGGCTGCTGACACGGAAACGACCACTGCACCCAAGCCCGCAGCCGCGAACCGCGCTGGCTCCGCTGAAGTGCAAATGTTCTAGGACGCCCTCTGACATGAAAACGGAACTCAACATCACCCTTATCTCGCCCGGCTGCACGATCACGGGCGATATGATTGTTGACCATGGCGTCAGTTGTTTCGGTCTGCTCGATGGCGGCATCGTCTCGACGCAAGGTCTGCTGCACGTGGGCAGCGGTGGCCTCGTCAAGGGTACGGCGCAGGGGGAGCACGTCCGTATCGATGGCCGTGTCGACGGCAACGTACATGCACGCGGCTCGCTGGAGATCAACGGTCAGGTGACAGGCGACATCCTGTACTGCGGCACGATCCGGCTCGGACCGAATGCCGCGCTCAACGGCGCGCTCAAGCGCGTGCCGCGCATGCTGACTATCGAGGCGGAACCCATCAGCCTGGCAGGCGAACAGATGCCGGAAGTTTCGGCGCCTGCCCAAGGTCAGCAGGTCGAGACACCATCGGCGACGGAGCGACCGGAATCGAACGTGACCGAGTTCGCACGCGTTAAGGCCTGATCCCTCGACCGTCAAATCCATGGCCTCCGGACCTGCCTTTCCCGCGCGAGACTGGGAATCCGCCGCACAGGAAGCGGCGTTCGAAGGCCTTTGCTTTTGCATGGTTAGCGATGGTCGCTTCGTAAACCGTGATGCAATGCCCGACGGCACGCCCCACCGCAACCGCTTCTCGCTCCCACGGAAATTTTTTGCCAGACACGGAGCACGGGAGCGCGCAGAACTGATGAACCATCCCGACATTAAACCCGAACAGAGCGCGACGCAGTTGACTGAAGCTGCCGAGCGGATCGCCCTCCACATCGTTGACCAAAGATGACCATGAACATCCTTCGCAAGACCCTTTTCGCGACCACGGTCGCCGGCGCAATGATTGCCGGCGCGCATGCTGCGACGACTATCGAGGTGCTGGACGTCTCGTGGTACAAGGACGGAAAGTTGATCGACGGCGCCCGCCATACCCTGAGCGGCGACGGCATGCCACCCCAACCCGTTTTCAAGCAACGCGGCCAACAGGTCGGATACCTGCAATGCACCCGGACGGCGATTCAGATCGACCGTCGCGTCAAGACTGCATTCGTCGGCCGGTCGCTGGCAGTCACACCTGTAACGTTCGACGGCGATAAGGCGAATCTCATGATCTCCGCGATGGACACCGAGCTCACGGGCAAGCACGAGATCGGAACTGCCGACTGCGTCTCGGAGGTCCTAGATGTCAGCGGATACTCTCAATCGGACATTGCAGTCGACGTCGCCGACGGCAAGACGGTCGACGTTCCGTTGAGCGACCCGCATTACCAGCTGAAAGTCAGCCTGCATCACGAGATGCTCTAATTTCCGGAACGCCTGTCGTGCAATACATCGAATCAGGGTTTATCCTTAACCCGTTTCCTCTGTGTCTCCTCCGACATGGATTCAGCCCTCCGAGTGCGGGCTTTTTCTTTTGTGGCTCGCCAAATGAAAAAGAGAGCCAACCAAACGGTGGCTCCCTTTCTTCGGGCAGGCGCGACGCGACCGCTAGGCGGCCTGCTGGAGTGCCTCAACCTGCGCTTCCGTCACAAACCGCGACGCGAAGTTCTTCGAAGTGCCGGAAATCATCAGCGTCTCCCTCGCGCGCGTCATGGCCACATAGAACAGGCGACGCTCCTCCGGCTCCGTTGACTTGGCATCAGGCACGACGCTCTCCTCTGATCGCGCAATCCACACGTGATCCCATTCGAGGCCTTTCGAGCTATGCATGGTTGTCAGGATGAGCGCGCCGGGCGTCGGCTCATTGTTGTTCTGTCGAAGGAACAGCAGCCGGTCTGCAAGCGTGCCCGTAAGCCGCGTCAGGACGTCGTAGGTCGCCTGAATCGTGCGAATCGCACTTTCCTTCCTGGCATACTTCAGCATCCACTCGTTCACGCCTTCCAGCACCAACGAGTAAAACTTGCGGTCGCACAGTCCGCGCCACTCGGCAAGCCGTTTCATGAATTCGCGGTAATTGGTTGCTACTTCTTCCGGCAAGCCAAGCTCAACCAGTTCCGCGCGCGGCTTCTGGATCAGTTCGGCTCCCATGCTTGCATGCAACGAGCGCAGCTGCTCGGCACTCAAGCCCATGTGGGCGAGCACGGCGTCCAGGCCGGTTTCCTTCACGCGCTCGACGATCTCAAGCAGATTGCACATCAGCGCGCCCTCAGGGCGGCTCAGGACGGACGCGCCCGACGCGCGGTAGTACTTCACGCCGTGCGAGCGACAGACGGCTTCCAGCGGGTCGAGAATACGGTTGGTGCGCGCAAGGATCGCGCAGCTTTTGCCCTTGGCGAGCAACGGCGCGAGCGCCTCAACGGCTGACGTCGCCTCCACATACTCGTCCGCATGCCTTGACGCGAGCACGCTGCCGCCGGGTCCCTTCTCCGCGCGCAGTACTTTCGAGATCCGGTCGACATTGTTGCGGATGACACGGTCTGCGGCGGCCAGAATCTCGGAGCGGCACCTATAGTTGCTCCCGAGGACGACAGGTTTCGCGTCAAACTCCTTGATGAACGATTCCATGCCCCGGTAGCCGAGCGCCTCGCGGAACGCGTAGATACTCTGGTCGTCATCGCCAACGACCGTGACGATCGATCCCGCTTTCGCATGAAGCTCGATCCAGCGGTATTGCAGCGGATCGGTGTCCTGGAACTCGTCGACGAGCAGATAGGTGAAGGGGTAAGGCAGTATGGTGCCGTTTTGCATGCCCTCGACCGCGAGCCGGAGCATGTCCTGAAAATCGATCTTGCCGTTTCGCGCGAGCGCTTCCTGATAGGCGTGATAAAGCTGCCCGTCTGCACTTTTCGAGTCGCACTGGCCGAAATTGGTCTTGATCTTTTCGATCGTTGGGATGACGTCTTCTGCCTTCCCGTCCAAACCGAGATCCTGCATCACCCGAATCAGCAGACCGAGTCGGTCGCCGTCGCTCGCGATATCGAGCGGACGGGCTCCGGGCCGCTGAAGTTGCTTGTAGGCGAGAGAGTGAAACGTGCCCGCGATCAGGCGCTTCTTCACGGCCTTTCCAGCGACCGCAAGAATCCGCTCTCGCAGTTCGATGGCGGCGTCCTTGGAAAAGGTCACCGCTCCGACCATTGACGCATTCTCCTGCAGCAGGAGCGCGGCTTTCATGGCGATCGTCTTTGTCTTGCCCGCGCCGGGGCAGGCAATCGCCACGCAGTTCTGGCGCAACTGGGCGACTTCCCGCTGCTGGGGGTTCAATTCGTCCAGCATGCCGCCCTCCTTAAAGGCCGCGAACCGTCGTCATCAGGCGCAGGTGCGTCATGTAACCGCGCACGCCCAGCGGATTGACCTTCTTCAGAAAGCGCACCGTTTCGTCGTCCACATCCGACTGGTCCCGAATGCCGTTCCAGACCATGAAGTCGAAGTGATCCATCGCGTGGTCAAACTTCGTGATGGCCGTCAGCACGCGCATCGAAAAGCGCGAATACACCTCCACCTGCATATCGAGCGCGGGCATCGGGATCGACGGCTCGAAAACAAATTCGCCAGCCTGGCGAAGCTCGGCCTCTTTCTGCTGACGGTAGCCTTCCGTGACGCGCGTCACTTCCTCGACGTGCGCCTCGATGGCGTCGATCTGCTTGTCGAAAAACTTGTTCACGGACTTTTTGTCTTCCACGCCGAAGGTCGAATCGCCAAAGCGCTGCATGTTGACGCTCATGCGATTCAGGTACGGCCACCATTGTTCAAACAACGGCTTCAGACGCGTGTGATTCAGACGGACGTGGGCCGGCACCACCGCGGCGCCGGAGAGTTGACGCTCCATCAACTGGCGGCCGATCTCACGCCGGCGCTTGATGATTGCAATGCGATCGCTCGCTGGCAGATCACGAAACAGCTTGCGCGTCTTCGCAACCTCCGCGAGCTTGAGGTTCGCCTCATCGCTGGAAATAACGCCTTCCTTGTGCAGGCGGTCGGCGTCGGCTTCCATCTGGTTAAGTTCCAGCTCGACGTCGGCTTGGCCTTCGACATCCGCGCTTGCGTGCGCGTCGGACGGAACTGCGGAATTCACAGCCAGCGTTTTTTCCAGATCGGTTTCTGCCACAGCGCTCATTTGTGCCTCTCCATTTCGTTGGTTAATCGGGCACACGAGAGACGTGTCCCAACAATGTCATTGTTGCGACGGCAAGAAAGCAGGGGCGCCCGAAACAGGCATTATTTCGAAGTTCTTTCCGCGATTGGACAGGACCCCAACCCCGCCACGTGTCAATCGCCTGAAGGCGCGTCGATCCCCCTCAAGCGACAGGTGCGGTTGGGCGAATCGCGGGAGATGTGGTCGGGAGAACAGCGGGCTGCGGCGTCCGCGTTATAACGCGTTAAGGCCACTTCTGAGAAAAGCCCCGGAAATTTACATGCCTTTCCGGGGATCAGATTACAGCGTCCCTTCTATCGGGATGACTGGAATGACTCTGCGGCCTTCCAGAGCAGTGCGCCAAGAAGCGCGGCGACCGCGAGCCAGTAACCGGCCAGCACGGGAACCGGCGCGACGAGAACGCCAAACAGCGTACCTGTTACAAGTAGCAGGCCATGACCTGCCAGGTGGAAAGACAGCGGGCTGACGAAACCGGCGGCGGAAGCCTTGATCTTGCGTCGCGCCGCTCCGTCTATAAACATGCCGAACGCGAACAGCAGTGTGCCGACGATCCACATCTTCATGACCATCGCGCGGAATATCATCCGGTAAGCCAACAACCAGAAATTTTCCGTCCACGTGTGGGCGAAGCTGGAAAATCCACCGTCGTTCAGCGCACCAACATTGCCGGACGCGGTGAGCGTGCGGTGCACGATGCCATTGTCGACGAACGAGCGACGGAACAGGTCGTTCGCAGACCGGATGGCGGCGTCCGCCCTATCCTGCCCGACCGACGCGACAAGCGACTCCGTTTCTGCGTCAGGGATCTCGAAGAGTTTGCGGTCAGGGATCGCCGGCATCGCAGCGATCGCGAGCACAGGGACCAGCAGGAACCAGACTCTGATATGCGAACCAAATCGGCTAGCCATGGTGCAGAAGCTTCACGATGAGTAAAACGGGGATTGCGGCCGTTGCCAGCAGGCCACCCCAGAAAAGCTGCGGGCGATTTATACAGATCGATGCAAGCGCGTAACAGCGCGCGCCCGCGCCCCACGTGAACTGCTCGGGCGGCGTGGCGTCGGGCTCGTCGAAGGCGCTGGCGGTATCAAGCGCACGCCGCGCCATGTCGACATCAACCCGCGACAACTTCGCTATGATCGTAGCGGTGAGCGACATCGTATTCCTCAAAGTATCGACGGAACGCTTCGCCTTGCAGCACGCGTGACGCCAGTTGGAATGCTGCGGTGCGCTCCGTGATGTGTTCCGGGCACCGTTCATCAACCATCTCAAATTCGCAGTTCGGATGCCGCTCCTCAAAACCGGGGATCGACTCCAGCATCGGACACCAGACGCTCAGCTTTTCGCCCCGACGCGCGACGTAGCGGCGCGCGTAAAGCGACTTGGCGGGTTCGAACAGTCCCTGCATGAATGCGACGTGCTGATCACCTGTGCGCTTCGCCCTCTTGAAGCTGCTCAGTGCCGATTCGATCATTTCGGCTGCGAGCGGACCCTTGTCTCCGAGGAAGCGCTCACCGACAAAGTCGGCTACCCGCGAACACGCGAGCTCGAGATCGGGCGCGACGTTGAACACAGGAATCAGCTTGTGCGACAGCTTATGGTCGCGAATGACGTTTTTGAATACAGCGGACATTTGTTTATTTCAGCCTTCGATGATTGGAATTCGGCCCTGATACACGGCACCGCCAGAGATACGCATGAAATATTGCAAATTCGGCAACTTGTGAATGATTGGCATCGGGATCAACGGCACTTTCTCCAGTTGCAGGGTGCGCGACTGTGACCCGCTGAACTCCATCGCATGCGCCTCGGTCGAGGTGTTCGTGCTGTTCGAGATGTTGACCACCCGAATCGCTGTCTCCCCCACCTTGTCCGAAAACCATTTGGCGGTATCGCTATCTTCCAATCTTAGAATTATCTGGTTGTTCAGATTCCCCAAAACCTGCAGCATTTTCGCCGCGTTTCCGAGTTTTGCTTCAAGGTCAGCCCGAGCTTGGAATGCGACGAATGCCTTGAAGCCCGCGCCGCGACCCTTGTTGAGAATCTGGATCACCTGTTCGTTGATCGCTTCCGCGATCTCGTCGATGATTAGCACGACGTCGGGCTTCTCGGCGTAGAAGTTGTAGATCGAACCGCAGACCGCCGCCACATCCGACAATGCCATGGACGCGATCGCTTTCTGAACGATGTTGTTCGACAGCGAGTCGAGGCCCATGTACAGGACGGCCTTTTGCTTGATGATCTTGTCGATGTCCCAGATCTCGCGGTCGTCTTCGAAGTCATCAGCCTTCGGAGCCAGCATCAGGCCCGTTTCGCCAGTTGCCAGCATCTGTAGCAGCGGCAATGCCGAAGCGATGATCCGCATGTAGTGCTCGCGGTCATGCGTATGGGTCGCGATCAGCCCGTCGATGGTTTCATGACCGCGATCGTTGGCCGCGAACTGATCGTTGTAGAGTTTCGCCATCCCATCGACCAGCGACACGTCGTTCTTGCGCACCGAGTCTTTGACCGTCTGCGCGACCGTCAACTCTTCCCAGTTCGACAGCCCGTTTTCAACGAAGAAGCGACGCAGGCAGCGGTCCAGCAGCGCGCCGATGCCCGACTGCGCATACTTGAGGATCGAGCGCAGATTCGGCTTGTCGCCAACGTACAGCTCCCCTTTGACGGCGCGGTCGATAAAGAGGAACGCGAAGTCTCTAAATGGCCCCTCCTCCATCAGCTGCGCGATGCGCGACGGGATTTCCGATGGCTGCGACCAGTTTTCCAGCGGGTTGAGCCGGATCGACTCATGCGGCTTGGCCTGATTGAAGTACAGGAATTTTCGGCCCGCGCGCGCACATTCCTTTTCGACCCGGTTCTTCCAGTCATCGTCGTTCTTCGGATCAACGATGATCAGCACGTCTTTCGGGTTATGGATGACCTGCGTCGAGATGACCTCATACGTGCGCGTCTTGCCTGAGCCCGTTGTACCGCCCACGAGCGTATGCCCGCCCATCGCCTTGTAGTGGAACGGCACGCGGACCTTCTTCGGTTCCATGCCGTGAATCCACGATGCGCCTTGCGGCATCCGGTCGCGAACGCTGTCACGCGGCGCGAAGATGCGCTCGATACGCGCCTCGACTTTCCGCCCCGCCTCCGTCTTGTTCAACCACTTCGGCAAGGACGGTATATCGGTCACTGGCATCCGCAGGATGTCGTGAGCGATCTGCGTGTGCTTCTGCGTCCACTCGAAGCCGGTGCCGAGATACATTGAATCCTCGCGCGCGCGCATCTGGCGCTGCGTTTCGAGCAGTTTCGCGATGATGATCTTGCTCAGCCACTTCGTTGAAATGGCCATGCGGAAGCTCAGCGCGCGCCAGACCTGAATCCCCCGGATGACCAGCATGACGAAAGCCGCGAGGGCGAAAGCCCAGCCATACGGCATCCCGGACACGAGAATGCCGACGATCGCTGCAGGCCATATAAGCAGCGGCCGGAATTCGTAGATCGGGCGGAAATGATTGATGTAGCTCATGCGGCGGGACGCTCCATGATTAGACGGCCAGCTCGTTCGACGATGCAGATGTCGTTGCCCGATGCGCGGAGGAGGAGCGCGCGTTTGCGCAACTGTTCGACTAGCGTGTCACTGGTCATCCCATATGCGCCGACCAGGCGCTTTTGCACCGTCAGGCCCTTTTCTTCCCAACTAACTTTCGCTTTGCCCGAGGCGACGTCATCCGCGAGCGCGCGGAAGAACTCGCGCATCATGGCTGAGCCAGGCCCGAGTATCTCGTTCAGCTCTTCGTCCGTTGGGCCGGTCCGCGGACCTTTCGGTGCCGCCGGCGACGTCTTCATCTGTGACGGGTCGATGGCAGCGGGGTTTGGCGTATCCATGGCAGTCGGTGCGACTGCCGATACGGCGGCCGTCTGCTCCTCGCTCCGTTGCAACGCGTCAAGCAGCGACTGCGAAAGCTGCGGGGCACCTGGTGCTGGCGGTGCCGTTGTGGCAACCGACCCGGATGGCGGAGCGTCTGTGGAAGGCCCCGGGCCGGTGGCGGGCGCGGCCTGCGGGGATTGAGGACTAGCGGCTTGCGGCGTCGCCTGAGAAGGCGTCGCAGCGGGAGCAACGGGTGCCACCTGCTGCGGCTGAAGCTCGAGAGCGACGTGGACTGCCGACGGCACCTCAAATTTGACGGGCGCAAAAAGCCCGCGTTGCGCCTTGCGCTCAAAATCAACTGCCACATCCATCGCCTGACGCACGACCTTGTGGACGAGCGCCTCGAAGCCCTGCGGGCTCCTGTCGGGATTGATCGCGCCAAACAGGTCTGACAGCACAGAGTTGTCGAGACCGGAAAGCAGCTCGGGCGCGATCACCGTCCGCGCAAACATCGCCGTGCGCATCCGCTCTCCCTTGAGCGGTGCGGCGCGACGTTGGACGAAATATTCGCGGTCGCCGATCCAGTCTCCAAACGCCCCGTGCGCGGCAGGATTCCACTGGGCATTGTCCGACGCGCGCACGAACTCGAAGTGCCTGCACGGTTCATCGAGCAGCGAGCACACCGCGGCCAGAAAAACCGCGTAAATGTACTGCGGTTCAAGCCGGCGGCGCTTCTCCGAAGTCATGTCGGCCGCAAACTTCTGCCCACCCGCGAGCCGCATGGCGTAGAAAGTCGCTTCGATGGTTGCACGGAACGCACCACCCGGCTCAGCATGCAACTCAGGCGTGAGCGGCATCGACGAAAACCAGGCGGCGCACCGGCGCAGGACGGACAGCCACTTCCTCTCGAATTCCGCCTCAGTGCTCTCGTTGGCACACTGCCGCACAAGCTCCAAACGCTTCTTGTGTGTCTCCAAAAGTTCGGGACCCGCGATCGGGCGATGGGCGGCGGTCATGGGATGAAACTCTTTGCCAGTTTGAGCGCACCCGTTCCGGTTGCTCCTGCACCGCTGCCGAACATCCCCGCCAGCTTCGGAATCTCGAAGGCCAGCAACAGGACGAACACAGCCAGGTCAAACGCGTAAGCGCCCGTCACCGTGGCGCCACTCGCAGGTGTAGCTTTGCTAACGGCATTAGCGATGTTGGCGCCTACCAGCTTCACGAGTACGGCAACCATGACGACATACATGCCCGAATGAATCATCCAGTCGAGCCATCTCATAAAGTAGTTGCGCGTGTAGCTGGAAAAACCCAACGAGATCGCGATTGGCCCGAGAACGATACCCACTGCCGCCTGAATCTGACCCACCGCACTGAAATACGCGAAGACAATGGAAGCGATCAGGATCACGATAAACGCGAGGAGCAACCCAATCGCGTCGACCATCGTCCCTGTGATGTCCGTCAGGAGCTTGATGCTCAGAACGCGGTTCTTCAGGGCGTCGTACATGGTCCCGGCGAGCGTCGCAAGCTGCGTGGAAATGCTGTTATCGGCGCCGCCCGATATGTGCGACGCGAGTTGATCGAACCACGTCCACAATCCCGTCGCAGAAGTCGAATAACCGAGGTACAGCGCGACGAAGATGCCAAGCACCGCCACCTCCTCGAACAGGTTCACCCACGCCGCGACGGGATGATGCGTCCCCGAGAAGCGAATGCCGACCAGCACGAGTGAGATGACGCCCAGGCCCCATGCGAACTTGTTTGCTTCCGTCATCACATTGGCACTGGCGTCGACGGCTGCCGGAATCAGGTTACCGATCAGCGACGTGATCTGATTGATCGCGTCCGTAGAGCCTTTCGTAAAATCGCCGTTCTGGCTCGTCAAAGGCTGTGCGGTAGTCGTCCCGGTCGTGCCCGTTGTATCTGCAAACGCTGTGGACGACACGAACGCTGGCAGAAGAGCGCAAAACACGAAGACCAGCCTACGCGATACACGCATTAAGAACATGCTCATGCTCATTGGCCCAGAACCTTGGACGTGCCGATCGTGGCGTTGTAGGTAGCGCGTTGCTGATCCAGTTGGGTCTGCAACGCCGCCTTCGCCGTGTTGCTTGCCTGATCGTCCGCCGTCTTCTGGGCCTGCACGACGCTATCAGCCTGTTGCTTCGTCGCCATCATCTGCAGCATGTCGCTGTTCTGGCTTGCGACGATATCCAGCATGTGCGTCGTGAGTTGAGCCGTCGCTTCAGCCGTCGGCGACATGTTCAGCTGGTCCTGGATCTCCTGACGGCGCTTGGCTAGCACGCTCACGTGCGAAATGACGTCATTGCCCTGCTGGAAAAGCTGCTTTGCCGTCTGGTCGTTGTTGCTGATAAGGGTCGCCTGATCATTGAACCACTGCGTCGTCGACTTGCCCGACTGCGTAATCAGGGCCTGCACTTTGGTCGCGTACTGTGCGTTCGATTGCAGGCCACCATACAGCGCCTTCATCGTGTCCGTGTACTTGTTCAGTGTGTCGATATCGCCGGAGATGGTGCTAGCCTGCGCCGCCATCGCGGCCGGATTCAGATTGGCCGCCTGTTTAAGCTGGTTCAGCATCATCTGATACTGGTAGGTGAGGTTCGTGTCCTGATAGACCTCCCCTTTGACCGCGCCCATTGCCGTCAGCGTGTTCTGAATGAAATTGGTCGGATCGAAGACGGGTAACGTCGCATTGCTTTGCTGGACGAAGCCGAAAGTCACCGTAGCCACTGCCACAACGGTCTTTAGCAATTTTTTCATGGTGAGTATTTCCAGGAGGAGTAGTTAGCTAACGGATGTGCTACGCGTTCGCAGTAACGTCGCGCACATATGCGTCCTGCCAGTTGTCGACGCCCGACTTGATGTGCTTGTCGAGCAGCGTTTGCGCGCGGCCGTCTGAGCGGAGGTACGCGAGCGCCTCTTTCGTGAAAGCGGCTTGCAACATGCGGGTCTGCGTGGACGTCACCCACAGGTAGTCGCGGTTCGGCACCGCCTCGGCGATCATCTTGATCTGGTGCTGGGTCAGGCCAAAGATGTCCCGATACAGCGCCTGGTTGTTAACCGCATCGCTGTTGGGCAGATAGATGATGTTCGGAATGTTCTCTTTGAGAATTTCGAAGTCCGGCACGCGCGCAAGCTGGCCAAGCGATTGCGTTGCCATAAGCAGGGCCGCGTTCAGTTTTCGGATCGTCACAGCCCAGATTTCAAGTCGCGCATAAAACTTCGGGTAGGTGAAGAAGAACCCGGCCTCCTCGATCTCGATCACGGTATAGCGCTTGCCGTCAAGAATCTGTGCGATCCGATAGAAGGCATAGTCCATGAACAACGCAGCCGCAACCGGGAAGTTCTGGAAGAGATCGCCCATCTCGATCGACAGGTCATCGGAAAGCGCGAAGCCGTCCTCGACGTGATCGAAGAAATGGCCGTTCTTCTGCCCTTCTGTCCACAAAACCAGCCGCTCGCGCAGTTCCTGGGGTAGCAGATTCGTCAGTCTCGAAAGCCGCCACATCTCTGGCGGAAAGCCGCGAGCGAGCGTGCGGATGCGGTCGTAGATCGTGGCTTCATCCTCCGGCGCGCAGGTGTAGTCGTCGCCTTCGATAACGAGCGTCACCCACTCGGCCACGTACGACCAGTGCTTGCTGTCTCCGATAAGCGAGAGCGGGTTAACCGAAGTCGCGGCCTCGAACCGGCCTGTCGCGTCGATAAACCGGCCACCGCCGAG
The DNA here is from genome assembly GCF_030412785.1 of Paraburkholderia sabiae. NCBI lineage: Bacteria > Pseudomonadati > Pseudomonadota > Betaproteobacteria > Burkholderiales > Burkholderiaceae > Paraburkholderia > Paraburkholderia sabiae. The sequence goes on from NZ_CP125298.1 coordinate 227,085, forward strand.
CAGCGTCGGAATGCGCGTCGACCGGTCCTTGTCGAACCGGATTCGACGCGCGCCGTGTCGCCCCGTCTGCGACATCAGGAAATTGAGAATCACGGACTTGCCCGCGCCGATCGGACCCACAACGAGTGTGTGCGCCTTGCCGCCCGGATGGTGCAGATCGACGTTTTGAAGCGTCCGGTGCCGCGTCGGCAAACAGGTGAGCGGGCCCGTGCGCTTGCCGGACTGCTGGCTCAGCCATTCATTGACGGTCGAGCCTTCGCCCACGCTGCAAATGGGCGCGATGTCCGAGACCACCGGGGTCTCGACGAACTGCAGGCGCTTCTGCTGATCCCAGCGCCCAGGCAACGTCGAAGCCCACGCGGCGAACAGGTTGTCCTTTTCCGGAAGCACACCGAATCCGGCGTTACCGATGACCCCGACGACCTGTCTGGTTGCGTCCTCGCATTCTTTCTCCGTGCTGCCATAGATGATGACCGAGATATTCGCGAAGCCGTACTGTTGACCCTCAGCATCGAGCTTTGCGAGGGCTTCACTGGCTTCCTTCGCCAGCATCTCGCGGCCCTCGTCGTTTTTTTGCTCTTCCTTCGTTGCCCATTGCTTGATGATGGCGACGGGATTGAAAGCAGCGACCTTGTAGAAGCCGCGGATCTTCTTGATGTAGCTGCTCGCGCGCGAGCTGTCGAGAAACCGGAACATGACGCAAACATCCAGTTCCGCGTCGACCTGCGACAGCACGTCGAGTGCAGCCTCCCGAAAACCGTTCCATTCCTTGACGCCGAGGATTCGCGCATACACCTTTCCATGCGCCGACTCGAACATGAGTTGCTCGGAGCCGATCGTCACGACCGTCTCGGTCAAATGCGTGTCGAGCATCGTGACGGGATAACGGATGCGGCGCTTTGGCGTACTGGGATTCGCGCGCTGATGCAGGAAAGACAACGCGTTCTGCAACTGCAGGCGCTTCATCTTCAGGCGGGTCACACCGCCCACAAAGCTGTCGATGACTGCCTCGAAGCGCTTGATCTCGGTTTGCAGTTTGGTCAGATCGAATACGAACGCGCTGCGCGCGAGAATCAGATCCTTCCCGGCCTCGAACATTGCGGCGAACACGTTCTTGCCGCCGACCGACATGTGATAGCCGATCTTGTCGAAAATGCGTGACAGGCCGGTCTCAGGTGTGAACGCCAGCGCGAGCGAATGCGAATTGCGGAAGAACTTGCCGCTGCCTATGTTGGCCTGATTGATGGCGTCCACCTGCGCGTCCGCTTCCGAGGCGAAGTCGCCGTCGATCCCGCCTTTCACGCGACGATGAGACACCCGCCACCACGCCGTAACGCGATGATCGAAGTTCTTGCATGCGTGGTCGAGGTTGTCCCTCGCGGCCGTGATGTCCGCAGGATTGGGAGTGTCGGCGTCGATCCCCTCAAACTCGAAGAGCGTCACGAGCGATCCGTCCTTGTCGAGCACGAGTTCGGGCGTAACGAGCGTTATCCACGGTGCGATTTCCTGCACCGCGCGTTTGGTGAACGACATTTTCAGCATGGAAGATCCTGATCGAAGCCATATGGGCGCTTGAACCGTGCACTTAATTTCCCGTGAGGCTCGGGCTCATACACGTCGGGATAGCGGTTGTAGACGAGCATCACGAGGCGCCACCACGGATCTTTCGAGCTACGCCAGCGCAGATAGAAATGCGCGAGGACACCCAGCACGAGGAAGGATGGCGTCCAACTCGTATAGGTGAGCAACGCGGTAATCGTGCCGTTCAGAATCGCGAGCATGCGGTCCGCGCCGCCCATCTGGCGGGGCAGCGAGAGTCCGCGGCTGACCTTGTGCTGGCGCATATCAGCAGGCGACGGCCATGTGGAAGTGATCGCGCATGATTGGCACCGCAACGGATGCGATACCCAGACCGATCAGCACCACGGAGAAAGTCTTGGCGATGTTGCTTTCCGAGTTCGCGACTGCCACGCCGCCCAGCGTAATCAGCACGATACCGATGCCGTACAGATACGGGCCGCTGATGAGGTTGCTGATCGTGCAGATGATGTCGGTCAGGCCCGTCAGCGACGAATAATCGCCCGCTGCCATCGCCGCTGCCGATGCCACGCTCAGCAGCGCGCCGACGATCATCGGCTTGCCCGGTCGAAGCTTCTTCGCCACCGCGGCAGCCGAACTGAAAAACTTTCCTTGCTTCATTTTTGATGCTCCCGTTAAAAAACCCGTCGTAGGTCGTAGTCGTTGTTGCGAAAGCCCCGGATTTCCAGGATTTCGGAGATATGGCGCATTTCGCCTGTCCGTTTGAAATGCACCACGTAGTTGAAGCAGTCGGCGATGTTTTTGCGCATGTCGCCCAGTTCCCAACGCGAACCGGCAGGGATGCCGAGCATGGCGAGACTTTCGAGACGGCTGAGCGCCGTGCGCGCGTTGTTCGCGTGAAGGGAAGCAAGGCCACCGTCGTGGCCCGTGTTGAGCGCCTGCAGAAGGTCATAACCCTCGCCGCCACGCACTTCGCCGACGATGATCCGGTCCGGACGGAAGCGTAGACACAGCGCGACGAGCAGCTGCGTCGTGACGTTTGTGTCAGCGTTTGATAGCAGGCGCACGCGGTTCGGCACCTGCACCTTTAACTCCATCGTGTCCTCGATGGTGATCACCCGTTGGTCCTCGGGGATCACGCTGACGAGCGCGTTGAGGAATGTCGTCTTGCCTGCAGACGTGCCGCCTGCGACGAGCACGTTCTTGCGCGACTGGACCAGAGCGGTCAGAGCTCGCATGAGCGCTTCGTTCTCGATGCCGTCCTCGAAGTGGATTGCTTCCGCTTCTTCCGGGCGCGCGTGCGATTTCGAGAAAGCTCCCATGCGCACGTAGTCGTCGAGCGACATCTTCGACTCGCGGTGTTTTCGGATACTGAGCGCGTGACCGTCTATCGCGGTCGGATTCATCACCGCCGCGATACGCAGGTTCTTGTGACCGGCGTTGATGATGCCCTTGTCACTGCCCGCGCGTGCCGACTTGTCGACAGACGAAGCCAGCGAGTGAATCGCCCCTTCCAGATGTTCCGGCCTCAGATCGAGGTTCACGCGCGACATGACGCCGCGATGTTCGATCCACACATTGCGATAGTCGTTGACCATGATTTCCGCAATGTCCGGTGCGTCGAAGTATTCCTTCAGCGGCGCGAGCGCCTGGAAAAACATATCGACGGCACCCGCTTTGAGCGGCTGCAGCTTCAATACCGGGTTGTCGTCAAGTTCGGACATGCGATGCTCTGATGGCGGTCTAACATGCGACTATTGTTCTGTCTGGCTTGCGCAGACGGGCATCAAAAGGCCGGTGAAATTACGCGGCTTTCTCGCTTCGAACCGCCCCCTTAGTTCGTGGGCCTGTCGCCAACGACAAGAGTCGAAGTCAGCGAACTTTCTGGCTCGACGAACTTCCTATTACGCGTTAAAGCCACTGCCGCAGAAAGACCGTCAAAATCGTGTAGCTTTCCAACTCACAGCGCTGGAAACACCCGGCACGCGATAACCAATGGACGAAAAAAAACCCGGCACATGGCCGGGTCTTGTCAGAGAGAAGGCTGTCGCCGGAGAACCCGGTTCAGCAGACGACTTCAACGGTTTCGCCGAAAGGCGCACGACGTGCCCGCGTAAGCGGTGTCGTCGAGGCCCACAGCACAGGGTAGTGCGGCGCGAAGGCCGGAAACTTCCCGTCCATGTCCGTCAGATAGACCAGAAACGCTGGATTCAGACCGTCAGCAACGACGCGGTTGAAGGGATCGGTGAATGCTGTTCCTCCCCCGCCCCGCACGGGCTTGATTTCGGGCGAGTCTCCTCGCTCGAAGATCTGCATCTGCGTCACGCGCACATCACAGTCCATCACGATCAACCGCGCTGGCTTGAGCGTGTGGAAAACCGAAAGGATCTCGGCATCGAACTGCGCCTGCGTTTCGTCAAAAACCGAACCGCTCGAGTCGCGCACGAACACCGCATCACCAACAGCCGGCGTGTTCAACGAGGGCAGATAGAACCCCAGATGCAGGTATCGCCGATTCGGCTGGGCGAAGCTGTAGTCCGTCGGCGATGACTGTTGCGCGAAGCGATGAAGCACCGCACGCCAGTCAACAACGGGCCGTACTGCCTCGCCAGCCAGCGCCTGAAGGTCGCCCGGCAGCTTGCCGCGCATCTGCGCCGCTTTCGCTGCCTGCACGACCGCAACCTTCCACTCAGCCTCCTTCACAGCTTTGTCGGTCCCCGAGTACTGGCGGACCTCACCACACGATGGGCCAGCAGACGCCTCTGGGTCACCCTTTCCCCCACCCGTCTGCGACTGTGGATTCGGAGCGCCGTCTTTATCGCCACCCTTCCCGTCCGGCCCAGACAACTGGCCCTGCGGTTTGGGTTGCTGCTGCGACTGCTGATCGGGTTTAGGCTGCTGATCAGGTTTGGGCTGTTTCTGCTTCGCCTCCTGCGTCCGCGCGCCATAGACCTCCTCGGCCGACTTTCCCGCGTAGCGTGCGTCGTACAGCGCGCCCTTTGGCAACACGAACCCCGCCGAACGAAGAATCGGAGTGATGGCGTACTGGCTCGAGTCGCTCCACCGAGCGGCCTCGCGCGCACCCTGACGCCAGCAATGACCGTTGCCCACCTGCATAACTTTCAGCGCCAGCACGCCCCGCAGTTCAAGATCGCTCAGGTTATCGACATATTCGGGGTTGTAGCCCAACGATACCCCGTCTACCCAACACTCCTTTGTCGAACCGTCCTCAACCATATTCAGGCGCAGTGCGAGCGCCCCAAAAAACGGTTCGGACAGAACGAGCTCAGTTCGCTGTTTGGCAATGCGCGGATGGACCGCGCCATTGCCAGCTACCGTCACGGTGCGATCCATGAGCGCCCCCTTAAGCAACGAGGCGCAGCTGCGCGCTGTGGTCCGCGGGCTCGATCTCCGTTTCCGGCGTGATACCCATGAACGCAGCCATCAGCCCTTCGATCTCCTGTGCCTTGCTGGCCACCTGGGAACGCAGGACATTCGACTCCTTCAGATCCGCACCCGTGTGAACGGCGAGATGCGTCTTCGCCTGATCAAGGATGTGCGTGAGCTTCGGATCGTTGGAGAAGTTGAGCTTCGGCAGCAACGCGCACAGGTCGCGCACGTTGTTGGCCACGTCCAGACGCACGTTACCCGTCGCATACAGCCGCGACGCCATCTGCGAAACGGCCGTGTACATCCGTTCGACGAGATCCTCGTTAGCGGTCGCGATCGACGCCAGCACGTGCTCATCGAGTTCGCTTTTCAGCGTCGTCAGCACGTCTGCAGGCAGGTCGACGCCGAACTGGCTGGCGTCAGGAAACGGCAGCACGGCCATCTTCACGCCGAACTTGGAGGACAGTTCCGCGAGGGTCGGATAGTCCGCCTCGTTGAACAGGCCGTTCAGTTCCGCGCGGGCGCGCTCCTTCAGGTCAAGGTAGTCGGTGAGAAACACGGATACCGCCAGATCGAACTCGTCTTTCATCGAGCGCATCCGGTCGGCGAATTCCATGTAGATCATCGTCGGCAGCAGCCGCACCCCAAGCTGGTCGTACTTCAACGAGTGATCGTAGAAGTATTTCCGGATGCGGCCGGCGAGCGTTACCACCTCCTGGAAACTGGGGGAGTTTTCGGGCAACAGACGTTTGTTAAATCTGCCGATGCCCTTTGCATGGTGCTTGTTCTCGACCTCTTGGGTGGCCTTGCCGTCGAATCGACGGGCAACCCACGTGGAGATCGTGACCGAGCAGAGCATGACTTTCGACTGGATGTTGGTGTTCATGAGAAAACTCCGTATAGAAAATGAATGGATGAGGCGAAAAAAATGGCCCTGCGTGTCCTCGCGGAGACGGCAGAGCCATGAGTGATGAAGCTGAGAAAAAAGTGGAATGGAACGGCGGATCAGTCGCCCTTGATGATTGCGCCGATCTCGCCGCCCTGCGCCCGGATAAAGGCGTAGGAATTGGCGATTTCCGGCGTGCGCTCCAATGCGTCACGCACGAGTAGCGCCGCGAATTCGCGATGCCCCGCTTCGATCATGCGTTCCGTATAGGTCACGACACGATCGAAGTTCGCTTCCGTCGCGCGCGCAGCCAGAGCGGTTGCGATTGCGTAAAGCGTCGACGGCGTCTGGGGGATCATCGCCTTGTCGGGCGTAGCCAGAAGCGCATCGGGGTTCGGCAGTTCGCGGTAGATCTGCAGGAAGCTGACAAGCTCCGTTGCAGCGCCCTCGCCCACCGATCCCGCATGCGAGATGTGCTCCAGGTGTTTCGGCACCACGCCCATCGTCTTCGCGACGAAACCCCAGCTGCGGGGACTCGGCGTGTTTTCGATATCGCGTGACGTCTTCTGCACCGAGAGCAGGTCCGGACGGAATCGCAGAAACGCGATCAGTTCGGGCGGCACATTGTTTCGCACAGCCCACTTCGTCCAGCCGTCGATCGTCGCTTCCAGCTCGACCACCGTTGCGAAACGCGAGATGACAGGGTCAAGAATCCCCGTCACGCCTGCGTTGTCGGTCCGGCGGTTTGTCGCCGCAAGAAACGTCACGTGCGGCGGCAAGACGTGCTCGCCGATACGGCGGGCAAGCAGCAGTTGCATCTTTGCCGCCTGAACGGCGGGCGAGGCCTGCCCCAGATCGTCCAGAAACCAGATGAGCGGGCGTCTGGCCTTCATCGCGCGTTCGAGATCACCGAACGGCAGGAACTTCGCGTTCAAGCCGTCGGGCGCCGGAAACGGCAGCCCTTTCGAGTCGGTCGGATCTTCAACAACGGGATGGCTGATGAGCAGTTCGTGATCGGTTGCGTGCGCGACCTGTTCGACGATATCGCTCTTGCCGATACCCGGTCGACCGGTAATCAGCACCGGCAGGCGCTTCGGGACATACAGCGTGAGCAGTTCGGTCAGTTGTGCGGGCGTAACTTTCATGATGGCTTTCCAGAAAAGAGAAAGCCCCGAAAGGACTACGCCCGTAGGGACGTGGTCCCTCAGGGGCGATAAATGGATGCCGACGAATCGGCGGGTCGATGCGTCAATGACGCGGGTGAAGTCCTCAGTGTAGGGAGCGCGCGATCGGCGCAATGCCTGAATCGTCGCTTTTTCGAACTGTCTTATGTGGCACGTCGCGAGGTTCACGCTTCGGGCAGACGAAAAAAAACCCGGCGCGAGGCCGGGTGTGTAGAAGGGTATGGTAATCAGACGTGATGTGCTACCGGCGACTGTGCGTAGACCGCCGGATGCATCCCGGCGGGCATGCGGGCCGCGTGCGTGCGCACGAGCAGCTCGCGAGCCTCACGCGTCCCTGCAGCGTCCCACTCAGACTGGAACGCCTCGCCGAACCCAGCCAGCGCAAAAATCGCCCGGCGACGGGCAGCAGCGCGAACACCGAGCAGCTTGACGCCGAACACCTCGCGCACCGTTTGCTTGGAGACGCGATTGCGCTCATCGGGACAGTCGAGCAGGTCCAGCAGAAACTGCAGATCGCCGCTGTCGATCGCTTCGGAGATTTCGTTACCGAACGCAAACGTCTCGCGACCATGCTCGAGCTGCGCAATCTGCATTCGCTGGTCGAAGTGACGTTGCGAAATGCGTTCTTCCGCACGCTCCTTGCGCAACTGCATGACTGCCTTGTCGCGCCGGTGATCTGCCATCCTGCTGCGGTAGACCTCCGCGAACTTCGAGACTGGCCTGCCGAGCGGCTGCGGGCTCGCGTAACGCTCGGGCAGGCTGTACGGCTCCGCCAGCCCGTGACGCCACAGCAGGTCATCGACCTCGACATACGTCGGCCTGTTCGGCGCCAGCCGCATGACCATCGCGAGCAGTGCCGCGTTCTGGGACGTTATGCCTCCCTTTTCTCGCGACATGATGCTCGCGAGAACGCGCACCTTGTCAGGAGACATCGCACCGCGCAGTTCCGGTACGGACAGCAGCACCTGGCCCCACGCCATGTCGGTCGAAAGCTTCTCCGGCAACTCGCGGTATTCGGCGAGCACCGCTTCGGGGACGGGAAAGCCCTCAGCGAGCGCGTACGCAACGTGCACTTCATGCCGTCCGTTGCGGTCGCGCGTGCGGCCATATTCTGGACCGGCGTAGCGAAAGCCGAACCGGCGCTCGCATTCGGCCTGAAGCAGCTCATGCAGGCCGAGATTCCCTCGCCCGTCCGAAGCTGCGTCGATCTGGTCCGACGAGAAGATGAGGCGCGGACTCGACGTGAGGTCGAACGCGTCGTAGAGCAGCTTCCAGTGCGAACGACGGATCTGCCATGCCGCCTGCATCACGCCGTTCGGCCGGAAGTAAGCGCCATCGATCTCATCGACCATGGACAGGAACACGTCGCGCGCCGTCCCGGGACGCCGGACAGTCATGCTGCCGTTGTAGCGGGTGACGTCGACGGGTTGGCCACCGTGCAGGAGCACGACGTCTGAGGATTCAACGGAAGAAAGGCGGGAGTCGGTTCTGAAAACTGCCAGCACTTCGAGCAGCGTACCGAGAAAGAGATTCTGACCAGCGAAAGAAAGGTGATACATGGTCGATTGCTCCGGGAAAGAACTGCGGGCAATCGTTCCCTGTCGGGCCGAATGCCCGCATAGGGATGAGCGCCAGGAGGCGCGAAAAATGAAAGTGTTAAGCGACGTCGAGCGCGTGAGCGATGAAGCGCGCGAGATCCCATGCGTGGTCAGACGTGAAGACCTTTGCGCGTAGCATCGGCATCACCGCATAACCGCGCCGGTGCGAGTGCGCCGTCTCGGTTCGAGATATCCAGTCGACGTTGACGATCCAGCCTTCCGATCGCCCGATATCGACGGAGACGGCGAGCCGGTTCCATACGCTGTCGTCAGGCCACAGTCTCGCCAGACGCGCGCCGCTCGTTTCCTCATCGGCGTCGTCCAGCGTGTTCGCCGACGCAAGCCATTCGGGTTCAAGCTCGGTTCCGTACAACGCCTTGCACAATGCCTTCAGGACATCGCCGACCGTCTTTCCAGCAGTGTCGAGTCGCTCGCGAGCAGGCGCAGGACTCATCGCGACGCCCGTAGCGGCAGGAACAGCGCTAGCCGTGGCTAGATTCAGGGAAACCTGTTGCATGTTGAGATCTCCAAATACAAACGCGCCCGAAGGCGCGTCAGAATTTCTGATAGACGAAAAAAAACCGCACCTAAGGTGCGGCTTTATTCTTTGGATGTGGCCCTAGGCCGCGTCGTTAATCATGTTTGCCCCATTCGCGCTCACGATCGCGCTTGACACCGTTGTTGTTTGTCCAGAGAAAGAAGGCTGCAATGGACAAGCCCAACACGAGCGTGATGATACTTGCAGTCATTTCAATCTCCTTTCATTGCAAGAAACCCGACGTACCACAATACTACCCCAACTACGAAGAGACTCGCGGCTCCTGCAATTGTTGGCAGATCGGGCGTCGTCGCTGCGTGCACGAAGCCCACGAACCCGCCCAGTGATGCGGCAGAGAGCGTATGCAGATAACGCGCATTCTGCTGTCGCTGATCTTTCGTCGGAAACGTGATGGCATTGAAGACGCGCCGGAAGCCCGGTTGCGGCTCAGATGGTAAGTCCACAGTGTAGGAGCCGTCGCCGGCAACCTGAACGGGCAGGACGAAACCGTCAAAAAACAGTCCGAATGCTGGTGAGCATTCCGACTCGTCCATCGTCCTCAACATCGCATGCAGACGCGGAGGCAGCGTCACCTTCCCCGTTTCCGGGTCAAGTGTCACGCGCTCCGTGATCGTTGTGACGCCCGTGTACTCGACCTTGACCTTCGCCAGTTTCATTGACGACCTCCCGAAGAGGTGTCGATGCCACCAGCCAGCCGCAGGCCATCGAGAAACGACTCATAACCGCGGGCTGATTCAATCTGCTCGATCGGCACGTAGTTCTCGCCGCCGCCCGTCATGTCACTACGACCACGACGTGTGCGGAAGCTGAACGCCACACGCTGCTGGCACTGATGTTCCAGCACGTCGACGAAGAGCGTATCAGTACGCAGCGACACGCGACCCGGCAGATTGCGTCGGGACGGCTGAACGACGATTTCATGGGAACGCAGACGCAGATCCTGCGCGACGCGTCGAAGGACGCGAGTTGCCTGCTGATGGAGCGCTGCTCTCGCGCCCGCACCCGCCGAGCGGCGGTCAGAGTAAAACAGTTTCGGGTATTTCATGATCTGCCTCGATGAGACGAGGCAGCTCCCTCGCGGGGGCTGCCCCGCAAGGGAAACGCGCCGTTTAGGGCGCGCGAAAAGATCAGTGGGTAATCCGGTAGCCGGACCCACTGGAAACGAGATAAACGTGCTCGCCGGGGACGAAACGCTGGTCGTCGACCTGCGAGACGACAACGGTCTGACCGTTGGCCCGACGCAGGAAAACTTCGATGCCGCTGTGACGGGACATCGCCGCGCTCACGTGCTGTGAGATGAAGCCCGCAGCAGCGCCAGACAGCGCGCCCGAGACATACCGGCCTTTCCCGTTTCCGATGACCTGGGAACCGAGAAACGCGCTTGCTGCCGCACTGACGATCGATGTCAGCCCCGAGGAGTCGGAACTGGACTCGATCGTGATCTGACGCACGCGCAGGATCGTCGCCTCTTCCATCTGGCCGAGATGCTGCACGTCGTAACGCTGGTACGTGTTCGGCGAGCCGAAATCCGCACTAGCGCACGCTGTCAGAAGTGAAAGAAGAGCGATGCTGATAAAGAGCTTGAACATGTTGGTTGCCCTGACGGAGAAGAAAAGTGGTTCAGTGGGCAGCGACGAGACGAAGACGCGAGATCGTCCTGTTCCGCACTGCCAGCGCACATGCGCTGATGAGCGCCGCGACCGGTGTGAGAACGAATACCAACCAGAAACCGACGCCTTGCACGAACGCGCTTCGCGCATAGCCGTCTCCACTGAGGGACTCGACCATGAACGAAGCAAACGACAGCTGGTGAGATGCGACCTTTGCGAGATACGCATCAAGGCCGGCAATACCGGATGTCTGCAGCAGATGCAGCTGAAACTGCTGTTCGAGCAGGCAGCCATAGATGACCAGTGCGCAACCAATTGCAGCGAGCGCACTCATGAGAGCGGCTACGACGCTGAAGCGGTTAGACATTGCAAGACTCCAGCGAAACGGGAGCCGGGTCCCGTTGGGAGGGCTCCCAACGGGATTGGATGGGCTTCAGGTGACAGACACCTGAACCGCTGACAGGGATTACGACGGCAGACGGGTGAGGTAATGAAGATCGACTCGACCGCTCTTGACGAGCTCACGCTCGGCGTCGAACGGAACGTCGAAATCGAACTTCACAGTGGCCGTTCCATCGCTCCACAGATACAGGATGGTGGCGTCGAACTGTCTGATCGGGAGCGTTGCGACAGCTTGCGCGGAAACACGCTGCTTTTCGCGAAAGCCCCACTTCTCAGCGATTCTCGCCGGATCTGCGGAAAGTGCCAAACGGCGGGCCAGCTCTTCCGAAACAATAGCTTTCTGCAGCATGGTGCAGCTCCTTGAAAAGGGAGCCGGTCCCAGAGGGAGGTGGCTCCCAGATGGGTACATGAAATGTGACGAACGCGAAGTCCGTCGTCGAGAGAAAGCGCGATGGGAAAACCCATCGGTAAAAGAAAAGGGCCGACGCGAACGTCAGCCCTTTCGATAAACCATCCAACTAGTGAATGGGTTGGAGAGAAAAAATCGACGGACCTTGAGAGGTCGTCTGGAGGTCGATGCGCAGTAGCGCAGGGAATGAATCGAGTCTAACGGCCCTGATATGCGGCGCTGCCGCGGAATCATCCCGTTTTCGACCTGGCTTTCGTTCGCGGAGTCTTTCCAACGGACAAAAAAATGCCAGCCCGAAGGCTGGCGCGAAAAAGTTCGTAAGTGCTCGAGGGGTGGTCGTTACGAACCTGAGAGAGACTCCATTCTATGAGTACTCGATCCCTCAAATAGAGCGCAATGACGACTGATTTGATGTCCATTGGCTGGGGATTCGTACAGTTTTGTACTGGCGCGGAAGCAACTTGTAACTGGGCGGGAATACAACGTTGTTGCGTGATGTAGCGCACATCGAAATGTACGCTACATCACCTTGGGCGCGGTCGTAGGAACGGACGCGGGGCTCGCGTGCCGTCGGTTGTGGGGAAGCCGCCCGCGTCATTCAGCGCCAAGAAAAGCCGCTCGCGACACGACTCCAGCCACGCCAGTTCTGCACCCAATCTCGGCTTGTCCGCTCGCAAAGGGATGGGCATGGTTCTCGGGTCGGCCAACCACCCGCGTATCTGCGCAATCTCGGCATCGACGTTCAGCAAATTTACCAGGCGATCAACAGGGCGCATCCTCTCATCCTCCGACAACCACAATCTAGCCGTTCCGATCTCGTTTGTATATCAGGTACGCCGTGTGCTTCCCAGTCGATGCAGCTCCGCGCCGTCAGATCGTGTGAACTGCCCAGCTCGGTCTACCCATGGCGACACGTTCAGACAACCGGGCTCGACTTGAAGAGCCAGGCGCTTATCAGGACGCCTGGCTTTTTTTAGCGAGACATCGACGCCAAAACGCGGCATGAGTGATGCTAGATTCGTCTTGCATCGCAAGCGGTCATCGAACGGACATCCGACGACCGCATTCAGGACGGCCGGTGCGACGGGGACGCCCGGCCTCCCTTCTCGCGACTAGTGGACCAGGCAGGGATGCAACATGGATGGCAGCGCGCCCCGGGCGTTTCCAATCGCGCTCGGAGCGCTTCGAGGCCAGGCGACTGTTCAGTCTGTCTGGCCTTTTTCTTGTAGCACAACGGGTGCGCCCCTTGAGCACGTTGATACGCGGATTGCGCCAGCGAAAGCGCATGTACCCTATGACCCGTTTCGGGCGTCGTCGTCCTTGAGCCCCGCTATCAAGTCGGATGCGCTGACTCCGCTCCCTGTCTCTGCGTCATGGAAATCGGGCGGTAAGGTGGGTGGCGCATCTTCCGCTGCTACTCCGGAGCGGCGCTCGTCCAGGAGAAGCCGGATCGTCCGTAGAAGTTCGGGGAGGTCAAACGGCTTTCTGAAGAAGGCATCCCAAAGCGTCTCACCGGAATCTGGATCAGCGTCGGCTGACACCATGACAACGGGCAATGATCGAAAGACAGGATCGGCTCGCAAGTTTTTGCATAGCCTAACTCCGTCCATATGAGGCATTGACCAATCGGTAACGATCAAATCTGCGCCTGTCACGCCGAGGTCAGCCAGTGCTTCCACGCCGCTGGCGGCACCAACGACTGTGTAACCTTCATTCGAAAGGAGCAGTTCGAGCGATAGCCTGGTTGCCTGATCATCTTCGACCAGAAGAATCGTCTCCATTCCGTAACTCGTCAGCAATTCCAAAATCGCAACAAGATCAGCAACTTACGGGCCTGACGAAGCGGAAAAAGATGTAGGTCTATTGCTTGATTAGCCTTGCCAGCGCGTCAATGAGCTTTGCCGGGTCAACCGGCTTGGCGAGGTAGTCGTCGAAACCGGCCGCTCTCGCCATCTGCTCGTCCTCCGCTCTCACGTGTCCGCTAAGCGCAATGGCGGGAGCCGTGATTCCTCGCGCCCGAATGGATTGCAGCAGTTCGCATCCGCTAGCGCCCGACATGGTCAGGTCTGAGACGATTGCGTCGGGTAGAGTGCGCTCAATCAACGGGTGAGCCTCCTCTGCCGACGTCGCTGTAAGAACCTGAATATCTTCGAACTGCAGCGTCAATGCGAGTGCTTGCAGAGTGTCTTCATCGTCTTCGACCAGGAGAACGGTGCGCCCCTTGATGGCGGATTCGAGATCGGCATGCGGGGATTCTGCTGAAGCATCGGATGGATGACTCCGGACGGTCGGTAAGACGACTGTGAAAGACGCGCCTTGTCCCGGCCCGGCGCTTTGCGCTGTGATCTCGCCGCCATGCATCAAGACGATACTTCGCGCGATTGCAAGGCCGAGCCCGAGGCCCGCGCGCTCACGGTTCACCGTGCTTTCGACCTGGACAAATGGCTCGAAAATCTCGGTTAGCCGTTCAGGCGGAATGCCGGCGCCCGTGTCCGCAATGCGGATGCTCACCGTGTTGCCGGTTTCCACAAGCGACGGCAGAATTTTCCCGCCTTGTTCGGTATGTTTCAGGGCGTTGTTAAGCAGGTTCCCAAAAACCTGTTGGAGCCGTGGGCCGTCACCCTGCACATAAACCGGCTCTGCTACAAGGTCAGCGACAAAGACGCCTTTCTCGCCCGCAATGGGTCGGATTTCCTGCAAGGCCGCGTTGAAGCAGTCTGTCACAGCGATGAGCGACCGCGTGACCGTGAATTTCCCCCGCTTGATGCGGGTCACGTCCACGAGGTCGTCAACAAGCCGCCTTTGCGTTATGACGCTGCGACGGATAACTGAGATGCCGTTACGGACAAACGCGCCGTCATCGGAGGCCCGGTCCAGCAGTTCCACCCATGCCAGGATCGATGTCAGCGGTGCACGGATTTCATGCGAAACGGCGGCAACGAAAGCGTCCTTCGCCTCGCTCGCCGATTGGGCAGCCTGCCGCTGCGCGCGCTCGCTCTCGATTAATGCATCACGTTCCGCTTCAAGGCGCTTCTGCTCGGAAATATCGATGGTGATACCGTCAAACCTGATCGGGCGGCCATCGTCATCGAAGCAGGCACTTCCTTTTGCTCTGAGCCATCATACATCGCCGCTCGGCGAGACCGTCCGATATTCGACGTCGTACGGCTCACCGCCGCTGATGCAACGTTCAACGGCAGCGCGTGTCCGCTCCCGGTCGTCCCGATGGATCGTCTGATAAAAGGTCTCCGCGTCGATGTCGGCGTCGGGCGTATCCGGGTCAAGCCAGAAGTGAATTTTGCAGCGTGCGTTCCAGCACAGTCGGTCGGGAGGTAGCGGACAATAGAATGTCCCGATCTCTGCCGCCTCCGCCGCGCGTCCGAGTCGGTCACGTGTCTGCTCGGCTGATTCCAGATTCGGGCGCAGTCGGTAATCCGTCATCGTGGTTTCGCGTCCTTTCTCCCCATAGTGAGAGTGTTGGTCATGCGGCTCGTGAAAAACGATGCACATGCGTTGGGAAACGCGCGAACAACTCCAATACTGGCGACGCATGAAATGTGCCGCGCGGTAGCGCGATCATACAGTCGTCCGATTACTGACGAAGACAAACAAAAAAAAGCGCGCCGCACCAGGGGGGCGCACGCGCTCTGAGAACACGCGCAACATGACGGGGGCCATGCTGCGTTATTGGGCTTACCGAACGGGAATCGGCTGAACCCGCTAACGATACTAGCAGCGCATCGCATCAGCATACATTGACAGTGGCCGTACGTATGCGTTGCGATTCGTACAGCCGCGCGTATGCGTGCGGACTGCTACTCAGAGTCCGAAACATCCCCTTCCCCCCCTCGGGACGCCAATGTCCATCGCTCGGGAGGCGTCGCCGTGACAGTGATTCTATTCAGTAATGCGCCGCATTCCTCACACCGATACTTGAGATACTGCGCTACGGGATGCGATGACGTTCCGAAGGTGCCAGAACCAGCTAACTGCAATCGGTTATGCGGCGGCTTTGCCGAGGAGTGGCCGATCAATGCCGCACAGGACTGACAGACTTTCATTTGACGCCCCGATTTGATGCCGATATAGGTTACAGCCTGAAAGAGTAATGCCTGTGCGGTATGCCTCACTTAATGGGCGGATATCCGATGGCTGTCCGGGCCCGGCTAAACTCGGAGAATCCTGCCGACCGTTTTATTAAACTCGGCCGTCGCATCGTCGATCGCTTCGTCGGCCTCATCTTCGAGGTTGTCGACGTTCGCATCGAAGACTTCCTGAAGCGTCAGGTAAGCGGCAATGATGCTGTCCACCTGCTCGCTAGTGGACAACGCGTAGACGGCCTCGCCGAGCGCTTCCATAAAGTCACCGCGGCTGCCGCCTATCAGGCCGTCGGCGTTGTTTTCCAGATCGTCCTTGAACTGTTCCACGTCTGCCATGTTTTCCTCCAGGCGTATTTCCGGGATAGATCCGCAAAGCGGCTGACGCTGCTCTATTCGTGCTCCGCCAATGCCTCTGCGAGCGTGCCGGGGGCAATCGCCCACCGGTCAAACGGCGCGCCTGCTCGCGTGTTTTGGTGCAACCACGCGCCGCAGCTCGTGCACCGGTACTGCATGTAGTGCTTGACCGGATTAGAAGGCGGCCCAAACACGCCAGCCCCCTGAAGGCGCAGGTAAGCGTGCGGTGACTCCGATGCCGGTTGTCCAATCAGTTTTTGACAGGAATTGCAAAGTCTCATGTGGTGTTACCTCCGGGCGTTGGCGAGCCCGGTCGGTCAGGCGTTGGGCTGAACGTCTGTGTAAATGCTGCCGCCATTGCATCGGTTTTCGTCTCGCTTCCCTTGCTGCTGCCGTAGAAAAACCCTACGACCTGCTGTGCATTGGCGCTCACGTAGCCGATAACCGTTCCGACGAAGCCTGCCACCATGCCGACCAGCGCTGCGTTTTCGACGACGACATGGCCTGCCAGCAATGCATATGCCCCATACATAGACGCAAACACGACGACGGCAAACGTCGCGAGAATCACGACGCCGAGCCAGAACACCTTATCGTTGCGTGCGTTCGCGGTGTCCTGCACGTACAGCGTCTGTTCCTGTACGGCGAGCGCGGCAAGCGCTTCCTTGTCTTTAAAGCCTGCTTCGGCCATGCGCGCGGCGTAGTCCTGATCCGCTTTTGCAGCAGTGCGCTTCGCGCAAGCTCTCGATGGCGACGCGGTTCGCTTCGATCTGCGCGACGTGCTCCCGCACGCGGTCGCGCGGGCTCTCGCCACCGAACCTCGGCCGTACGCGCCTTGACTTCCTGCTGCAGCTGCGAAGATGAATCATCACCTTCACTTCTGCACGCCATGTCCCTTCAGATCATCGACCTCTCGGCACTTCGCCAGCGCATCGACCACAACGTCGTGCGCGTCGGCCGCTTCGTGACCAGCACCCCGGAAGTGGATGCCCTTCTTGATGCTGACGCCGTCGTAGCGATCGGCGTCAGTGGCGGAAAGGACAGTGTGGCCTGTGCACTCGCTGTCGCACGTCACCTCGACCTGATCGGTCATACCGGCCCACGAGTGCTGGTTCACGCGGACCTGGGCCGCGTCGAATGGAAAGACAGCGCGCCGACGTGCGAACGGCTTGCAGCGCATCTCGGCTGGGAACTGCTGACAGTACGCCGTCAAGCCGGCGACATGCTCGCGCGGTGGCAAAAGCGATGGGAGAACAACGTCATGCGTTACAGAGAACTGTCGTGCGTTCGACTGATCCTGCCATGGAGCACCCCGTCCATGCGGTTCTGCACGTCCGAACTGAAGACGGCGGTGATCACGAGCGCGCTGAAAAAACGCTACCCGCAGCATGACATCGTGAACGTGACGGGCGTTCGCCGTCAGGAAAGTTCGGCACGCAGCAAGATGCCGGTCGCAGCGCCCCTCGCCGCGCTGACCCGCCGCAATCATCGTGGCGTGACGTGGAACGCCATTATCGAATGGCCGGTAGAGGATGTCTTTGCGGAGATCGCGGATGCTGGACTGGCCCTGCACGAGGCCTACACGCGATATGGCGCGTCGCGCGTCTCGTGCGCATTCTGCATCATGAGTTCGCTCGACGACCTGCGCGCCGCTACTGGATGCGCAGATAACCACGACCTGTACCGGGAAATGGTTGCGATGGAGGTTGCTTCGACCTTCGCGTTTCAAGGGCAACGCTGGCTCGCTGACGTCGCACCAGACCTTCTTTCCCCTTCGTTGAAAGCGGACGTCGAGCGCGCCAAGCTCGCGGCCGCCAAGCGTCAGGCAATCGAAGCCGAGATACCCGCACATCTGCTTTACACGGCTGGCTGGCCGACCACGCGGCCAACTGTGGAAGAAGCCGCGCTAATCGCCAGCGTTCGTTCGCGCGTTGCGAAGCTGCTGGGCATCGACGTCGACCACACGACGGCCGCTTCTGTGCTCGCGCGCTACGACGCCCTTCTCGCCGCACGCCCGGTTTCGGATGCGACGCGGGACAGCCCTGCACTGGTCCCAGTCGCACCGCATCAGGCCGAATTCGCATTCTAAAACCCGAGCGGTGCTGGCTGGCCGCTTCTAACCCACTCCTTTCACAACCCCACGAGGAATAGCTTCATGAGTAATCGAAACGATGGAACGGCAGCCGTCATCGGTTTTGTCGTATTGGCCGCGCTCGCAGTTTTGCTCGCGCTCTCGCGCGCAATCGGCGCCAGCTTTTCATCGGTGTGCACTGCGGCCTTCCCGATCACGTTCGCTGCTGTCATCGCGGTTGCTGCGTGGCGCTTTCTCGAGGACTTTGGACCTGCGCTTCTCGCAGGCTTTGCCGCGATCGCGTGGCCAGCGCTTTGGCCCGTTCTCGACAGCATCGCCAACGGCGGGCGGGACACGGACACCTACTTTCGTCCGATGGACGATCCGTTCATCAATAGCGTGTGGCTGAAATAGGCCGTCGAAGTCATCCTCGTAGTATTGATCGCCCTTGCGCTTTATGTGCGCCATCGGCGCGGTCGATACTGGTAAGCACGAGAGACGTTGCAATTTGGGGGCGCCTCCCGAGACTGGCAGGTGCCGCACCGACGAGTTTTAGGTGTATGCCGCGACCGCGTTCCGCAATATCGGCCTCCAGAGCGCCGAGTCGAACTGATCGAAAAAAGGGTGGCTACATGAGCGAGAACAGCAAAATCCAATGGACCGACCACACGTTCAATCCCTGATATGTGACCCTTGTTTGTTGCGCATTGTATTAGGGACAGCTATAGTTCGCCGGGGTGGTTGTATTGGCAATCTTTCTTCCTCGTAGCTCGGAGCCTGTGGAGCTTGTGGGCTAGGCTGGAGACTGTGGGCGGGTTGTGGGCAACCTGAAGGGTTGTCCACGAGCCGTCCATAGGAAGCAGCCGGTCCTCCGAAGGAGGAAGTCCACAAATCCACAGGCTGATGCACCACTAACCAATGGAAAAGGAGATTTGAAGTTGGTGCTCCGAATACCGTCTGCTCCCCACGCGCCCCATTGGCTTCTGGGCCGAACCTGGGATGCCTACCCGGCGCCGGAGAAGATCGCGGCATGAGGCTGTTTTTTACCGATTCGCAGTTTGTTGTGGCGGGGCATCCGCGACCGGGAGTTCCTTTTCTCTGTGACGGCGAGATGGAGTTGGTCGATGCGCCGAACCGGTACCTCCGGTATCTTTCCACGATCAAAGGGCGTACCAGAGCTGAGAACACGTGGCGCACGTACGGTGCTGCCCTCTACGAATTCTTTGCGTTCCTCGAAGCGAGTGGTCTCGCCTGGGATCGCGCGAATCAAAGTCAAATCGCTGCGTGGCGCGATGGCATGCTTGAGCGCGGTTGCGCCCGAAGCACGGTGAACCAGCGGTTGCGGACCGTCGATGTATTTTACGTGTGGTCCAAGTCCAATGGGATGACGCACTCCGTCCCGTTTGACCGGACGGATGTATGGGTCGCGAAACCGCACGGTTTTCTTGCCCATGTCGACGGGTCCGGAAGTCGATTCGACGCCAATGCACTGACTGTTCAGACCCACAAGGCGGTACCGAAATTTCTCCACCTGAACCAGGCAATCCGGTTTCTGGATGCGCTAACCCCGTATCGCCTGCGTTTGATGGGATACCTCGCCTTGCTAACCGGCATGCGTCGCGAAGAAGTTGTCGGCCTGAATTATCGTGTTCTGCCAAATCCGGCTGGGCGAGACCCGCAGAAGCAAGTACCGATGCGACTTGACCCGTCCCTGACCCCGACCAAGGGAGCAAAGGAGCGGATTGTCATGCTCCCGTACGATCTGGCAATTGCCTTGTACGAGTATTTCACGTTCGGGTGGCCGAAGCTGAGCGTGAAGTACAGGGCCAAGTTCGGTGAGGAACCCACGCTTCTATTCCTTGCGGAATCCGGAGACCCGCTTTCCGTAAATGGACTCAACAATGCCTTCAGACGTGTTAGCCAAAAGAGCGGCATCTGGTGTACGCCACATATGCTCCGGCACACCTTCGGAACATACGAGCTGATACGGATGGGGCGAGAAAAGACACCGAGTCAGGCCTTGCTGTGGGTACGCGACAGGATGGGCCACAGCTCAATCACAACGACTGAAATTTACGTTCACGCCGCAGACCTCGTCGCTCACGACGACGTTGACGGCTACCACCTCGATATCTGTCGGGCTCTCGCGCATGGCAATCCGTCGTCAAAAAATCGATCGTAAGCCGGTCTCCGTCCAGTCGCATGGCGGCACGGTGATAAACCTTGCGCCAGACTGGTCATTTACGCTCCTGTGCCCTCACCACGGCCCGCAGAAATTCAATTTCAACGCGTTGCGCGTGGCCGGACGGGAGAATCTCGCGGCTCACATGCGCGATGCCGTTTGGAGTCTGCGGAGTGAACTGGAGGCCGTTACCTTGGCATCCTATGTTCGGTTTCTAGCCCGCTTTTGGCTGTTTCTCGATGAACTGTCAGGTCAAGGCGAGCACATTACCTCGCTCGCTCAAATTACGCGTTCAGTGATCGAGAGGTTTCTGGCGTGGATGGAGCGGCAAATTATTGTCACAACGCAGAACCATGGACAGCCGTGGTCGATCGGGACTCGCCGTACTGCGTATAAAGCGCTCAAGTCGCTTCTCGTTGCGAGACAGAAGCGTGTGCCCGACGAGGTGAGTGATCAACTGACGTTCCCGCGCAATCCTTTCCCAAACGCGAACCAACAGGCAACGAAACGCCAACCCTACTCGGACAACGAGCAACGACGCCTTCTTGGTGCGCTGAACCAAGATCTCCGCTCGATCCACGAGGGGATCGGAGCCCCCCTCTCGGACCTTCAGGGTCTGGTCGTTCATCTGCTGCTACTGGGCTTGGCGACCGGAATCAATCAGCAACCGTTGCTCGAACTCACGCGCGACAGTCTTCGCGCCCATCCGCTTCCAGACAGGGAATTGCTGGTTACTTCGAAGCGTCGCGGCTACTCAGTGCTCAGCACATCTATCCGCACAGCCTCCGACCCAGCAATCGCATCGAACATGCAGACAATCCCGGCGACGATCGGCGAACACTTCCGGTTTCTTTGCCAATTTACGTCTCCGCTTGTCTCGGAAGCAGACCCTAACGACCAGGAATACGTGTTTTTGCGAAGAGGCTTGCTGAACGAGCGGAAAGGCCGGGTTTTCCGACTAACGCCGCGTGACGCGAAGAATGCCATCAAGGTATTCATGGCGCGTCACAATTTAACGGATGACCGAGGCCGCCCCTTGCAAGTGTGGGTCGCTCGCTTACGCCCGACCTTTGCCACTGAACTATACCGTCGGACCCGAGACATCCGTCGCGTGCAGCGAGCGCTTGGGCATGCGAGCGTCTCCACAACTGCTCGCCACTACGTTGATATGCCGATCGAAGCCGAGCGCGATCATGCCTTTGTTCTCGATAGCATGGTTGGCGGGTTCACCCGACAAGATGTGTCGGGCAAAGTCCTGATCGCGGCAGACGGACTGATTCCTGTATCCGATATCAAAAATCTTCTGACGGGAGGCTACAACACCGGTGTAGCCCGATGTCGTAATCCGTTTAGGGATGACGATTCTGTCTGCAAAAAATTCTTCACCTGCTTTCGTTGCCCGAACATGGTCGTTTTCGAGGACGACCTCTGGCGGCTTTTCAGCTTCTACTATCGATTGCTCGCCGAGCGACCCAAGATCAATGCCATGCATTGGGCAAAAACCTATGCTCCGATTGTCCGGCGTATCGATACTGACATCGCCACACAGTTTCCACTGGTGATCGTCGAGGAGGCTCGCCGCCGAGCGCAGGCAAGCCCTCATCCCACGTGGCGAGGGTCCGCTGTATGAGCGCCGTGATCATTGACATTCGGCTGGCCAGATCTGTTGAGGCAGCAAACCTTGACGCGATGCCCGTTTCGGCAACTGCCGCGGAGAACGGTGCATTTAACGTCATCAGTAGATACGGCGATGTGAGCTGGGATT
Organism: Paraburkholderia sabiae; assembly: GCF_030412785.1. NCBI lineage: Bacteria > Pseudomonadati > Pseudomonadota > Betaproteobacteria > Burkholderiales > Burkholderiaceae > Paraburkholderia > Paraburkholderia sabiae. The sequence goes on from NZ_CP125298.1 coordinate 249,134, forward strand.
TTTACCCGTTCATTCCGCAACACAACATCGGCCGCGCTTCCAAGCGCATAAATTGGGCCATCAAACTTCCCGATGGGTCGCGTCTCACCGACCCACAAAACCGAGTCCTTCTTGAGTCGAGCAAGGCATATATCTGGTCTCTTTTCGCCGATCCGGTCGATGGCCGCAAACGGCCTTCGCTCCTTACCCTGTGCGAGAAGACGGCCAGTCTCGTTCCATTGCTGCGCTGGATGTGCTCAATGGGTATTCGGCGGTTTGAAGATCTTGCCGGGCATACCCTTCAATATGTTCCCGTCGCCAAACTGAACATTGATGGGTCGCCGTCTGTTCCGCATACCGTAACGACCAAACTATTCATTTTGGAGGAGTTGTATTTACAGCGTGACAAGCTTGCCGATGCCCTGCACGTACATCCGTGGCCTGATGATAGTGCGCTGTCGATTGCAGGAGAGCGGCGTACCCATGCTCACCGACTCCCTACAACAGAATTCATTCCTGATGACATTGCTCGACTGATCGCCGAGGCTGCGCTCCAGTACGTGCGCGTCAAAGGTTCTGCCATTTTGGCCGCTCGCGATGCACTTGCCGAAGCTCGTATTGACAACGGCGGCCGGTCCGGTGGAACTTTGCACCGCTATTTGGCATCTGTGGCAAAAGCACACGGATTCAACAATGTGGGCCACGTAAGCGAGGAGGTTGGACAGTTGAGGACTGCCTGCTACATCTGCATCGATATGTTCTCCGGGCTACGCGACTCGGAGATGATGTCTCTGGAGGAAGACTGCCTGTCATCCTCGAAGAGCATGGACGGGACGATCGACGTTTTATGGCTGCACGGGACGATTTATAAGACTGGCCTCCGGGCCAAGAAGTGGATGGTACCTGCCGTCGTTGGAGAGGCGGTCGCCATATTGACGCGTCTTACCTCGCCGCTTAGGAACGCTCTGTATAACGAGGAAAAGATCCTTCTGGCCCAAGCTGGCGCGATAACGGTGCCGGCCTCAGGCCAACGCGTGCGTCGGCGGCTTGATGAGATTCAGGCGCAGAAGCGAACGCTGTTCCTCTGCAAGCAGTCATCAGGCGGCGTTCGCACATTGGCCGGACAGACGATCAACCGAAATCTGAAAGAATTTTGTGCGTCACTCAACATTCGCGGTGTCGATGGTCAGTTTTATCCGCTTTCGTCGCACCAATTTCGGCGGACCTACGCTCGCTTCATCGCCAAAGCGGAGCTAGGCGACCTGCTTACGCTTCAGCATCACTTTGGTCACTGGAGCTTGGACATGACCGCGCTCTATGCCGACGGAGCGCCCGATGAGTACCAGGCCGACACCGAGCTGCTGGAGATGGTGACTGCCGAAAAGCGCGTTCGTCAAACAGAGGTGATGGCTTCCTACCTCGATTCGGACGCTCCTATCGCTAACGGCGCTCACTGGCTTGAGAGTTGGCGCAGCACCGTTCGCACAGCCGAGAACAAAGAGCAATTGATCGCGGAATACGCGGGCACGATTACCCTGAACGGTACAGGCCACTCTTGGTGCGTCGGTAATGCCAAAGGGGTTGGCTGCGGGGGGCTGTGCGTCTTCGAGGCGCAGATGTGCGTCGACTGCAACCACGGCATCATCGGTCAGGAGCATCGCCCAGTCTGGGAAGGCATTCGAGATCAGCAGCTTGAGGCGATGGCGATCGGCGACCTTGGCGAAAGCGGTAAGGCTCGCGCACAGCAGATATTGGTCAAAGCCGAGAAGGTTCTCCAGCGGTTGGATGGAGAGTCCACATGAGAAAAATATCGTCCGCTGCCCGCGAAGCCTTGTCTGCCCAAAAAGAGACCTCTACCAAGGAAACGCGGAAGCGCCTTGATCAGGCGATGAAACGGCTCGTCGCCGGCACACCCCAGGCACTTCCTGCTGGCTCCCGGCTGACGGCGTCGAACGTCGCTAAGGAGGCTGGCGTTGACCGGGCAACGCTCTATCGCTTCCACCGTCCGATTCTCGATGCGATCCGGCAGGCTGAAACCAATTCAGCGGCGACGCCTCGGAAACAGCGCAGGACACTCTCCGAGACTGAGGCGAAGCTCAAGGAGTATCGGACGCTGGTTGAAGAGGCCCAAGGCCAGGTAGCCGCTCTTGCGCGAATAAACTATCGCCTTGACGCGAGTATTCATGAACTGGAGGAGTTGATCCGTGTTCGAGACCAGGTGATCTCGGACTTGCAAATGCAGTTGAACCAGCAGCCTTTGTCATCCTCCGTGTCTCCGCTGAAGCGCAACAAAAGATAGCGTATGTCCACACTTTCAATGCGCAACTCAACAACGACAACAGATTTCGATGCGTCTTATTTCGCAGTCGCTCCGCCAATGCGCTACACATGCGCATCGTTAGATAATCCGTGGATTGGTTGCACGCGCGTTTCCCCCGGCTGCGATCACTGCTATGCCGCCGTCAGCACACCGTCGCGCGCGATGCATGTTGTCTGGGGGCCGGGGGAGCAGCGCCACCGTACGGCCGAAAGCACATGGGAGAAGCCGCACATTTGGAATAAGCGTCACGACGCGTTTTTCGCGAAACATGGACGCCGACAGCGCGTGTTCTGCGCGTCGCTTGCCGACGTGTTCGATAACGCTGTAGATCCGGCGTGGCGGCTTGAACTGTTCCAGCTAATCGCGCAGACGCCGAATCTCGACTGGCTTCTGCTCACGAAACGAATCGGCAATGCGCGCGGCATGCTGAACGACGTCATCAACGAACTGTCGCACGGGCTGAACACGTGGGACGAACTACCATGGCCAGGCGTCTGGATCGGCGCGACGATCGTCAATCAGGATGAGGCTGACCGCGACATTCCGAAGTTGCTGGGAACACCGGCAGGCGTGAAATTCCTGAGCATGGAACCGCTTCTCGGTTCAGTGAACATCACTGATTTTCTTTCGCCTGGATATCCACGTTGCGATACAGGATTCGTGCAGGGCAGTAGATACGCGCAAGGTTATTGCGGCACGTGCGCAGGCCACATCACTGACCCTATTCATGGCGCGGAGACCCGCGATTTCATTGATTGGGTGATCGTCGGCGGAGAAAGCGGCTATGCGGCGCGGCCAATGGCTGTCGAATGGGCACAAGATATCGTGCAGCAGTGTCGGTCGGCAAACGTCTCCGTGTTCGTCAAGCAACTCGGTGCCCGGCCAACGAATCACGAAGGTGTACCGTACTGCGTCAGCGACCGGAAGGGGGCTGTCATGGCCGACTGGCCGGAGATTCTTCGCGTGCGTGAAATACCTGAAGCAGGCTGACCCGGCGCTATTTGCCGATCTGTTATCGCATACCCGTAAAAGAAAAAGCGCCGCCCCAGTTTCGGGGGCGGCGCTTGTCGATAATACTTGGGCCGGTGTTATACCAGCTCGAGCAGGAACTGTGTCAGGTCGGTGCCTTCAGCAGTAGGAACCGGATCAACGAGCTTCACGTCCGGCACCGACCAGCTCACCTGCAGGCTGCAAAGGAGGCACAGCTTGTACATTGCTGAGCTACGCGGTTCGGAGGGCACATCGCTGAACCGGAAGCTGAACCGTGCGGGCGCCCGACCTTCCGTATCGGCTAGACCGAGATATACCGCGAGTTCATCGGCGACGCGCGCCCGATGCTCTTCGACGCCCTCCGGCGAACGCGTGACATCGATGACGGTTTGCGCCGGCAACAGATCCGCGTTGCGCAACACGTCCCGATAAGCAGGGATAGCACGCTTCGCAAAGCCCGGCGCATCCATTTCCCGCTCGTATGCGAGGTCGGTGATGAAGCTACCGACCGCCGAATATTGCCAGCCAGCGTTTTCCCAAGGCTTCCCATCGAGCGAGACAAGCCTGTGCTCGTCGTCGATCTTGTAGCACCTCACCGCGGGCATGCTATCCATTGCAGACGGTGATCGGCTCGGTAGTTTCACGTCGTCATCGACAGTGACGCTTGAACAGTCATTTACTTCGAGCACACGCCAGACGCTTAGCGGCCCGTTCTCGCCGTAGATCACTTCCAGAAGCGCAGCGTCAGCGACCAGCGACACTTCGGCTTTTCCGCTCACGATCTCCTCGGCACGGTCACCGAGACCGGCCGCGGCCAGGCTTTTGCGCACATCATCGAGCGAGCCTTCCGGAAGCGACGCGCGGTGTGACTTCGACACGTCCAGGCGGATCGTGCGGTCCGGAAGACGGAACGGTCTGGCCAGCACCGATCGCCACGTCGCGATGTAGTTTTCGGGCCGGATGTAGCCCGCGCGGCTTTGCAGCATGCCACCCTCGCAGGAGGTCGCGTGTCTGAACACCCGGCGCATCACATCGCGATAGCGACCGAATGCGATCGCCGACCAGCGGTCATCGTGCGGATAGCAGTTTTTTTCGTACGTCCGCTCGAACAGCGCGAACATCCATTCGCCGTCGGCCGTCCGAAACGCGGCTGCCTGCTTGCCCGTCAATACAGTTGAACCCATCTGAAGCTCCGATATGAAATGCGGAGCAGCCCCGACCGGGCTGCGCCCGCTGAGGGAAGAAAAGAAGAGGCGCCACACCACCAGGGCGGCCACGTGGTCAATGCGACCGGGTACGGGGAGGCACCTGTGCGAACACGACCAGACCTCTGACGCACACGAAAATGCCCGTGTACATCGCCAGGGTCAGCAGGCCAGCAAACCAACCCCGTCCGCCGAATCCGGCAAGCGCGCCGCAAAGGAAACACACCTTCGCGGCGGCGCCGGCCATCAGCCAGCCCACGACCCGACGGCCGCACGATGCGACCGCATCATGGAACGCATTGCGACGTCGCTTCGTCGCAATCGACGCCGCAAACAGCACTGCGGCGACGGCGAGCACCGCGAGTAGCCGCTCCCCGACTCCTGCGCTGGCGAACTCCTCGTGATGCAGAGCCGCCTGCGCGAGCGAGTGAAGCATCGGCACCACCGCGTAGTGGTTAGCCGCATACGAGACAGCGGCTCCAGCGACCGCGGACTGGCCGCAGCGAATGAACATCGTGCCGACCGTGGTCGACAATTTCTGTTGGGTCATTGAGACTCCTGCAGTTTGAGAGATGGAGACTGATGCCCCGCCGAAACGGGGACATCAGAGAGGTATAGCGCCGCGCCTTAAACGGGCGGGCTTCAGTCGGAGACCTTGGCCTTTGCAGGCCTTCTGGTCTTTTTCATGGGCGGCTTTGGCGCGTCATAGCCGAATCGCGCCCACGCCGCTGGGTCAATCGGAACCGGATTCGTTCGCCCCGTTGCGAGGTTCACGAACACAGCCGAGAAATTGAGGCCGCCGTTGCGAAACAGTGACCACAACAGGTTGAACGCCTGCACCGAGATGGCCTGGTTAATGACGAGCGACTGCTTGCGCAGGGCGTCCGCCATCGAACAGGACGGCGTATCGTCGCCCTTGTCATTCTTCGGATTCAGCAGGTCGGGGAATAGGTCGCCTACGTGGGGCAGCCTGTCATGCCGCGCCTTGCCGAACTCGCCGAGAATCACCTGGCCACGATCTGTCTCATTGCCGCAGTCGAGGTAGTACAGACAGTTTCCGCGCTTTGCAGCCTGCACGATGGCGTGACGGGCACGCCGTGAATCAACGCAGCCAATCACGATGTCCGCGTGCAGGTTGGTGCGCGAATCGACGCGCCGCGGCTCGGCAACCCAGTTCGTTCCCATCAGCAGGTTCAGGCGATTTACCAGCAACGTCGCCTTGTACTGGCCGACGTCGTTTGGATAGAAGCCTTGCCTGCCAACGTTGAACTCGGAAACCGTATCGTCGTCGTACACCACGCATTCGATTCCGCCAGGATTACCAAGCTCGACCATCGCGTGATGCAGCCGTGCGAGCGACGGCAGCAAGGCGCTGCCCGTGCCGCCGGCGCCGACCACGACAACTCTCCACGGCCCGCTCAGCATGTGCGCGGGTGTTGCGTGCAATGTCCGTCGGCTCATACGACCTCCGCAGACAGCGCTGCGAGCCAGCGGGAAGGCACTTCGCGCTGGACCTCGAACCGACCCTTGACACACAGCCGCAGCGCCACAGACGGCGCGCTATGGCAATGGCCAAGCACGAGCGCAAGCTTCACGTCGTGCTGATCGTCGCGGTCATCGGTCGACGAGAAAAACGCCTTGCTTCGACCGTGCGAATGACAGTCCACCACCATCCATTCATCCGCTTCCAGCTGCGGACGCTCGTACTTCAGGTGGTCGGGGCTGTGAGACAACGAAGGAAGCGGCACCAGGCGGAACGCTCCCGAAGACGCATTCCACGTGATCCACGCACCCACTTCGTTGGGCAGGGCCTCACGCGCCATGCGCGCGAATCCTGCTACCAGCTCAGCAGGCACGGAGCCACATCGGACCTCCGTTTCCACTTTCGCCTCACCGTAAGGTATAGGCGAGCGCCAGCCGAATTCACCGAGCAACCGAACGAGACGAATCCACGGCCGGTTGATTTCGAGGAACACGCCATTCGACGCAACCAGCAACCGTTCGCCCGATGCGGGCATCGGCGCGACGGCTTCGCGCGTTGGCACCATCACAGATGGGAACGAGCGCTGGAGGACCTGATCGAGCGGATTCATGCTTTCACCCCGCTCTTTCCTGCTACCAGCTTGCCTGCCGTCATACCCTTCATCGGCACCAGAGCATCAAGCGGAAACGACGCAAACTTGCCGTCGAGCATGTCGGTCCAGAACGCATAGAAGCCGTTCTTGTATTCGACACGCTTGCCACCGTGATTCGGATGGGTGAAAGCCGAGTTGAAGAAGCCTTCTTCCCAGCCAGCGATCGCAGATACCTCGATACGGCCCGGGACTCTGGCCGTGCCGATGCAGATCTGCCCTTCGTTCCACGTGTTGAAGTACGGCGGTTCGAATAGCGGCGTCGAAGGTTCGGGCCGTGAATCGCCCTTTACAGCGAAGACGCGGAATCCTTCAGCGCTGGCCTGAAAAACCAGCCCCGGATGATGGACAACCGCGCTGCGCTCCCCTATCTCCCTGCAACTGAAGAACACGCGTCTGGCGGTCGGCGGGCACCACCAGGTGACCGCAGCGGACGTGACACCCAGCACCGTCGACGGAAGGAAATCCGCTTTGGGTGCAGCGTTCCGGTCAAGCTTAACCAGCGTGTCGATGAGAAATCGACGGTTCAGCGGTCGCCCGGCGCCGATAACGGGCCGCCCAGTTCCACGCTCTGCCGTAATGGGGTGAACCGTCGCGTAGTGAACACTGGTGCCAGCAGCCGTATAGAGCAACAGCGCTGACGACAGCTCCACATCGTGACCTGTCTGGCCAATCGAAACGTTTTTCATGAGAAAGCTCCTATGTGCTCACCACCAGAGCCAGAAGGCGATCGAGGTGATGAAGCATGCGTAAGGCAAGGCTCCACTGCGCGTACTGCTCGCGGATACCCTGACGTGTTTTGGAAAAGGAAATGAACCGGCTGTACTCCGACGCCTCACCAGCCTGGTATTCGTTGTTGATGTGGTCGTCGAGCATTTCGCCGGTTCGTTCCGTGTGTTCAAGAACCAGCGTGCAACCCGAATAAATCGGCCTTGCGTCGTAGCCGGCCATGAAAAGCTCATGCTTGCCTGCGCGCCGCAGCAGACGATGCAGGGCAACAAGCTCCCTGCAGACGTTTGCAACCATGTCCGTCGAGACGGCGTGCAACTCCAGCAGTTCGCGTTCGGCCAGTGCCGTCAGACGGGCTCGCCTTCCCTCGATTTTCGTTGGGACGCGAACCTCATCTGGACACAGCTCCGGCCTGAGGACAGAGGGCAGATAGCGACGCGACTGCTCCTCGTCGCCGTACATCTCCAGAAGCCACTCGAGCGCATCCTCGTCGGACGCGCTCTCATCGCCTGCCCAGTGCATGCAGGCCGCTTCACAGAGGAACCACCCCGGCGTACGGAAAAGCACCGTCTTGCCCGACACCCGGTCAACGAGGTTGAACAGCGTGTAAAGCAGGAGCGGATGCGCTTCCCTGAGCGGTTGAGCGAGCACACCTATCTCGTGCATCCACTCGTCGGTCAGCTTCACGCCCAGATGTAGCGGCGAGTCGGGTTTGAACTCCTCCCGGTCGTACTGGTGCTGGATGACATCGTTCACAGCGTTCGTGTCGAAAAGGTCCAGTCCGAACGAGATCATCTTCGTCGGTCCTGACAACTGCCTTCTCGCCCACGCGAAAAATGCCTGCTGGAACGCGTCGATCGGGCTTGCCGGATCGGCCACATCAGATGCGTGCAGAGGACCGTGACGAAACTGCGCGAGCACGACCGCATCAAGCGACGCGTCCGAGCGCCAGCGAAGTGTTGCTTTTGCCGGGATCTCCGCAGAGATGTCCGGCAGCGTCAGAACACAAGGGGAAGATCGATGTCGGGCAGCGGCAGCGCATGCCGGTTGCCAGGACGCGGTCGCGTCCGCAACGACGTGTCGATCAGCGAATGAAGGATCGAACAGCATTGGGAAGCCTCATCGTCGAATAAAAAAACCGCCCTCTCGGGCGGTTCCTGATTGAACCCGTTGACCGGGTCGGCAAGAGCCTTGAGCAGCGTCTGCTTACGCATACGCACCTTTGGCACCCGCCGCACGGACGAACTTGTAGGTTGCGATATCGCGCGACATATCCGGCCCGTCGACGGACGCGGTCGTCAACTCGGGATACTGCGCCGAGTAGAGATCGCGAACTTCTTCGGGCGAGAACGTCGGGCCGGGGTCCGGCAATGCGACGCCGTTATAGGAGAACTCGCGAGCAAGCTGGTTGACGGTGATCGACATGGCGGCTCCTCAGAAAAGGGACGCAAGGTCGGTACCGTTCTCAGCCGGCGCAGCAGACGGTGCCGAAGCTACGCCCGCAGCCTCATCGTTCGAGGCTTCCGGTTCGTCGGACGACGATTCATCTTCATCGTCGCCGCCCACATCGCCTGAACCCGCCGACGACTTCCCTGGTGCCGATGCTCTCGCACCCTTGCCCGCCAGCGCCTTGGTCGCTTTCGTGACCTGCGCTTTCTGGGCTTCACCGAGAATCGCCGTGGTTGCTGCCACCTGTTCGGCCAGCGACGCATGCGCGCCGCTATACGCCGCCAGATGCTCAGCAAAACCAGCGTCAAGTTCCTCAGCGCTCGCCGTCATGACGAGGGGCTGACGCAGGGCGGTTTCTTTCGTCTCACCTTCCGGCATGACGAAAACCACCATCTGATCGCCCTTCATCTTGATCGACAGCTTCAGCGTTGAGCACGCCTTCAACAGCGGTTGCAGTTCAACAAACATAGATACTCCAGAAATAAAAAAAGACCGCCCGAGGGCAGTCCAGATAAAGGAAGAAGCGGAACAGGTCCGCTTCGGTCGATGCGCGCGATGCGCGGTTAGAACTTCAGAATCTTCGGGATCTTGCCGGTGTAATCGAAGTCCTTCACGGCGAGCAGCGCCTCGATGACTTCCGCCTTCGATTTGCCAAACACCTTCTTGAACTCCTCGCCCAGTGCGGCGCGGATGCCCAGTTCGTCGGCCACCACCATCATTTCCGACTTCGTGATCAGTTCCAGAAACTCCTTGCAGAGCTTCCAGTGCCGGGTGAGATCGAGACGATGATGGCGGCACAGACCGGTCAGCTGATGGACATCCAGACCCTGAATCGCGGAGACGGCGATGCCCGTCAGGGCATGCGCAACCTTCTCGTCATCCGCGCTCACAACCGCTTCCGCTGTCTTTGCGACATCGTTCGTGGTGATCTTTTCGTCGGTCAGCTTTTCCCAGATGCCCTTCAGCGATGAATCATCCACGCAGCGTGAGTGACCGGCCAGCGCCATCGCCAGCAGATATCGCTGAGCAAGCGCCGGATTCGAACCGACCTCGCGGCGCAGGGCTTTACGCCACAATGCAACGCGATAGGTCTTGATCCGGTCCGACTCGGCAACGACCGTCGCCGGCGGATTGCTGGTCGTAGACGGTTTGGCGGAGCCAGCTTTCGCCGGAGCCTTCGCCGTCGCGCCCGCTTTCGCGTCCGCCTTCGCATCGATCTTCGGTGCCGCCGCGGCCTTCGCGGCTTGCAGCTGCTTTGCCACCATCTTCATGTTGCAGACGGTGTCGAAGCACTGGCCCTTGTAGACCTTGCCGGTCGAATCGGGCAGACCGCTCACCGCCGCGCCGTAGTTCTGGCACGCGTGACAAGCCTTGGCCTGCTCTTCGCCCACACCCTTCGGCCCCTCAACAGCAAGCTGGATACGGGTGTGGTTGTCGCCAGCGCGCACGATGCGCACAACCGGATAATCATCGCGAAGGCCCGTAGCAACAGCCTCCAGCTGCTTCTCGGTCTTCTCGTTGAAGCAGGTCCGGTTCGTACAGTTGCCCGTACTGATGGACTCGCCGAACATCTCGCCCTGATTGGACGAGTTGTGCTGGCATCCAGCGCAATCGGTCTTGTCGAAGATCGCTGCCGCCAACGAACAGGCAACCTGTTCGATGGTCTTCTTCACTTCGGCGACCGGCTTTCCTTCCTTGACGATGACAGGCAGCAGCTTGTCCTGCGTTTCCTTGGGAAGCGCGGCGAGGAGCTCCGCGTGACCAAGAAGGATCGTCCGCGTGGTGAGCGCCTCCAGCACGCCCGCGCTGCAGTTCATGAGCGCGAGTCGCTTATCGAGCGTGGTACGCGTCCATCCGAAGATGCGCGCGACCTCGTCGCGATCGCCTTTGCACAGCCCGACCTGCTCGGCTGCTGCGATCGCTTCTTCTGCAGGCGACATATCGGCGCGCTGGACGTTTTCGATGATGGCAAGCTGTTTTGCCTCGACCTCATCGATCTCCTTCACGACGACGGGGATCTCGTAGTGTTCGCCGTGCGCCGCCATGGCTGCCTTGTATCTGCGGCCGCCAGCAACGAGCGCGAAACCGCCGTCGGCGAGCGTACGAACGATGACCGGCTGAATAACGCCTTTTTCGCGGACCGAAGCCGTCAGTTCCTCCATCTGCGCGGGATCGAAATACTTGCGCGGATTGACGGTGACGGTGATCTGCTTGAGAGCGAGGGTAGGTTGCTGTTGCATTGCGGGTCTCCAGAGAGGGAACCCGCCCTGTCGGGAGAGGTTCCCGAAGGGTTGAACAACATAGGCCGGAATCAATCGGCCAGGTCGATGCGTCAGAGACGCGGGTAATGACGCAACGATACCGCCGCGCTCGTGCGTCTAATTTCGCAAAGCTCGCGTAAACGCCGTCTCTTTTGCATAGGCAGAAAAAAACCCGGCGCGAAGCCGGGTTTGTTCAAAAGTACGGTGCGCGCGTCCTGCCGGACGCCGCTTCCACTCAATGCGAAGTAGCGGCTGCCTGCTCTTTTCGCGGGCGCGAAAGCAGGGTCGTTACTGCCCCTGAAAGCGCCCATTCGCCGAACTGCTGTTCGTGGGCCGAATGCACGAGCCGATCGAGACACAACACCTCAACGCCGTCCACCTCGACCGTGCCGAGAACGTTGGCCAGCACGGCGCGGTTCGATCCTTCCCGCTTGACCGTCACCACACCTTCGCCCACAAGAACAGACACTTTCGATTCCTTCATGCCGCCTCCTTCAGAAGTTTGCGCATGTCACTGCCCGTGCGGTCAGAGAGCAATGCGAGGTCATCAACAAAACGGTCCAGCAGCGAATCCATATGCAGGAACGTCTCGTCCTCGAGCTCCGGCGTCGCCCAGTCCAGTCCAGCCTGTGTCGCGTCTCGCTTGTGCGCCACCATCTGGTCCTGATACTCGTCGATACTTCCAGGGAGATGGAAATACAGCACCTTCAACGTCCCCTTCCGGTTCCAGCGCAGCGCGCGCCGCATCGCCTGATACTCGATGCGCCATGTCCACGACCGGTCATAGAAAAGGATGTAGTCGGCATTCGGCAGGTTGTAGCCCGCGCGGCCCGACGCCTTGGTTGCCATCAGCCCCGTCGCCAGCCCGGTCAGAAACCGCTTGTCCTTGTCGGCCACGCGGCGCTTGATCGGAATTTCGCCGTGGAAAGGAACTGACTCCACGCCGTGCGACTTAAGCTCCCGCGCAAGCAGATCCAGCACGCCCGGGTTCTCTGCGAACACGATCGCCTGCTTGCCTTCCGCCGCGATCTCACGCATGCGCGAAATGACTGCGCGCTGCTTGCTCGTCAGGCCACCGATCCGATCGACGCCTTCCATCCCGTACTGCGGATAGTTGGCGGCGAAGTGCACCGCACGAATCCGCGCGAGGATCGTGACGAGATTGCATGCTTTCCGGTCGTCTCGCGACGATCGATACCAGTCAGCAAACTCGTCAGCCGCACGCAGATACGAAGCCAGATGACCGCGATCCCAGTCGACCGTTTCCACCTCGAACTCCGGCGGATCGATCCTGATGTACTTCGCGACCTCCGGTTCGGCGACGAGTCGGCGCTTGATATGCGGCGCCAGCATCGCGCGGTAGCCGTGCAGATTGCCGATCTTTGGCACCTCGCGTTTTGCCCCTTCCTGCAGGCTCTCCGCAAACTGCCACGTCACCCACTCCAGCACGACGAAGTCATCCCGGAAACGGTCAACACCGCGCATCGCATACTCGACGGTGTTGATCCAGTTCTCCTCCAGATAGCCACGCCGGTACCCATACGGCTGGGCCGCCGTTCCATCGCCACCTGAAAACGCGATGAGACCGAAGGCGTCGCGCGGATAATTCGGAATCGGACTGCCCGTCAGCACGTAGCGGCGTCGCGCGGAAAGCTGCCAGAGCGCGCGGCTCTGATCGCTCGTCGGATTAGCCAGCCGCTCGCCTTCATCGGCTACCAGGAGGCCGATGCGTCTTCTCAGCCGATGCGCGTACGTGACGCGCGTCGATACGGCCTTGTCGACAGGCATGCGTAACCGCTCATACGAGATCAGGTTGAACCGTCGCAGATCGTTCAGGTCCGCACCGCAGGTAATGACTTTCACGTCATCCATGCTGATTGGCAGCGTCGCGATTTCAGTCATCATCTCGTCGATCAGACGGGACTCAACAACGATTAGACCGTGCATCACCCCTGAGAGGAGGATCAGCGCGATCGTGAGCCGCGATTTCCCACAACCCTGCTCCCACGCAATCACGCAGCCCGACGGCTTCAGCAAGGTTTCGATCAGATCGTCCGTCTGGAAACCCCAGTCCAGCCATTGATCGATACCCAACACTTCGACCATCGAGCGTATAGCTGCGGCCTGCTCCGGAAAGCGCACCGACAGCCCTTCGTGCACGACTTCCCACCCTTCCGAAACGTTGTCGATCGCAAACCGCGCGTTCAACTCATCGACAGACAGGTAGTACGTCGCGCCCTTGAGCACGTAGCGATACCGGCCGTCACCCTCACGGTCAAAGCTGACGGTGTCTCCAGCTTTCACCAACGGACTCGCCCAGAGCGACGCATCGACCTTGTGAGTCTCGCGCGCTGTGCCGCTGACGTGATCCGATGATCCCGCACCCGTCGTCCACGCTACATGTCGCAAGGGTGTCGCCTGTCGCACGCTTCGTCTCGCGCGGCGTACGAAGTGCTTCAGAAAGCCCGGTCCAAACTGGGGTTCTCCTCCGACACCGCGGATGCGGTCCAACAGCCCGTCGAGCGCCGCACGCGGATCATCCTGCATCAAGTACGTCTCCAGATCGAGCAGCCCCTGCCCCGCGTATCGAAAGCCACGTGGCAACCGGTGGCCGTCACGCGAGTAGATGCGATCAACGTACACGCTGTTGAGCACCATCGCCTCGTTGAAGCCGCAGGCGAACCTGAGCCGGATGCGGCGACCATCGTGCGAGATCACAACCGACTTGTCGCCTGTGACCGGACGTGTGATGACGGGAACGCTGTCATCGAGCTTCTGGAAACGCAGCCGGGGTTGGCCGAAACCGCGATCATCGAAATGCAGCTTGAGGTTCGGTGCGGGAGCGCCGAGATCGCTGACGACATCCCGCACGAAATCCGACGGACGATCGCGGTACCGGTCAAACACCACTACCGCGGTTCGCACGTTCGCGCCCTCGGATCTGAACGCATCGGCTGGCAATTCGAACAGGCCGGCCGCGCGTCTTCGCAAGCCGTCACCCTGCTCGCCCGCGATCATCGCCTCTGCCGTTGTGATTGGCAGCAGCGCGACCACGATGTCGGCCGCATCGAGCGCCTGATGGACGGCGTAGTCGTGACTGAGCGCACTGGTGTTGGCGCCATATCGGCCCCACGTCGTGCACGCCAGCGGCTTCAGATGCGGCGATTCGAGGTGAATTGAAAAAGGCGGATTGATGATCGCGAGATCGAAGCTCACCGGCTGGATGTCCTCCATACCGGCGAGCTTGAATTCGCATTCAAACCCCGCGTCCTCGAATACCTTCTGGCACCGCGCGATCACGTCGGCATGCACATCGACGCCGTATACCGCGTGTCGCTCGGGATCCGCGAACTGCAGCAAGCGACCCGATCCCACCGAGTTGTCCAGAACACGGATACGGCGATTGAGCTTCCAGCCGCTCACAAAGCTCCACATGAAGGCGGCGATCGCATCCGGGGTGAAGAATTGCCCCAGATGCAGACGTCGCGCAGCCGCCAGCTCACCTTGATGCGCAACAGGTGCCGCCTGCGAGCCGAGACTGAGAATCGTGCGCAGCGGCGCGTACCAGTCTGCCTCAAAAGAAAACAGATCTCTCTGCATGAATTGCATCCTCAAATGAAAAGACCCGCCGAAGCGGGTCGTAAAGAAATGCGTGACGGAATCAGTACCGATCGCGCGTTGCGAGATAGTCGGCGCCGAACTCGCTGATGAACAGTGAGAGCGCGTCACCGACCTGATGGGAAAACTTGAACTGCCACTTCTCGTTGAACATCACGATATCGAGGCCCTGAAACGAGACCTTCTCCCGAGTCTCATACTCGTAATCAAGGAGTCGGCCGTGCGCCAGCACGGAGGCCAAGGCATCGAAACCAGCGTGAGACGCGAACGCTGCGAGACCGCGCATCAATCCGGCGACCGTCGACTGGCTGTTATAGGTCGCCTTGCGCAGACTTGAACGGAAACACGCCTCACTCCAGATCCGGCCTTCGAGCACGATCGCGCTGGTCGTCCGCTTTATCTCCGAATTCGGACGAATCCCGAATCCATCGATGAGCAGCTTCGCGGCCTGAATCAGACCGATCCGCTTGCCGGCATCGCCGCTGAATGTGCGTTCGAGGTGCGACCAGAAGGCATCGAAATCAGGACATTCGCCAGCTCTGAGTGCGCCGCGAATGTCCACCGAAGCGTTTTCGAGCTCCTTGTCTTCGTTGATCTCCAGTCGCCCGCCCGGTGGCGAAAACTGCGCGATCGCCTTGGTCACCAGAACGTGCGCGAGTCGGCCGCAGAAGTCCGAAAGCTCGCGCTCCGTCTTGTAGTCGGCTCTCGACTCGGTCGCGCGGTAGACGTATTGCTCGCCGCCGCGCGGAAACAAGGCCTCTTCCACCGCGGCGACTTCGAGATAGGCAGCCGCTGCCTTGTTCTGTGCATCCTTGAACTGCCGAACCAGTGCTGTGTACATAGGGTATCCCTGTGGGAATGCGACGGGGACACCGCACCAGAGCGGGAGTGGTCCCGTCTGGGTTGAAGAACGTGCCGCGAGTGCGGACGTCGTATGAATGCGCCGAAGCGCGGTCAGTCGATGCGCATATGCGCGTGTGATGCGTGAACGATACTGGCTTCACAGCGAGGCAACGGGCTCGAATGACGACGTTTTCGACATGCCTCTTCTTTGCGGCCCGCGAGCGTTGTCCACAATTTCTGTGCACAAGGTTGTGGATAAGACATCTCCACCGGCACGGCGCAACGTCCCCATCTGGGGTGACTACGAATCGGTCAGCATCGACCACCGACTCCTTCATGCGAGCGTGAGTGACACCCCAGCCGGCCAAGCTTCTATTACACGTAATGGCTAATCCAGAAGAATGGTCACGTTTTTGGTATGTCTTTCAGCCGATGCAATTACGTTCAACTTTCATTTTTCGCGAAATGCGAGAGCCAGCGCAGCGGGCAAAGGCGAGCGATTTCCTGCGTCTTTTGCGCAGCCGTCCCTCTGGTTGCAGCCGGAAAATACGCGTAACGCCTGCGAACGCGGCACTGGACACCGCCAACGATGAAACTTAGTCACCGAGCCACGCTATCCATCCTTGCCCTCGCCGTTGCCTCGTCGGTGGGTTCGATCGGACTCGCAGGCCTGCAGTTGAAGCCGCGGGGTGCGGCTGCCGACGTCATCACCAATACTGCGATCGTCGCGGAACTCAATGGCGTTCACGATGCCCTGAAGGACATTCCGGACACAGTGCGCAGCGGCGTTCTTGCGCGTCACGGGATCAGCTCGGAACAGGCATTGGCCGATTCACTGGAAGCGCAACGCACCCACCTGGCGCAGGCCGAGCAGGCACGCGCGCTGGAGTTGCGCACCAACGACAGGAGATCCGCGATTCTGCTGGTTCTCACGCTTTTCAACGCGTTCGCGGCGGCATTGGCTGGAATCTCTCTATACGAAGCCTACCGGGCGAATCGCCGCCGAAGCGCGCCGTGATAGCTCCCGATGAAATCAGCAGCCTGCGGCCGTCGACGTTCTATCGCGTCCTGACGCGCGGTATTCCCCTGTCCGACGGCTACTTTCCCGGCCTGCTACTTGAACGTATGTTCATCCGGCAGATCGACGTCGAAGGCATAACGTTTCTCGAGTTCCAGGCGATCGGCGGCTCCCGTCTCGTCCACGACGCCGCATCGATTGAGCGGATTGTGCCGTTGGGGCGCGCTCCACGACAAGCCGATACCCTGCGACACCCCGCCAGCGAGCAGTCATGACGACTATTTACGTGGAATTCTTCGACCATACCCTGGACCCCAGAGGCACCCGCGCTGGCGCGAAGCCGTCGATGGGTATGCCCGACAGCTGGCTCGATGCCCTCATTGGAGACGGCCACGTTGAGCAACGTGACTACGTTGCGCCCGGCGTCCTGAAAAGCATTACCGCGCGGTTTCCGACACATGCGCATCGCGAGCAGTTCACATCAGCCGTGCGTGAGGTCAGCAAGCTCATGGGCACGCGCGCGGTCGTGCATGGCGATCGGACGTGGTAACAGGACAACCTCACAACGGAACTGACATGGCACACATAGCGTTCGACGGATTGACCATTCCTCTCGAAGAGATACAGGACAATCCGGCACGATTCGCCACGCGGCTAGAACGGGCGAAAAAAGTCCCGGGATATGCGGTGTGCTGCTGCCGGCCATCGATTCCCGGCAAGCCGTTGCGCCTTGTCGTGCGTCGCTATGGCGCACTCTTTCATCTCGCGCGCTGGCCCGACGAAGGCCATCTGCACGACCGTCACGGGTGCGCCTTCTTTGCAGAGCAAGGTCCTCTCGAAGAATCACCCGGGCGCGCGCACGACGCGATCCGAAACACGCCCACAGGCCTGAACGCGAAGCTCGATGTTTCGCTATCGGTACGCACAGTCGCTACGGTGACCCGTACGCCCAGCACCGAAACCACCCGTTCCAATACACGTCGTTCGGCACCGCTGCTGGGTTTTCTCAATCGGATCTGGATGGACTCTGGCCTCAACCAGTGGAAAGGAGGCCCGCAACGCAACTGGGGCACATGCAACGCGCAATTACTGGCGCTGCTCGGCGAAGGAAAGATGAATGGCAAGCCGATTCAGGACGTTCTGCATGTGATGCGCCGATTCGAGGAAGCTGACCAGGCGACCTTGAAGGCCGAGCTTGACTCCTTTCTCAGTCGCATCAAGACTTCGAAAACGGGCTCTGAGCGAGGTGTCGTGATCGCCGAGGTCAAGACGATCGATCAGTCGAAGTACGGCTTTGTCGTGAAGATCCGCCAGACGTTCGAGACGTTCTTCGCGTCGAAAGATCTCATCGAGAAGACCGCCGCCTCCTACCGGCACGCGTGGCCGATGATCGGCAAACCGGAGGCCCGGATCGTCGCGGTGCTTTTGCTTGAGCGGACGAAGGACGGAAATCTTCGCGTGATCGATCTTGCCCTTCAACTTTGCAACAGTTCGTTCATTCCTTGCGACTCAAGCTACGAGGTCGCGATGGCCAACCGTCTGGTTGAAGAGCACCGCCGCTTCGTCAAGCCGATGCGGCTGACCGACGGCGACGTCATGCTCCCGGACTTCCGCCTGATCGATACCACGCCGGCGACGGCAATAGAGGTCTATGGCATGGAGTCGAACGACACCTACCGTGCCCGAAAAGCGCAGAAGCAATCGCTCTATGCCCAAGGGGACGAACCGTGCGTCGAATGGGTGCCGCCCGCGCCTCTCTCTGCTGTGGTCCTGCCTGCCGCGACTTGACTCCGCATCTTTGCCGGATACGTTTGTGCGACCGAACGCACTCTTTGGAGGATCACAAATGACATCCAATTCTTTTTTCCTGCAGCGCGCGATTCCGTGCGACGCAGACTGGCACGTAAGCTATCCGGCACTCTGTATGGCAAGCTCGACCGATCCCGTCGACGAGCGGCGCAAACAGATCGTCGCGGCCACTGCCGACGACACGAACATTCGCATGGTGTTCTTCAGTTCGCTCGGCGCGATCCTGGACTTCCAGGCGTCATGGGATGAACTAGATGCGGCAACGCAAGGCTGGCTCGCCTTCACCACTCGCTGGAATCGCTGGTGGTTGCGCGACGTCACTGCTCTCACTGCAATCGACCGTCACGCGCACCCGCCTTCCGACGTCCGCTTTGTCAGGGGAAACGTCCCGTGCATCCCGACCGACACGAGCGCGTTTCGTCAGTATCTCGACTCCATTGAATATCACTACCGGCGCGACGAATCCATCTCGCGAATCCTGTTCGCGCCTGATGCTGCCGTAGCTGCTTAGGTGGTGCATCGCGACAGACCGCATCGCGCTGCATTCTTGAGTGGCAACACCTGATGGGCGACAACACCGGTTCCGTTATCCCTTTTTCGCGTGCGCGCGTCACTACGGACGATCGCAAGCATCGTCCAGGCGAATGCTCGCACCACCACATCAAACTGGATACGCACGGAGGCATTGTGACCTGCCGCGACTGCGGCGCGTCGCTCACGCCGTTCTGGGCGCTCAGGATGCTCGCTGACCAGTACGCACTCGCAGTGGCCCAGATCGATCGGTTTGAAGACCGCGTTTCGAGAGCGGACGCACGCATTCTCGAACTGTCTCGCGAACTCGACCAGCGCGTCGAGACCGAAAGAGCACGAAAAACGGCACCAGACGCGCCTTGACGCGACCTGCTGCCGTGATCGAATAGGACTCTACTTTCTATCACAGGAGCATTTCCTCATGAAGCGCACGTTCGACTGCGGCCACACCGGCAAGGGCAAGTATTGCCACGCGTGTGCCATGCTCGCGAGAACCCAAGAAAATGCACGCGCCGCGCGCGAAAGCAAACGATCCGAAAAGACACGCGCTGCCAGCATGGACCCCATCGACCTTTCCTGCGTAGATCATCTGGTTGCCGTTCAGAGAGAGGCACGCGGTCTGCTATTACAGGTGCAAGACGGTACGCATCCGTTCGCGCTCAAAGGAAAGCCGATCAAGTCCTCCAAGGGACAACTGGTGTCGGTTCCTGTCGGGCGATCGTATCGTCTGATGTTTGATGCGAACACGCTTGCTCCGCTCGAGCTACTCAGTCACGAGAGCTATAACAAGGTCGTCGACACTCGCGCTCTCTGATTTGAGCGTTCGCGATGACCGATTTCTAGCAGTTTTGTGCGATTATCACGAGCAGAAAGACGCATCGATTTACAATAGCGTTACAGATCTCGACCGAAAAAACGCAATGACTGACGAACTATTCCCCTGCGACCATTGCGGCGGCAATTGGGCTTTCGGATGGTCCCAACGCGTAATCAACCAGCAATCCAAACCGTTGACGGACTGGTCTCAACTCGGCAGCAACGCCGGCCGTGCGCTGATCATGGACGACTTCGAGCCGCGACCACCTTCGGATCGACCAACCGAATCCGTCTGCTGCATCTGCTGCGAA
Source organism: Paraburkholderia sabiae (assembly GCF_030412785.1). Lineage (NCBI taxonomy): Bacteria > Pseudomonadati > Pseudomonadota > Betaproteobacteria > Burkholderiales > Burkholderiaceae > Paraburkholderia > Paraburkholderia sabiae. The sequence goes on from NZ_CP125298.1 coordinate 269,145, forward strand.
GACTGCGGGATGCAGACACCATGGTTTCCCATCGGCGACGACAAGCACGCCGCGCTGGATAAGGCTGGCAAGGTCTGGAATCAGCGTCTGAACCGGCCGGCAGCCACAAAAGGCGACTTGCTGGACCTCGTCCGCAAGGAGATTTCGCCCGTCGACGTGCCTTATATCCTCGACCTTCTGGCCCGAACCAACGAGGATTGGGAAACGCGTGGTCCGATCTTCGCTGCGCTTGCACAAAAAATCATCGACGGAAAAATCACCGCCCGCGATTTCTGGCCAGTCGAACCAGTGCTGATGGACGCCGCACGCTACCGCACACTTCAGCAGCTCGCCCGCTTCGTCTACATCGATGGTGTGGCATCGGTACAGTTCCCGCGAATTCTCGCGACCGGCGGCGACGAGGAATGCCCTTTCGAGACCCGCGTTTCGCTCGCTGTAGACGATCTGCCTGAACGCAATCGTTGGTGACTTGACTTTACGCAGGCGGCGCCATACTGGTTCCAGGTCTCTCCCGTTGGTGAGGCCAGCCACTGGAGAAAACGCATGTCACCCATCGACTATATCCGCGCTGCCTTTCGCCACCGCACAGAGCTCATGCCCGAGATTGCGACGGTATTCGCACTCGGTATCATCTTTACCTATCACGCTTTGACCAGCCCCGCGCTCGATTGGCTGTTTCGCTGAGTAGGCCGTGCGCTGTCTAGGGCAGCACGGACGGAAACGGCGTGGTGGTGCCGTCGTGACACCCGCTAAATCACTAGCGGCCACGCTTCGGACGTGATGTGGACACGTCCGGTCGAGCCGTTATGTGAGCATCCTGTCGATGCCGCAGGAAACCCCTGATTGACGCGCGAAGCTGCCCGCCCGGGGCTGCGCGGACCCCTGAGTGCCCATAACGTGTAATGGGCACTTCGCGACCACGAAATTTTCAACTCGTTGATTTCTCAACGTTTCTTGCGAGCCGAAACTGTAGCCACCTAAGCACGTCGACCGTTTTGTGGCTACAGTTCTGCCTTGGCCACGTGACTGTGAGCGACGTACTTCTCGCGGGCGTCACACTTTCTCCAGAAGTCGATACAGCGCCTGGCGCGAAATGCCCAGGGCGGCGGCGGCCTGACTCTTAATCCCCTTTGCGTCGTCAACAGCTTTCTCGGCCATCTCCCTCGTCATCTTTCGGGTCTTCGTTGCAGCGAGCGCGTTATGCGTTGAGAGGTAAGCGTTCGCCTTTGTCCTGCGACTGTGTCCAGCAGCCTCGACCACACGCTGCATTGCTTCGGCGTGCGCCTCCCGATCGACGCGTCCGGCCGATTGCTTGATCGGGGCCGGTACACCCGTCAGCCGTTCATACATCTGCTGCAGAAATTGATGCCGCAAACCGTGGCTGGTGACACCGATCCCGGAATTGATCACGCCGTGTTTTTCGAGGACGCGGTAGTAGCGGTTCTTCCACTGCTGTTTTGTCACGCCGTGCGGGATCATCGATCCGGTATACGGGTTGGCAAGATGCGCTGCTTCTTCGAGGACGGCCAGCTTGAATTCAATCGGCACAACGCGATCGCGCCCGCCCTTGGTGCCACGCGTGACACCAAGCATGCCATCATCGCGTACTGCCTCGGCCGGCCTTAGGAGAAAACTTTCTTCGACCCGCAGGCCGAATGCTGCCTGAAGCTTGAGCTGGATCGCGACGTATGGCTCAGTCATGGCGATCTCTTCGATCTTTGCAGCGGCGTCAATACCGTTCCCGTCCCACGACTTGTCCTCGAGAGCCACATACGACCGCACGAGGTTGCTCGACTCGCGATCCGCATAATCGGCAAGTGTGCCAACAAGATTCGGCTTTTTCATCCATCCAGCAAGCGCCCGCAGATAGGTGAGCTTGTTCTCAATCGAGCCGCCGCTCAGGCCCGCTTTGATCCACAGATTAACCAGAGCCTGAACATGCTTCTGCTTGAGCGCATACGGCGATTGAAGCGCATACCCGTTCTGCCTCAGTTCCCCGAACGAACGGCAAATCTGCTGCGTTCGGTAGGTCTGCGTCTTGATCGACAGCGGCTTGGCGCTGATTCTGGTACGGCTATGGACGCGGTCTACATTGTTCAGGAACAGCTCTTCCAGTGCGGCCTTGAAATCCGCAGGCAGACGGTAGTCGCGCAGCACTGCGCGTACATTCAATATCGCTGCCATCGTCGGTCTCCCTATATTCAGTGCAAACGCGGATGCTTCTACGAGGCGATACTCCCGCCCCTTTACTCCGCACTTTTTCGTCTCGCAGCGTCCGGAACCTAGGGAGCCTATCCCCCGAGCCAGTGTGGCGCACCGCGCGTTGCGTAACCCCGCCGGGCCCTGCCTTCCTGTCCTTTAGCGATTCCATTCGATCAGCCCCGCACGTGGAAGAAACGTGCATCGACTGTCCGTCTGCTGCCTGCTGCCAGACACCGCGCTTGCGCGTGATCCCTGCCACCAGAAGTGCTGCGTTGCGCATCCGCGAACCGGATCTGCCTTTGCAGAGTCCATCGTCGTTGATTGCATCCGCCGCTTCCCGCTGGTCGGGCCCGAAGCGTCTTCGCTCCGCGAACCCGGCTATGCCGCAGCTACGGCTACCGTGCCGGCCTCCGACGCGCTTCCGCGTGCCGTGGGCGCCCGTCTCTCGACCCGCGCCGCTGTGGCCATCCTGCCCCGGTAATTCCTTTTGCGCATTTTTGTCTCCGGCTGCGCCTACCGTTCGTCTTCCGTACAGGGACATGCTCGCCTTAACTGGCGTGCACATACCCCCACCCCCAAGTCCGTTCATTCGCCGCAGTAGTAGGTCGGGCTTCATGTAACGAGTCCCAGCTTCGTGTGCTGAAAGGGTGTGTCCATGCTCTTTGAGCGTAGTTCGTTCTGGCGTCCAGACTGTCCGACTGTCCGCCCGAACTTCCGCTCAAATTGCAAATTCGGGCAAAACCGCCCGCTAACCCAATGGATATCGCGTGTCCGGTGTCCTCAAATTGCGCCGGATTGCTTTTGATTTGAATCAGAAAAAGGCCGCATCAGATTGCGGCCTGTGACAGAAGGGGATTTCGCCAGGCATAGCGATTCCCTTCAATGATGAAACTCAAGGTCGATGCGCAGTTCGCGCGGTGGGTACGTGGAGATTAACGGGGTCGCTTGACACGCGGTGCCGCGAAAGCTGCGTAAATGTTGCGAGCTTTGATTCCTTGACTTCATTCCCAAGTCGCTAGAGTTGGAACGTCACAAGGAGCTTTGGCCCAAGGTTGGTCCGAATACGGGCCAACCGGAACTCCAAGGAAGCTATCTGGCGAAGCGTTGAAAGTGGCTCGGGCCAAGCTTGGACCCAATGCCATATTCGCCATAGCCCTTTATTCAACTTCGGGTCAAACATGGCCCAAGCTTGGCCCAAGCAACGTGACTTGATCTAACAACTCTGGAGAGAGCAAATGAAAGTATCGGTTTTTGCAGTCGACGTCGGATATGGAAACACCAAAAGCGCATTCCGCATGGGTTCTGACATTGCGACCCAGATGTTCCCGTCTCTGGCGCCTATTGCAGTAAGCGACGCGGTGTCGGGCTTCGGCCAAGGCGTGCTGCATGCACGCAAGGTCGCGCCCATCGAGGTCGACGGCGCAACGTACGAGATAGGGCCCGGTGTCGAACTGTCTTCGGCATATGGCAACGCAGGGCGTACCTTGTCGGAAGACTTCTGCCTCACGCCCAACTATGCGGCACTTCTCGGCGGCTCACTCTATTTCGCAGGGGTGACGGAGGTCGAGCGCATGGTGCTCGGGCTACCCGTCCATAGCATCACGAAGTATTCTGCGCATCTGCGCGACGCGTTCACCGGCACCCTGAACTTCGGCCACGGCCCGGTCAAGGTAGGCTCCGTCAAAGTCGTCCCCCAGCCGCTCGGCTCCCTCGTGTCATTCTCTGAATACGGCGGCAGCCGGTTCGATCGCGAGAATGCCCATCTCGTGATCGACGTCGGCTATTTCACGACTGACTGGGTCGTTGCGCATGGCTTCACAATGAACGATCGCCGCAGTGGCGGCGCACCGGGCGGCGCATCGCATGTCTACAAGAGCATCGCTTCCTTGATTGCCAAGCAGGAAGGTGAACCGGTCGACGATATCGAACGCATCGACAAGTGCCTGCGCGAGAAGAAGCCCATGCTGTTCTATGGCAAGGATATCGACCTCGTTCCCTTTCTCGACCAGTCACAGGCAGTCGTCAATTCCACGGTCAAGGAAATGCAGAACAGGGTTGGTCGCACAGCTGACCTTCGCTCGATCGTCCTCACCGGCGGCGGTGCAGGCCTGTACGAACCGGCGATCCGCGCTGCTTTCCCGCGCGTTCAGCTCGACGTCCTTGACGCGCCCTGCTACGCAAACGCGAAAGGCTTCCTGATCGTCGGTGAATCGACGCTCGCACGTGAGCGCAAGACGATGGGAGTCGCCGCATGAATGAGGTCACGCTGGTCAAGGTGACGCTCAACGAAGCGACCGACCCTGATCTGTATGCCTACATCATGCGGTTCGACAATCCGCGCGTGCGTGCTGGCGCCATCAGAGCGCTAGCGAGGGCAGCTCTCAGCGGTGATCGCAGCCATTCGGCTGGGGATCCTATTCCGGCGATCGAACTGCCGCCCGTAGCGATGCCTGGGCTCACAGCTCAGTACGGCAGCCGTGACATGCAGACGAACGCGGCCGCGAGCAAGCCGGATCTCCAATCCCATCCCGATCCGATCGCCAGGCGCGAGACGGCAACCACGCCTTCTACCGATGCGAGCAGCGCGGGCAACGGGAGACGGTTTGACACGGACGCGATTGCTGACCAGTTCGCGCAATTCTGATCACGGCCGGCGAACTTGACTTCGCGTAGTATTTGCGAAGATAGGTCATCGGCTGTTCAGCACTTCGCTGCCAGAGCCTCAACCTAACGGAGTCACACTGTGGAACTCTTCAACGCACTCGCGCAGGCCGATTGGACGCGTGCCGCGCGCTTCTGGCTTCTCGCCGCAGCGACGCTCGCTGCGTTGGAGTCCGCTTATCATTTCCGTGGTGTGCTCAATGCATGGTTTCGCAAAGGAGGCGATCATGTTTGAAAGGTTTATGAGCCTCTCGCCTGCCGGTCGTCGAGTGGTCATCTCCGTTGCCCTGTTTGCGATCATGTTCGTCGACGTGTTGCTCCCTAAATGCGATTTCACGGTTGGACTCTTTCTGGTGAGCGGCCTTGGTGGCATCTGGGCAATGGGTCTGATGCGCCCCATCCTGCTTTTCCTCTTTTTCGTGGTGAGGGCTGTCCTCCGCTACAAAGCCATCGATTAGTGTTGTACCTGCCCGCCTTTCCTGCGGACGAAAAAAAACCCGGCAAGCCGGGTTTTTCTTTATGGGGTTGGTTAATGCAATAACGAAACGCCTTGCGCGCGCGCCTGATGGCGAATGCAGTAGAACCATGCATCATCAAGATCGACACCGACCTTCTCAGGCTTGACGTTGCCTCGCTGGTGACGGTCGATCACATCGTAGGCGATCGCTTCCGACTTACCGACGCGTACTGAGCCGTTTTTGACGCCCGACGTTGCAACGATCTCAAACCGGCCAACAATCATCGTGAACATGCTTTTCTCCATTGAAAAAGCCCGACGGATTGCGGCCCCGATGGGGACGAATCCCCACCGGGCGGTTTAAGAAACAACACTTCAGCGGGGATGCCCGCGTTCAATCAAACATGCAGCGCCTGACGCTCCCTGCCCGCTCCAAGGAGGAGCGACGAGAGCACGCGGCGCGGTGTTGGACGCCAACCACTCGTCTGCGAAATCGGTCCCTCGCACCTTGGGCCGATGAATGATCACCGTGTACCCTTCCGCTCGAAGCCTCTTCGCGAGAATCAGCGCCGAATCCATCCCGGGCGACTTGCGCGTCTTGGGATCGACCACATCGAAGTCCGCGAAAATATGCACAACGCGGATGCCGAGGCCTTCCGGCACAACGAAATCCGAAAGAAGGTTTCTGTTCAGGCAGTACCAGACTGGCACGCCGAACATCATGTGCGCGGCGAGCACTGTCTCTAGGCCCTCTCCTACTCCGATTTCGCCGTTCACAGGCTCCATCAGCCGGACTGCGCCGCCGTTGAGCTTGTTCACGGTGACGTCGTTCATCTTCGACGGCAGGACTTCACCATCGTTAGTGATGATCGTCGCCTTCGCGGGCTTCGACCGATCGAGGAAAGTTCGGTGCAGCGTGCCAAGCCGGCCGTCGGGCAAGATGAACCGGGCAACAATCCCGGGCCACTCGCCGAGCACCTTCTTCTCATGGCGATACTCGAGCATGCCGAGCCGTAACGCAGACGACGGCGCAACGGCAAGACCGGGAACGCGCGAGCGCAGGTAGCGGGAAACAAGATCGTCGCGACCATTTGCAACGGCCTTTTCCCACATCGAATCGAGCCGCTTTTGCGCCCATGCCGGGTCTGCCTTTCGGCCAGGAGCCGGCGCGGACTTCCTGCCAGCGTCGATTGACACGACAGCAGGTAGACCTCCGTTGAGCTCGAGCATCAGTTTCCAGAAAGGGATTTCCGCGCTTTTGCAGATCAGTTCGAAGCCGTCACCGGCTTTGCGATCACCGCCATTGCATTTCCGGCAAACCCAGTCGCCGCGGCCGCGTCGATTGTCATAAGTGAAGCGGTCGTTACCGCCGCAAATTGGGCAAGGCGATCCCTTTCCCGTCAGTGAACTTGCGGGCACTCCATACTTCTGGAGCAACGCAATCCACTGCTCCGGGGACAGCTTGGGAGGCGGCTTGATATCTTTATCAAACATTTGTCACTCCAGGTTGTGGTGTGGTTGAGGTCGATGCCTTCGAAAAGGCGGTAAAACCGTTGCTCAAAAAAGCCGTCCAGGAACGCGAGGCGCGCACCGGATCGAACGGCTTTTTTCAGCAAGGATGATCGGATTGAAGAAGTGGGAAGATCTCGCCTTCGTCGCTCTGACCGCCCCCCGCAGGGAAGGTCGGAGCAACGAAGGTGAGGTGATACAGGATCGATGGTGAGAGTCTTCGGGATCAGTGCCGAGAGCCGATCACTTCTTCGTGATAGACCACAGCCACTTGTCCCAAAGAATCTGGGCACCCGACGCATCGAGCTTGGGCCGACCATCATTGCCAACGGCTGGAACCTTGGTTTTGCCAAGGCGCCGGACCTCGACACGATCGCCAATATGGCAGCGCGCTTCGGCGATGGCTTCACGCAGTCCCTCGCCCTGCAGAACGTGCTGGCCTCCGCGTTGTTCAAGCGTCAGGCAGAAGGAGACATATGTCTTCCCCGGGCGTTTTCCATCCGGAAACTCCTTCTCGCCCCACTCTCTCACCTTGCCGTAGTGCGGGCGTTCAGATCGATGGGCCTGCGGTGTCTTTTGGGGTGACTCCAGTGCCGGTGCATTGTCGATCACTAACGGGACAGGTTGGACATTCGCTCCGGCGCGCCCACGCGAACCAGGATGGGCATGCTGTGAAGTGCTCGCTACCGGGATGTCGGCAATCGGGTCGTCTGTCACGTCTGTCACGTCTGCCCGTGCGGACCGGATCGCTTCTGCGATCGCTTCCAGCATCGAACATTGGTGCTCGCGCAGAACAGCCCAGTGCGGCTCTAGCGCCGGTATCAGCTTCATACCGACTGATGTCTCGCGCAGCTCGTAGTCGAATGTCGGGTGGAACTGGACAACGACGTCGCCCTCATCGCGAAAGAGCCGTGCCTGCCCGGCGATCACAACGTGACGCTCGTTATCCGCGCCGCGCCCCACTTCAACGGGAGACGGCTGCGAAGGCGCTGAAGGGGCTGCCGAGCGCGTTGGTTCCGCAGCGCCTCCAAACAGGCCATCGAACATCCGGCCGAAGGTAGATGTAGTCATCACATCTCCTACAGCAGGCTGCCGAAACAGCTATGACGGACGTCTTCCATGTCCCGCTTGAGCAGCGGATTGCTCATGATGAGGTCCTGGAGGATCTCCGGGTCGACGCCATTTATGAGGCAGACATACCGGTATGGCAAGGCACCGTCCCAAAATTCCATCACCCAACCGAGAGTCGCGCGATAGTCTTCCATCTCCAGCTTCTTTCTGTTTCTGAGTCGCTCGCTGAACAGCGTGCAGCAATCCATCAGCGATTCGGGCATGTTGTCACCCCGACGACTGTCGGTCGCGAGACTGATTAGTGCGTCGACCATCTTCTCCCGCACGCCCTCGCTCCAGAACTGCGGATCGGGAAGCGGATCGACCTTTGCCGGTGGAGGCGCGACGATCGGCGATGCTCCGCCGAACATGTCGAGTTGCCATGCCGCAATTTCATTTTCCATGGGATTTCTCCGTTGAACGGGAACCCATGAGCCCGCAACGGGTTGGGTTCCCGTTGGGGTGACGGTGCATAGACGCCCCAAATGGGCGTCTATGCGTTACAGGCCAGCAGACTTGTCGTCCGTGCCCGTTTTAAGAGGAGCAACGACAGGCGACTTTGCGTACTGTCGTTTGATAGGCGTAACCGTAGCGGTCACGTTTTCGTCAGGCTTTGCTTGAGGCGTTGCGGCCGCTGGCGTTGCCTTGGCATCGCTAGCCTCAACATCTGCTCGATGCGCATCGCGGATCGACTTCTTGATCCACACTAACACCATGTAGCCAACGAACAGAGTTGCAAAAAACGAATGGGCCGCGAAATACAACCCGATACAGACAAGAAGGAACGACAGCGGCGTGCGCGTCGCTTTCGCAACAAACTGATTCGGCATTTTTCTCTCCAGAAAAATTAACGCACTAGGGGATGTCCAGGCTGGTCAGCGCTGGAGGGGTTTCGATGCTCGGGTGAGCAGGGAAAGCTGATGCGCGGAGAGACGCTTTCGTCACGGCTTAGCCGAGCCGTGGCGAAAACAGCAATCAACGAAGGGAGAGAACTTGAGAGGCAGGGATGCAAGCGCGGCTCGCAGAGCCTGTTTTCGATGCGTAGGAAACGCGGTGGTTAATTGAAATTTACGGCTCTGCGCGCATAGCGTGTGCGGGAAAGCTGCGAAAAACGTACGCTCTTTCGCGTCCGATCCCAATTCGCAATTTCTGGCGCCTTGACTTCACAACCGACGTTTCCAGTTCAACACCGACGAAGGCACCGCGATGTTCCTCGAGATAGCATTTGCGATAGGCGTCGCCTACCAGTTAGTCCGCCGCTTTAAGAAGCCCACCAACGTCACCCGGCAAGGGCTGAAGCCTTTGAGCCGCGCGGAAGCGCTGGGCGCACAGGGCGAGGCAGCAGCGCACGCAAAGTTGAAAGAGACGCTGGAATGGCTCTGCGGTTCGGATTACGTCCTGCTGGGTGCGCCGCTGATTATCGAGCATGCGCAAGGCACAGCGTTTCCGACCGCCGAGATCGATCATCTCGCCGTGACTCCATTCGGAATCTTCGTATTCGAGACGAAGAACTGGTCAGGCAGGATCGCTCCATCGACCGCGCAGGGCATGCTCACACGCGTTGGCGCCGATCTGCGCGCGGTAGATCGCCGGTCCCCTATAGCGCAGAACCGGACGAAGATCGAATTTTTCCGCTTGAACCTGCCGCCCGTCTGGCCGGTGACGGGTGCTGGCCTCTTCACGTCGCCCTTGGCAACGCTGGATGCCGCACTGCACTCCGATCTGCTGACCCTCGCCGACCTGCCGCAATGGCTGCGCGCAAGACGCGAGGCATTTGCCGGACTGCGACCCGTCGACGTTCAGAAAGCGATGGCCGCCGTGACCCTGCTGGTGCGAAGAAGCGAGACCGACCTGCGCGACCACAAGGCACTCGTGAGCAGGTAATTTTTTCCTTGTCAACTAGACTATACCCTCGAATTTCCTACTAAATGTTTCCGATATGTGACCGTTAAACGATTACGCCCGCCGGCATTCCGGTGCATCAAAGAGAAAAGAGCAGTCGAAAACCCCCTCTTTCCAGGAATCGGCTGGTTTTTATCAGCTTAATCTTCGTTACATATGTAACGACCTGCCTGACGCCGCAGAGAAAAGAAAGAGTCAGGAAGTCGTCGTTGCGTTCCGACGCCGCTCGATAGCCGCAAACGCCCAAGCTGGTCACCCTTGGCAGTAAAGGGCTGTTGTTTGTACGACCGGGGTGGTCGTGTATTTAACTGTTGGAGAGAACAATGCAAACAAGCAAGACATCCAGCACGGAAATCAAGCTCGCAGGCAGGCCGCCTGTAATAGCAGCCGTGCATGACGTTACGAAATTTGATCCGCTGGACGAGCTCGTATTCAGCTTGCAGGATCCAAACGCCGTCACGCGCAACAACATCGCGAACGCCGCACAAAAGATTTTTGGGGCGGGCCCCGAATCGGCGGACTTCATTGCAAAGCTCGTCGAGCACATGATGTCCGTTTCGGAATCGCGGTCGAAAGTGGTCGCCGAACTGGTCATTCTGGGCGGACACCTTTCGCAAATGATGAAGTCCGCGATCACCCACCACACCGGCAAGGTCGGCGACTCGATGAAGGCGCGAAGAAAAGGCGCGTCGCTCTGCCTGGACTTTTTCCACGAGGCTCTGAGTATCACCCGCCCAAGCGCTTACAACTACATGCGCTGCCATCAAAGATTTGCCGACGATGCTGAGGCCGTGAAGATCTTCAGCTTCGGCGAACTCAATCTGCTGGCCACTCCGGAAGTGACTGACGAACAGATCCAGCTCATTAAGGAAAAGAAGAACGCAGACCCCAAGATGGGCCGCGAAGACGTTGCGGCGATGCTCAAGGAGCTTCAGTCCAAGGACGAAGCGATCATTGACCGCGACAAGCAGCTGGACAACCTCGAAGGCCTGCTTGCGGACAATAAGCTCCAACTGGATGTCAGCGTGCGCGAAAACCGCCATCTGATGGAGCAGTTGGCGGGACATGAGCGCAACCTCGCCGAACAGGACAGAAGCATTGCGAACCTGCAGGAATTGCTTGCGCAACGGTCCTCCGGCTATCCCGCGCTGGAGCAGGAACTTGCGGCCAAAAACAAGGCGCTTACCGAGACAACCGCCGAACTGATGGCGATGCGCGCGGCGAAACCCAAAACGGAGCGCGTGGAAGTTCCCGTCGAAAAGCTCCCTGACGCTTATAAGAACCTCTCAGACGCCTGTGCGGATGCGATGGTCGAGTTGAGAAGGCTTGAAGAACGAAAGGATGGACTCTCAAACGAGATCGAGAGTCTCCGCGCCAACGTTGCGGCGCAGCAGTCGGAACGCGAGGCTGCCACAGCAGTAAAGAACGCACTTGACGATCTCACAAACGCGTGGGGCGAGGTGTCCGGAAAGATGGCTACCGTTCAGCTTGCAGTTCAGGCGTCCAGCAACCCCGAACAGTACAACCCGACACTCGAAGCGCTCGGCGCAGCAATGCGCAAAACGCTGTCTGAAGTTGAAGCTGCGCTGAACCGCAAGGCGCACTAGATCAAACTGTGCTCGGGGTGAGCGACGCTCCGTCGCTCGTGAGTGAACAAGAAAAAGACAAAATCATGCAAAAACAAATGCGCGGCCAAAGCGAGCCGACCAACCTTCTGCTTTCGGCCTGGTTAGTCGAAAAAATTCAGCGCGCCAATTTTGGTCTGACCGACTTCATGCGCCGCGCGCTCGCGGCGCACCGTCAGATGGAGAACGTGTTCGCCCTGTCGCTGCCCGACATGGAAACGTTCGAGAAGTACATCGGTGCAAAGGCGACTCTCATGAATATGCCGTTCATGGCGCTCGCGCCGGTTCTCGACGATCCACGCGACTGGGAATCCTTCGTCGACGGCGTGATGTCCTCGCAGAAGGTCGAGGCGTTGACGGAGGCCATGCCACGCCTCGATCAGATCACAAGCCGGGACATTTACCACTACAACCAGGCATATGTGCAACTCATCAAGGACGTGTTGCACATGAACATGCTCGCGGTGCCTTTGCTTGGCGTCTCGATTGAACTTGCAAACTACCTCAGGCAATTGCCGATGGCCCGTCTCGAAAAGGCGATCGGCTCCATCCGCTTCCCGCTGTTCCGATGGCGCTTCGACGACCCGAACTTCTGGATGGAATATGCAGCTGGATGGGTGACGGAAGAAACGGTTGCCCACTATCTCATGCGCACATCGCCAGTTCGCACCGACAGCCTTCCCTATAAGCACATCTGGACAGATCTGCGCCTCGAGCGTGAAGACAAGGAAATCTACGCGCGTCTCATGATGGCGCAGGGATGCCGTGCATCGACCGCGATCGACCTGTTCAATCTGAACCCGAACAAGGCGCGGACGACCTACAAGGACATTCACGGTGTGAGCTCGCCTTGCGGCTGCCGAGCAAATTCTCTGCCTTGGTACGTCGATAACGCCGTGCGCCGGCTTCAGGCGACCGTCTACGTCTGGTTGTATCGAAACGGCCTGGCTGCTGGCGGAAACATCCCGCAGTCGTTGATCTCAGCGAACGACATCATGGCGAAGATGTTCGGCAAGAACCTGATGATCACAGCCGATCGCGCTAACCATTTGACCCGATCGATGGCCATGGACTCGCGCCTGACGATCGCCGCGTGCCGCGGTTGCTCAACGGACTACGTGCTTTCGAACAGTGAAGGAAAGATCGAACTGGCGAAAGACTTTTCCTGCCCTGGCTGCAACTATTTGCTTTCAACGAAGGCCCAGGCGAGCAAGCGCAAAACGTCCATCTGATTGAAGGAGACCGACATGCCCGAGACATTTCCTGTAGAAGCTGGTTGGGTAGTCTTTTCTCGTGACGGGCGCGCTCAATTCGGCTGGCGTGACCCAGAAACGGGATCGTTCCACTCCGAAGCAGACGGCGAACGCATCGCTGACGCCGTCGGAGGGGTCGAGTTTTTCTCCGACGTCATGCACTGAAATGCAAGACTTCGCCCATCTCTTCAGCGATAGCGTCGCGGCCTGGCTACGAGGCCGTGGCGACTTCCGCTTCCAGCGATACGAACGCCATTACCTTGCCGGTCGTTCGGCCGCGCAGGACGCAGGAAGCTTCGATCTCGAGCGATCCAACGAACAATACGCAGCAACGTGCCGCCGTAAGAGCAGCTATCTTGCCGTCATGGTTGACAGCAAGGTATTCAAGCGTCTTATGCCCTTTCTCATAGTGCTTTGGGGCGGATCGCTGTTGCTACCAACGATCGGGAAATCCCAGCCAGTCGCAGCGGGCGTTGTGCTTCTTGGTATTTTTGTTGCACTACGCATCAAGGCCCGCAAAGGAAGCGCACGCGGCCGCCAGCAAACGGTTGCGCGCTAACAACGAAGCGTTCAGACAGATCCTTACCCGCCATTACAATGCGTCGCGGACCGTAAACCATAACGAGCGCAAGTCAGGCGTGTCTGCCTTGACTTCGAAATGCGCTCGATAAGATGAAAGTACGGTTGTGCAAAGGGCACAGCCAACCACCACTCCGAGGAAGTAGAAGATGAAAAAGAAGCCTTATGTACTGACCGCTCTTTCCTTTGCCGCTGCACTCGCCCTCTCGGCGTGCGGTGGTGGCGGCGGCGGAAGCCCGACAACCACCACTGCGCCCGTCACGCCTCCGGCCAACACCGGGGGCAATCTCCAAACCAGCGTCCCTCCCGCGACCTACACGGGCGGAACGATGCAGGCGCAAGCGTTTTCGCAGCTGAACGCGTACCGCAGTTCGATGGGTGTCGGCCTCTTGGCCCAGGACACAACGCTCGACACGGCGGCTCAAGCCCACGCGCTGTACCTGAACACGAACATCGGAACGGGCGCTATCACGGGCCTGTCGCACAATGAACTGTCGTCGCTGCCTAATTATTACGGTGACACGGCACTGAGCCGCGCTCAGAAGGCTGGCGCACCGGTTACCGAATGGATCGCCGAGGACGTCGCCGGCGGCATCCCGCAAGCGGACGCAGCTTCGTATGCGAAGAACTGCCTGAGCCGTCTGCTCGACACGGTGTATCACCTCCAGGATCTGACGAGTAGCGTGGAAAAGATTGGTATCGGCTTCACGCAAAACTCGGGCACGTATGTCGACTACACCTGCTCGCTCGATTTCGGTGAAGTGACGAATGTGGTCGGCGCGCCGCAGGCTAACGCGGTCTACATCTATGGTGGCCAGCAAATGCCGACGGACGCCGTGGCCGTGTCGCCGTTGACGAACGACACGGGCGTTGAACTCGCGATGACCCCTGAAACAACGAACCCGGCTCCGGATCTCGCAAACCCCGGCCGTCCGATCATGGTTCGCGTCAACGCTGCGTCACCTGGTGACGTGCTGACCGTCAGCAACTTCACGCTGACGGCAGCAAACGGTACGCAGGTGCCAGCGCGTATCATCGTATCGAGCGCCGCACTGGCAGGTTCGACGGGTGCAACGGCCGACGTGAACAACAAGTTTTATCCGGGCGTCGCGATCCTGCTGCCTCTCGCTCCGCTCTCCGCAAATACGACCTACACGGTTTCGTTTTCCGGAGCACGAGATGGCAAGGCGCTGAGCAAGACGTGGAACTTTACGACCGGCGCGAGCTAATCGACCGGCATAACGAAGAAAAAAAGCCGACCAGGGCGACCCGGTCGGCTTTTTTCTTTCACGCAGCTTCGCGGTCTAACCGGTTAGTGGTTGCAGTTGCCGCCATTCCCGGTGTTGGACTTCACAATAGCAGACCCCAAGTAGTGGTGATCGACGCTGCTGAAATAGCACAACCCTTGATATTCATTGGTGTCGCGGCAGGTGAGGGAATAGGTCGGTCCCGTCATGTACCATGCATATACCAGTTGCCCCTCGTACGGGTTATTCTGAGTTCCTGTGAGCAACTCTGGCCAGGAGACCAGCGGCGCTTGAGCCAAAAGCCCCGAGTATCCGGGTTGCGCGAGCCTTGGCGTGCAGAAGCCAACAGGATCAGCGTCATCCGATGGCGGAGGAGCAGGCGGATTGCACGTCGGAGGTACCCATGATGAGCCAGTCCACCACGGCGACGAGGCTTGGGTATAGCCAGGCGGACACGATGGCGGGGGCGCGTAGTTACATTGCGGGGCGGACCACTGTGCACCTTGCCACACAGCAGGAGAAACAGTTGTCCAGCCAGCACCTGTCGAACACTGAGTCTGCGGAATGGCTGCGTGGCTAACAGGTGCGCCGCACGTCGAATCCTGATAGCCTGCCGAGCACAGTACGGGCGTGGCCGTCGCGCTCTTCCCCACGACCAGCAGGGTTGCCATCAACAACATAGCCAAAATATTCTTCCAGCGTTTCATCTCATTACCCTTCTGTTTTCGGGGATTTAGTACGCGCAATAGGTCGATACGACGCCCCTCGCGCCCGGAATCGGCGCACCAGCACCGTCGTATATGAGGATCGTCCACGGACCGGTGCCGGCCACCGGTCCGAAGTTCACGCCCGTTGTCGGGTCGACGGAAAAGTTTTGCGGCGTCAGTTCTATCTGCGGGAGTCCGCCGTTGGGACACGTCGGCGCAGGAACAACAGTGCCATGTACGACTTGCCAATAGGCCATGCGCAGAATACGACCGCCAATCGGCAACCATGTCCCATACAGGCATTGAAGCAATTGACCCGATCCATCGCTGTTGGCGGACATAGCGGTGCCAAAGCACGCGCTCCCCGGCACAGCGAGATTGCCGACCTTTACGAATCCGTCGACCGTTGCATTACCGTGGACCGCGGCCGCGCCGGCGTCCAGCGGCCCCGGTGCCGTGCCAGCCGCATTCTGAACGTAGAGTGTCGACGGTGTTCGAATTGCAGTGCTCACAGCGACGTTCGATGCAGCCAGTGTTGGTGCTGCAATCGTTCCCGTCGCGTCGATGTTCTGAACGTTGTGAAGGCTCACCCCATTGACATTCTGGTCGCCCGTCCATGTGAGGCTCCCGTCGCGTCGGATGTATACCGAACCACCGTCGGTGCCAGGACCGTTCGTCGCGAGGACAGTCGCTGCCTTCGCACCCAGCGGGTTGGGAGCAGTGAACGATCCATTGATGCCTCCAATCACGCTGGGGTTCTGGGAGTTTGAATAGCCGAACTGACTCGTCCCCGCCAGCTTGGCGCCCGCCTGCGCTACCTGAGCGGCACCGCCTACGTCAGGCTTGCCTCCCTTCAGTAGCGGATTCGTCGAGTACATCGTAAAAGCGACGCTACAATTTCCAGCCGCCTGCGTGCACCCGGCTGGCACCATGGTCATAGTCGTTGCGTATGAGCCGCCCCAAAACGGGCCGGCCTTGTGCGCCTGTTTAAGATTGCCGGCCGTCACAAGTTGCGCAATGGTTGGCGGTGTCAACGTTGACACGTTACCCGACGCGGTGTACTGCGAGAGGACCGTTCCGAAGTTGTCAGAGATCCACGCGTCGAAGGCCATCACCAGTGTTGCCTGGTTCTGGCCTTCGAGCGACAGCATCGTCGCACGAGTATTCGCGACATCTGCCTTGATCGCCTGCACCGTCAGAATGGCTGAACCGAGCAGGACGAACATCATCTCCAGCAAGCTTGCCATGGCTGCCCCGGATCACGTGCGCGACGTGTAAAGCTGAAGAGTCGCGTATGCACCGCCCGCCCGACATGCCGTGCCAGCGGTAGTGCTGCTGAAGGTCGTATTGGGACCCGAGAGCGTCGTGCCGTTCGCTGCAACCTGCGAGTACGTGTTCGTCAACGCGGCCACGCTCATCGAGCATATCGCCGCAGGAACCTCATACGACATGATGAGTGAGTCGTTTGCAGTGCTTAGCGTGCCGACGGAGATCGTTACTGGCTGGTTGAAGATCCCTTTCAACGATGAATTGTCCGACGCAAGGCGCGCTCCTGCCGAGTCGAATGCGCGGTTCGTGGCAAGCGTCGTCAGCGTCTCGCTGGAGAAGTCGGCGTCGTTCTGCGTGGCATTCAGCATGCCAGTATGGAACATCTGCGCCTCGCTCGTGAATTGCGACGACCTGATCAGGGTGTAGACGTAGTTCCCGCCCTTGATCACCGCGATCGCAAGTAGCGCTGCGCCCGCCATGTATGCACCGGCCTCGATCAGCGACAGTTCGCCCGACTGCTTTCTGCGACGGCCCATCTGGATCAGACGCAAACGACGGGCGCCGTCAATCTTTTTCTGCTGCATAAAATCTCCCTATGTTCACGCCTGAAAGCGTGGAAAAAATGTCTACGATCGACGACTTACTGCGAGCCTGCGACGGGAATGCCGCCGCTCATGTTCACCGCCCCGGTGACGACGTATGAACCGACGCCGATGCTTAGAAAGAGAATGACCGCCAAGCCCAGCAGAACGTAATGCGTTAGCCGTGCATTTCGCTTCACAGCCTCGACCACGCGAGCGAGCGAATCGCGACCAAGCGACTTGATCGCCGCTTCGAACTGATCCCGGCCCGCCGCATCGGTAATCGTGTCTACGATCATTTCCGAGAAGATGCCCGTGTCAAGGGCGCGCATCGGTTGATCGGGACGCTGCGTTAGGCGTTTGCTCATCGTTGTCAGATGCCAGCGCATCCACGGGTCCGACGATTGCGCTACCCGGTTGATGGCCGCTCGCAGCGTCAGGTTTGAATCGAACAGACCTGCCAGCGAAACGATCAGGAGCGCTGCGCGCATGTCGCGACGATTTCGCCACATGAGTGGAAACCTGTCGAAGCGGTTACGCAGCGGACCGATCCAGCGCTTCAATGTGTGGAAGTACAGCGCGATCGTTGCGATCACCAGCGAGGCAGATATCCACCAGTACTCGTAGGCGAAGGTATCGATATGAAACAGCAGACGACCCGCATCAGGCCATTGGTCCAGCGGCTTGATCTCGACAATCTGCGGATAAATCACTCCGCCGAACATCATGCAGAAGCCGTAGAGGTAGACCAGCAGAAATGTCGGATAGGCAACCTGCAATGCGGTTTGCGATGAGAGCGTGCGCTTGGCGAACGCGGCCATCTCTGCAAGCTCGAACCCTCTGGCCACTGCGTCTTTCTGAGTCGACTCGTCCGCGATATCGAAAAGCGTGTACTCGTCGCCGGGAATGAACGGCTTGATGGCGGCGGAAAAGGAATCACCCTTTACGAGACGCTCGCGGACTTGCGCAAAGACCTTCCACTCGATGCGGTCGCGTTTCCGGTTACGGTTCTCGTAGGTCTCGAGACGTTCGCGCAGAGTTTCCACGTCCCGTAGCCCCTTCTTCTCAATATCAAGCCGTGTTTCCTTGTAGAAAGTCTCACGCACACCCTGAAACCTCCAACGGGCAATACGCATCTGCGCTGCTTCGGGAAGCATGGCGATCAACGAACTAAGCATGACGGATATCAACCTTGTTGGAGTTTCCCGTCTGCACCCGGCATCACGCGGTATTGCGCGAAGGACTGCATGGAACGGTTGATGAATTGTGGGTCGATTTCGCCGCGCGAAGCCTTGAAAAGAGCGTGTTCATATAGCGTCTTTCCGGTCATATCCTCGTTGTCGAACCCGGTTGTACGTTCGCCACGCCACACAGTGCGCGCGCCGCTCCAGTCCCGCGCCGCAATCCGCTCTAGAAATTCCGGCGTCGGTCGGTACAGTTCGGCCACGAGCGTCGGTCGCATCGTGCCGCCGGCAACCTTGCCGTCGCGTGAGAAAAGTCCGTCGAGGCGGCAGTGGTCGCAACCAGCATGATTGCGGCAAGCCATCTGCGAAGTGTCGAGGCCGAACTTCGAGCGTAGCAACTCGAGGTCAGCGGTAGGCATCACCTTTTCGGCAGACAGCTTGCAACGCGGGCACAGGGTCGGCACCAGCTTCTGGTTGCCAACGGCATTGATAAATCCCTCCGCCGCCAGTTCGTCGATCGGAAGTTGGAGTCGGCCGCCCGCCATACGCATGACGGCCGAGATAATGTCGCCTGCGTGTAACGAGAAGCGCACTGGATGGCCTGTCAACGCAAGTTCCGACACGAGCCCCATCACGACGCGATCGCGAACTTCCGAGATCGTGACGTCGTCGGGGTCCATACGCATGAGCGTGCGGATGACCTCCGCGTATTTTCGGTTCGCTTCCTCGTCGGACTCGTCCGGGCGTCGGATGATCGATATTTCCGACAGCCAAGGCAACGGATATTCCGACGGCTCGCTGACAGCGAACTGCTTTTTGAGCTCGCGATCCGGCAGCATGTAACTCAATGCGCGCAGCAGCGTCGTCTTCCCCGAACCAGTTTCACCCGTCAGAACCGTAATACCGCCACTGACATAGTTGAGCGTGTCGATCAAGGCAAGTTGGCTTGGCGAGAGTCCCATCTGCTCGGGCATGAGCACCGAGTAGTTCTTGAAGTTGCCATCGAGCAGACGCAACCCGACGTCATAGCCTCCAACCATCGATGCGGATTGCCATCGCAGGTTGACGGTATCTCGCCCAAGAACCAGCGGGATCATTGCCGATTGCGGCGCGCTCGGCTGGAAGGAGTTGCCCGAGTTCGTATTCTTTTGGACCAGATCCGAATATGCCGCGGAGAGCGCCCGACGCACGATGTTCTTCGGCAGGCGCCGGTATGTGTAGAGGTCGCCATTCACCCGGAAGCGCACCTCGACTTCCCCCAGGAAATCGCGCGGCTCAATATGCACATCGCTCGCGCCGTACGCATGGGCCGCCTCGATGATGTCCCGGAAGTTGCCGATTGCGCGCGATGCTTCACGCTCGCCACTGACAAGCGCATCCCGATTTCCCTGCTTTCCTTCATAGATCGCCGCGATAACCTGCTCGGTCGCGATCATCTCTTCCTGCACGAGAAGATCGTGGGCAGCGAGGTCCTTAAGGAACGTGGCGAACTGCGCGCGCTCACTGAAGCGTGCCGTCGCCGCAACGATGGCAATGCCCGGTTGTATTTCGACTGCGACGAATTCCTTGCGCACTGCCGCCGATATGCGCAGCGTCGAATCGGCTTCGATGCCCGTAATGACGCGCTTGAAGTCCGGCAGCGCTTCCGCCGACACGAGCGCAGGTCTGCCGCTCATCGTGCTGATGGAATCATTCTCCTGGTCATCGTCTTCTTCGTGGTCCCGGGTCGTCGACACGTGATTCGGTCTTCCCTGAGGATGCGCTGTTGCGGAGATAGGCACGCGAGCGGAAGACTGCGCCGATGCTCGTGCTGATGCTGCTGATGCTGCTGATGCTGCTGATGCTGCTGATGCTGCTGATGCTGCTGATGCGTGCGACAACGATTGGGTGGTTTCATTGGATACCGCTACTGGTTCAGCGGCATCGGCAGGACGAGCAGCCTCAGCGACCGTCGCAACCGTGGCACGCCGCTCCACAGGGTTTGACTGCGCTGCGATCATCTCGTCCAGCTCGCGCAGGGCCTTTTCGCCCTCTGCATACGCATTGCCCAGTGTCGCGGCCAAATTGTCTGCGGGAGCCACAGCGGGCTCGCGGACTGATGGCATTGCGACGTGCTCCTCTACCAACGCAGGAGCCTCAGGAGCCGCCGCGGCAATGCGCACCTCGGCTATCTTGCCATCTGATTCCTTGAATTCCTCCACATCCGTGATGTCGTCACCGGACAGCTTGCGACCGAGAAATGACACCGTTGGATTGATCGCCTTCGTCGGCTCGCTAAAGCGCGGCTCTTGCGCGGCGCGAGTTGCGCCCTGACCCGTCGCCACAAATGCTGTCGGCCTTATGCCGCGTAACCGCTTCAGAAAACCACCGCTTGCCTGATCCTCGTCCGTCTCGATACCTGAAAAGAGACTCATCGTCTTATCTCCCGTTGGAACCGAACGAACCCACGCTCGTAGCCACAGGGAGCGGCCCGCCGAGGTCGGTGATGGCCCGCACAGCCGGGGCGTCTAACATCGGCGGCGACGCCGACGTTGTGGATATGACTTCTGTCCATGTCCGCTTTCCTTCGGAAACGGAGATGTGGTAGCCGTCGACGCGCGTAACGACCCAGCCGTTGATCAGCCTTTCTCCGCGCGCAGCGGAGTAGACGCCACCCTGGTAGTCGTAAAGGACGTGCGCCCCGGTCATATCACTGTATGCCCCAACGAAAGTGACAGGGACAGCGCGCGGTGCGGGTGGGCTTGATGGCTTGGTTGCTTTCGGAATCACCACTGGGGCGGCTACAGGATTCGCCAATGGTGTCGCCAGCGATCCATTTAGATTCACTCCCTGGGCGGGTGCCTGTGCCCCGTCCGTCTTGCGCATCGAGTTGACAAGATTTTGACGTGCCAAACCGTCAATGTCGTCCAGCGTCAAGTGCTTCTCATCGGCATGCGCGGTGCTCGCGAGACAGAGTGCAAAAAGCGATGCCGCCACGATGCGCGCGGTGTTATTGGAGTACATAGTATTTACCCTTCGCCGTGAAGTGAACGCCAGTGCCGTCTTCTTTCAATTCGAGCTCAAGGGCGTCGAGCGACATGTTTTCCGGCAGGTTTCCAAGCAGCCGGCTTTGCCACATATAGCCATCAATCGTCCACTCACCTACAAGGACGATGGGCCCGGCCACGTCCCCCGCGTTCGGCTGACGTGCGAGAAGGCGTTGTGGTGGCCTCAGTGTCACGACATACCCATGACTCGTCAGCAGGTCTGGCTTGGTCGAAAGACGCTGCGGATCAGTCTGCAGCTGTTTGATGAGCATCTGCGCCGTAGGCCACTGCCGCGCCTGCGCGAGAGAAACTCTCTGCATTTGAGGAACGGCTGGTCCTTTGATTGTCAGATGCAGACCGTCAGCATCGAATACGACGGGGCGCATTTCCGCCGATGCGCGAGCGTCGAATTCCTTGAACGTGCCCCCTTCGCGCTTGAAAGTGATTGCGCACGAACCAGCGACGCCGCACGTAGCCTTCTCAAACTGCCATCCGTCCACGTTCGTTTCCTGGCGGCCAAATGTGTCCAGCAGAGCGGGGGCAAGTTGAGATGCAAGCGGCACGGAGCCAGCGAACATGCGCGCGACCGCGCTCTGATATTCCTGCATGTAGGTCGGCGGTGGAGCGGCCGGCGGCGGCGGACTGATATAGCTGATCGCTTCGCTTCCCCCGTAGATCAGCGCGACCGCGATAATTGCCAGCGGAACCGCCTTTGGCAACTTCACGGGCAGCTTTTTGATGAGGCCGACGCTCTTGCTTCGCAGCAGTTCGGCTGCGGCAAAAGGCTCATCGAGATCGACAAGATCCGCACCGTAGCCGATTGTCACCAGCTCGACGCGATCGCGCTCACATTCGTCCTCAAGCGCATTGCGACGCGCGCCTAGCGCATTGAGCGGGATGGTTTCATCTGTCCGGACTGCTCCGCGCACAACGAGGATCGCGTGGACACGCTGTGCGTCCTGGATCAGTACCAGAACGGCTGGCTTTGTCCGCACGCGTTCGAGATCGGCAACGCGCGCTGCAGCGGAATAGAGCTTCACACCCTTGCGATCAGCCGCTTCCGGCGCGCAGAAGCCAGCTACCGTTTCTTCCTTTCCCTTGATCTCGACGAAATGCGTCGCGTCGAGTTCCTTCGCATAGCGTCGGCGTTCACCAGCCCCGCCCTTCGTTGCATATGCGCGCCATTCGAGGCCGAAGACGAGCCGCGCCTTCTTTCCGGTCGGAATGTTTTCGAAATGCATTTCGCCGCTCACATCGAGGGCACGACGTTCGCGGTCAGCATGATCACCTGGAACGTCTTCGCCTTGTTCGACGCTCCGCTGAAGCCCAGGATACCGTTGTTGCTGGAGGCATCGTAGTTGTTGGTCACCGCACCATACATGACGACCGTTTGACCATCAGACAACGCAATCGTCTGGTCATCTTTGCTGCCCACGATATCCGGCAACTGGATCTGTTGTGCCGATGCACCAGAGCCCGTGCCAATCGTCGTAAATGGCCCGTTCAGTTTCGAACTGTCGCTCCAGTAGGACAGAATGATCTGGTTGTGATCATTCACGGACGGCAGGATGTTCACGAAGTCACCGACGGTGACCGATCCAGGTGTAAGACCTGGCAGACCCGCGCCGCCGCTGAGCGAGCCCGTCGCTGGGGTAGTTGCTGCCAGATAGCCCTTGGTCTCGAATGAACCGATCGACATCGGGAGGCCATTGAGGGTCATCTTCGTCTGGGTGTTGTCCGAGATCGTCTTGCCATATGTGTTGAGCGCGTTGATCACCGCGTTCGTGCCCGTGAGCGGCGCATTTGGCTTCAGGATCGACAATCCAACCGAACCCGCCGAGGTTGCAAGCGATGTGGGCGACACGACGCTGATCGAGTACTGCACGAGACCATTAGAGATCTTGTTGAAGATGATGTCGGCACTTGCGCCCGCCTGCGAACCATTGTTTAGGGCGATTTGAAGCGTACGAACACGCACAGACACCTGACGCGTCGATATCGCGTTCTCACGCGTGAGAACTTCGCTCATGCGATCAACCGCTTCCTTCGTGTCTCGCACCATAACCAGCCGGCTTTGCGGATTAACCGTGATCTTGCCGAGCGGCGATTTCAGGCTTTCCAGCTCTTTTGTGATCAGGTCGATCTGATCAAACTTGCCGTCGCGGCCAGTCGACGTAACCGCGGAGAATGAACCGGTGTTAGCACTAGTTGTACCGTTCGCGGTCGACTGCGAACCCGTAGACGTATCGGTCCCCTTCGACATCAATGATTTGACGTTGACGGTGCCGGGAATAGCTGCGATCTGAAATGTACGGGTCACGAAGCGTGAGATATTGATCGTCGCGCCGTCAAAACTCCACGCCAGACCGAGGTCCTCAGTCACGCTGTGCAGGTATTGGCCAAGCTTCGCGTTGCCGGGCTGCCTGTAGATGGGGTCTACGTTCGTCGCAGCCTGTCCGAGTCCCGGGACCGAAAGCCTTGCAGCTCCATTGCCTCCGTTTGCACTGCCCGAGGTAGTTTCGATCAAGGCATCGCGCGGAATGAAGACGTCCGGGCTCAAGTGCACGGGGTAGCCTGCCGCATCAGAAAGCATTGTTGCGATCTTCGACAGTGGCAGATTCGCCGGTAGGGTGACGGACTTCTCGCGGAACACTGCTGGCAGAGTCGCTTCGTATGCGACCGGGACAGGCCGGTCGCCGAGAAAGGCGGTCGGTACATGTTCGACGAGAGGCATCGACTCACCCATGCCCGCCATTGCATGCGTTGCGTCGTGTGTTGCCGAGTCATACGCGTTGTTCACGTCGGATTGCGAAACCACGCAACCGGTAAGCGTGGACGCGACGAAAAGGGAAACAGCAGCCTTAAATCGGTTTGCTCGCATCGGTTCAATCCTGGCAGTTGGCCGCGCGGGCGACCACGCGAATTACGTTGTTGGTGTGCTCGCAAACTCGGGTCGGTGTGCGCATGTGATTGGTGGCTTTCATAACCTGCGTGAGCACGGAATCGAAATCGCCGCTAAAAGTCGCGTTGAATTCGAGCGGTAGGTCGTCGTCGATCTTCCATGCGAGTTGCCAGCCCTGTTGCTGTAACCAGCGATCCAGTGCATTGCGCAGATTGATGTCCTGCGGTGTGATAGCGAGAGTCAGGACACCACCGGGTGCCGGACCCGTTGTGCCCGGAAGAATTACTGGGGTGACGGCTGTCGATGCAACCAGCGATGTGGGTACGGCTGCAACAGGGGGCACCGAAGCAACAGTCGGAGCCATTGAGGGCTTCCCGCTGACTGACGCCGCTGGAGTTGATGGACTTACCGAACCCAATGTCGCTTTAGGGACGGCAGCGGGCGCAGATAGCATCTGCCAGCCATCGCCCGCCGGCGGGGCGACACGCGACTGATCCGGGTCGATGGCCGCATAAGTCCAGAGGGGCACTGCGGCGAGCGTCAAAGCTGCGAGCACACGTGCGAGGACGCGCACGCTGTCGTTGCGTTCGATGGTTACGTTCATTTTTATTGCCCCTGCCGCTGCAGGCGGCGATTAATAGCGTTGGCGTAATTCAGTTGCTTCCACGGCGTCGACGCGTTGTAGGCACCGACTGCTTTCCAGGTTGGGCCATACCGCCTGATCTTTCTCGCGAGAATCCAGGTTCCTACATAGGCGTTCACACATGCATCGAACAGGTGTTCGCGGCGTATTCCGTAACGGGCGAGACCGGGAAGTTCGCCGGAGTTCACCTGCATCAACCCGATGTCCTCGGAGCCATCGGTGTTCACGTGAACGGCATTCGCCCGCATACTGGACTCGTTCTGTGCTATCGCGTGAACGAGCTGGCTGTTGATGTGCTGAAACGCCGCAGCATCATCGAGACAATCCGCCTGTGCGATCGACAGACACAACGACGCAACGACGCCAACTACGACACGGATCAGCTTCTTCACGATTTCTCCACCGCCGCCGTTGGTGCTTGCGCCGTCGCAGGCTTGACGGCGGCAGGGCGGTCGAAGAACTTCACGTCGTGACTGCGCGTCACATTCACCATGTTGCCGTCAGCATTCACAATGAACTGATCTGCTGTACCGTTGAACTTGTAGTACCGCCCCTTCTGTTCGCCAGACCCAAGATGTCGGGCGTCAGAGACCTTCACGTTGCCAATGGTGTCGGCAAACTTGAAGTACGTCGACCCGTCCTTGTCGAACACCGCTTCGAGTCCTGCGCTATTCTTCGCGTCGAACGAATAGACGAGACCTGCGACCCGGGCCACCTCGACGCTGTCGGTACCGTTCGACACGACAAAGCGGTCAGTGCGGTTCAGCGTCACGACATTGCTCGATTCATCCCATTTTGGCTTGAGGGAGTGCCCCTCCATGTCCCGAAAGACGAGTTCTTTTGCAGGCCTTTGTGCGAAACGGATCTGGATATGGGTATCGTCACCGTCGCGGATTGCGACCGCGCCAAAGGACCCAGCGAGGCCATCACTCTGGGGCGACTTTTCAGGGGCCTCAATCGGTTCTGCCGGACTCGCCGACGGCGGCACGGACGCGACAGCAGGTGCCGCGCTCGCAACATAGTTCACGGCCATGGATTTGGCCGCGCCCCGCCGCAGTGTGACGTGGTGCGCGTTGAAATCTACATCCGCGTACAGGTCATCCGCGCCGAGAAGCCGATCCAGAGATTGCATCCAGTTCTCGCCATCGCGAGTCGCGTAGCTTTGCGCAGTCGTCAGATCGACATCCTTCAGGGCCGAACCCGTCCATCCCTGCGGAACAAGCGCCTTGACCAGTTGCGCGAGCGGCAGCGTCGCGCTCATCGGTCGGGTGCTCTCAAGGCGCGAACGGCTTCCGATGATCGCGAGGCGGTTCGAGAATCCGGCAAATCCAGCAGGCATGTCGCCGCTTCCGTTGCCGCGATCCGCCGCGAAGCTGTTCGCCTTCTTCCAGCGCGCCGTAGCGCTGGCGCCACCGACCGAATAGCTCACGACATCGGGCGTACCTGGCACAACGATATAAGGGCCTTCAGGATGCCCACCATCGACCTTGAGCAGCTGGCCAGCGCGCGGCTGCACAAAGGTGTCAGTCCCATCGTTGAATACGAGCGCAGGGCGTTCGGCTAGGTTGCCGTTGATCTGATAATCGAAGTCGAGCGGATCGGTGCTCGCAGCCGACGCGGACAGTGAAAACACCGTCAGCGCAAAGAGAGTTAGCGTGTGCTTCATAAGCCGCGATCGATTTGGGAGAGATGCCGGATAAAGCGCGCGAGATATTCACGGCCAGGCTGGGGATTGGCGCTGTGGTAGTACGCGACTGCCTTCACAGCGGAGTTAGTCTTGCGATAGTTCTCGTTGAGAATGTCTTCGGCGACGTGGACGTTCGTGGCAGGGGCAAGCGCGTCCCATGGCGATGCGAATCGCTGCCGGTGATAGCACCAGTTCACCTGCATCAGGCCTACGTCGAAATCGCAGCGACCGCCAGCGAGAAGAAATCGCACAGCCTTGTACGCGTCCTCGCGCGTACGAAAATAGAAGCCGCGACCCGCGACGTTCAGTGTCCAAGGCCATGCGCGGCCGTTGTACGCCGATTCATTCAGCGCGATGCCAGCGAGAATCTTGGCGTCAACGCTCGTGTGCATTACATCGAACGGTGCCTGCGCAGACGCACAGGCCCAGCCACCGCGCCGCTCGGTGAGTGCGGCTTGCGCCTCATCGCCCAGAACAGCGGGTTGAAGCCAGCCACTCCGGACAAGCAGGCTTTGCAGACTCTCGGTTGCGCCATCGACCACGACCGTCGCGGCGCCGCTCTTCGCCGGTTCAACACGCTGGCCGATCAGAGGCTGCGCCCATTCAACAAAGCGCTGCAGCCCACAGGCATAGACGGGCGTACCCGTGAGCGCGAGCATTGAGCGCTGACCGCCCTCTTCAACGACGAAGCTGTTCGGGCTGATGACCGTCTCAATCACCGCTGCATGCGACGAGGCACACACGAGGGCGAGCACGAGCGCAGCGGCGAAACGGTTAGTCATGGTACGGCTCCATGACGATGTCCTGCGTCACCTGCACCAGGAAGTTCTGGCCGGGCGGCGCTGTGATCGTCGGTGGAATGTTTTGATTGCGTTGAAGCACGGCCTGTGCAGTCGTCGCAGCCACCTGCCCTGCAGTGCTGCCGGTTGTCGTTATGCCGATTGGGCTGGCCGTGGTCGAGGTAGTCGAGCCGTTGTCGAAGCTTTTCAGCAGGACTGCGGTAATGAAGCCAGCACCGAAGATCGCCAGGAAGTGGTTGTTAACGTCGCCCGAGAACCCTGCGTACCCGTTCTCGTCAGCGCCCTGCATGCCGTTCATCGGCACGCTCTTGCCGTTCGGCAAACGCAGGCTGGTGGATGCAACGAGGAGACGTTCCTGACCAACCTTGATGTCCGCGCTGTACGCGCCGTTGATGAACGATCCTTTCGGAATCATCAGGCAGTCACCCCGGATACTGTCGTAGACATCTTGGTCGACCATGAGCGCGACCCGACCCGGCTTGTCTGAATTCAGACCTTCAACCGTCTTTACGTGGATGTTGTGAGGCGGAGTCAGCGTGCAACCGCGTGACTGGCCGTTGAACGTCGTCCTCTCGATTCCGCCCTGTGCCGCCGCGTCCTTTAGGAAAGCGCGATCACGGTCTTCGGGTGCCTGGCCCTGTTTGCTGAGCGCAAGTGCCATCGCATCGGCCGGATTCTGCGCGTTCGCGGTTGCCGAAGCACGCGCAGCCCGAAAGTCATCGAGCGACGGAACGCCAGCCGGCGTAGTGGAGGCCTGCTGAGTGGAGTTGCGACCCGAGCCCGTCGTCTTGAATATCGACGACGTGTAGATCGCGTCCTGCTTGTTGGTTTCTGCGAGAGCGCGGGTGTCGCCGCCGTCCTGTGCGACCTCCTTCTGGAAGTCGCTACCCGTCAGCATCGGTTTGGCGGACGGCTTCTGGGTCGCAGCCGCGTCGGACGCAGCGCGCGCGGCCGCCGCTTCTGACGCCGCGGCTTCCTGTTGCTGGCGGATCATCTGATCGATGTCCGAACCCTTCCCCGTTGGAGCTTCAGTGCTGCTCTTAAGCGCACTCGCCTTCTTCAGCCGTGCTTCTTCCTGCGCCTGATTGCTCGCCTTCAATTCGTAGAAGAAACCCAATACGCCAATGATGATTCCCGCCACCAAACCTATACTCAGGATCGCGTTGCGGGGCGTCTTGCCTTTGACGAGCGCCGCCTGTTCGGGCGTCGGCGCATTCTGGTCGCTCTTCTTCGCCACGATCAGAACACTCCAAAGACGCGGCGCCGACCGCGCGTAACCGTCACTTCATCCTTTCCGGACACGAGCACGATCTCGTCGGCAAGGCGCTGGAAAACGAGAAAATCGCCGCGCCGGATGAAGTTGCCCACTACCCGATCTCCGTGATCCTTGTACATGGGAACCGGCCACGTCTGCGCTTTTACCGGCATTCGCATCCAGATGGAGTGACCATCATCGAAAACCACTTCAGGCTTGAACTCAGCGCTTCCGTCGACCGAGTAATCCCAGTTCAGCTTGTCGGGGGACACGCTGATGTTGCCCGAGTCGGTCGTGCGCTCACCCCCCGCTGCGCCAGCGCCAGCCGAGTCGTCACGAGCTGCCACTCGCGTCATCGGCGCGCGCGGATACTGGAATCGCACGGTCTGGTAAAAGAATCCGCCCGCCGGCGACGCGATCAGAGTGAAGTCGTACTCGCGCCGGTTTGTCGTCAGGTGCAGCGTATTCACGAGATCCGGCTTATGCGGCTTGATGAACACATGGTTCATCTTGTCGTCATCGATTTCCCACTGGATGCTGTCGCCCATTGCCGGGTCCGCAATCAGCTTCTCGCCCGGCTCCAGCTCGATCGTCGTCAGCTTCAGCGGCGCAGTAAGGATGCGAAATATCTGGTCCCGGCTGTACGAGAACACGCCAATACGAGCGTCGCCAGGCATCGTGAGGGGATCCGCGCCACTGTTAAACGGATTCACCGGGCTCATCGGATCACTCGCGATCATTGCGGTGTTGATCGCCCCTGCATCTGCCGGTCGCTTGGCCTTTGCGGCCGCCATCGGTAACACGATCGCGGCAAGCGTGAGGGCGATGCCCATCGCGGGCCGTAGAGGTTTCGTGATCATGAGGCTCAAGCTCCGCCCGTCCGCTCAAGACGGAAAAACGGGATGAAAATACCGAAAGGGTTTTTGGTGAGCGCCGCGTCCGCTGTGGGTGCAACGATCTGATAGCGCAGAGTCAGCGCGTAGGACTTCACGTCAGGCTTGCCCGTCGCACCGGCCTGGGAAGTCGTCGTCGTGAATTCAACGAGAACCGTCTGATCCTCAAGCAGTGCAATGTTCCGCACGTTCACTTCGCGAATCAGTTTCGGGTTGGCGGTGATCTGCTGGAAAGGGGCGTCGTCTCGCAGCCAGCTTTTGAACTGGTCCGTCGCCGCCCCGATCATCTGCGCCTTTACCGAGTTGATGTTGGCTGACATACGGGACGTGTTGAGACTGTCGGTAAGAACCGGCTCAATCGTGAACCACCGTACAGCCATCTCGTTCATGCTCGTGCGGATCGCCTGCGAGTCCGGCTTGTATGCGACGAGCTCTGTCACGACCGGATGACCGCTCACGTTGGCGGACACACCGACTACCTTCGTGACTGACGGCGGAGGCTGGCGTGTCCACACTGCGCCGCCGGCAACCGCAATAGCTGCGAAGGCCATAAGCATCCAGCGATTGGCCTCAACCTTCAGCTTGGTGCTGGTCTCGAAGATCACCTGTGCGGGATCTTCCTCGGCGAAGGAGCCTGGGGCCGTAGAGAGCGCGGCCTGACGCTTGTTCCTGAAAATACGCATGGCAACCCTTGATGAATGGCTACCATTGAAGCAACTTCTAATGCGTAATTTAAGGCGAAAGGCGCAGAGAATTGAGCGCCTTTAAGCTTACGGTCCTCAGGTGTTGTCCGCTCTCGGGGGCGGGGCGTTTCTATTACGTGTTAAGGCTACTCCGGCGGAATGAGCGCTTATTTCGTATCTCTTTTACACCTCTATTGACCAACGATTTGTGCTTGCATGCCGTATCGCTGTAGCCACAAAAACAGGAACGTGCAAGTGTGGCTACAGTTGCGTCGCACCCGAACTTATTTAAATTCATATACTTGGAAGGACCCGCAGTTCGGGCAAGCCATTACACGTAAAACCCCAACGCGCTTAATCTCACAGGCCCGCCAGGGCTTGGCTCGAAATTGTGCGGCATTCTTAGCTCCCCGGGCCCTTCTACCGACGGGATCCCAGTCGCCACCCACAGTTTGAGACTTTCACGGATGGACCTGCGAACGGCGTGCTTGATTTCCCGCTACCTCTAAGCCGGTCCGCGTGGCACTTCAGCGGCCGCAGCTGTTGCGAACGGTCTAGATTAAGCGACGATCTGATCGGAGAGGCTCGTGCTGTCTGTGAAGGCGCGTGTTCGCGTGTCGGTTTAAGCCTTGGGGGCGGCTTTCGTTTTCGTGCGCAGGTATACGAAGGAGTAGAGCGCAA